>CATJLA010000125.1 GCA_949741215.1 uncultured Oscillospiraceae bacterium
CCGCCCCCTGCTGCAAACAGGAGACGGCTCATTGCCCACGATGCGCCAACATCGTCAGGCAAACGTAGAAACTACCCACACCCAAATCCAAGGGGTCACTCTACCCCTTTATTGTACCACACTTTGTTTTACTATGCAAGAAAGGGGAGAAAATATCATGAAACGAACCACTGTAGCAAAATGGTCGGACAAGTATTCCTACTGGAAAATCAACGTTCAAAAGGACGGAGTGCGCAAATCGTTCTACAGCTCCACCCCGGGCAAAAAAGGCCAGCGGGAGTGCCATGAAAAAGCCGACGCCTGGCTGGATGGCAACATTCAGGACACCAACCAGCGGATCGCCCTCCTCTACGAACAGTACATAGCCGAAAAGAAGCTTACCACCAGCAAATCCAACTGGGCCAAGCTGGAGGGCTACGGCAAAAACTGGATTATCCCGGCCATCGGCCACCGAAAAATCTCCAGCATCACGGAAAACGATTTTCAGCAAATCATCAACAAAATGTATGCTGACGGTAAAGCCAAAAAGACGCTGCTCTGCCTGAGGGCCACCATCACGGAGTTTTGCAAGTACTGCCGCCGAATCCGCGTTACCACCCTAAACCCGGAATTTCTCACCATCCCCAACGGCGCCCCGGTCAAAGAAAAGAACATCCTGCAAAAAGAGCATATCGCCATTCTCTTTTCTTCCGACAAAACAGAGCTTTATGGTCGTGAGGTCCAGGACCCGCTCATCAATGCCTATCGTTTTCAGGTATTGACGGGGCTGCGCCCAGGGGAGCTTCTCGGCCTGCGGTGGGACGATGTGCGGGGAGATGTTATTTACATACGCCGTTCCATCAACGTTTACGGGGAAGAAACAAAGGGGAAGAATGAGAACGCCATTCGCAGTTTCGTCCTAACCAAACCCGCAAAAGCCACCTTACAAAATCAATGGCAGCAAACCGGAAATCTTGATCAGGTTTTTCCGGATATTCCTGAAGGTACTTACCGGAAGCATCTGCAAAAGTACTGCCAATATAACGGATTGCCAAAAATAACTCCCTATATGCTGCGGCACACTTTTGTATCCATTGTAAAAAAACTGCCCATAGGTATGATAAAGCCTCTGGTAGGCCATTCCCAGAATATGGACACCTTGGGCATATACGGCCATACCCTAACCGATGATGCGCAGGAAACAGCGCACGAAGTAGGACAGCTTTTTACGGATATTTTGCAAAGTGAGGTAAAAGGTGTGGTAAAGGCATAAAGAAGCAGCCATTGAAATTCCCACAAATGGCTTGACCATGCGGAAAAATCAATGGCTGTTGTCAGTGGAGGCGAGGGGAATCGAACCCCTGTCCGAAAACCCATCCACACGAGCATCTCCGAGTGCAGTCTGTCATTTAACATTCCCTCCGCGCACCGCCAACAGACAGGCTGAGCGCTTCAGTAGCCCCTATACATCCGGTATGCCGAGGCACTCAAACCGGACGTTCACCACTCATCGACGCCTGAACCGGATCCGTGGTCCTATCCGGCCAGACGGCTGCTTAAATTAAGCAGCAAAAGCTAAATTATCGTTGTCGTCTAATTTAAAAACGTCATACTTTTATAGAGGTGCATGCTCCTCTACTCGCTTCCCATGCTTCAAAATCCCCGTCGAAACCTTTACGCCCCCATGTTTTCAGGCGCAAAGAGCACCTGTTTTTATCAAAATTCAGGCTGATTTGCCCTCATTTTTCGCTGAAAACCCATTGATTTTAAGAAAAAATGTGATCGTTTTTTTGCTCTACAGGATTTTTGCCATATAAAATTCATCTACCAGCTCATGATTTAATTTCATGGACTTTATTCTTTTTCCCTCTACCGCAAAACCACTTTTTTCATAAAGATGGACAGCCGCCGTATTAGCGCATTCCACCGTCAGCTCCAAGCGGAGAACACTGTTTTCCCTGGCCCACTTCTCTAACTGCCGGAAGAACTCAGTTCCAATACCCTGGCGCCGGTACCCTTCTCTGATTCCAACAACAATATACGCCGTGTGCAAAATACGATTCAGTCTTCCTCTTTCTGCCCAAATATATCCTGCAATCTTTCCGCCACATTCTTCAGCAACCAACAGCAAATCCCTGCCGGATACCGCGGCGTCAATTTTGCTTCTGAGACCGCTTATATCCGTGGTTTTTTCTTTTCGCTCACCGGGCTCATACATCATAAAGGAAGTTTCTTCATCAAGCAGGCACATCATCTCAAAAAGAGGCTCTGCATCCTGCCTTCTTACCGGTCTTATAACCACATCTTAGCCCCCTGTTTACAGTCTGCAATCTGCCCATGCGCCGACGTCCCCGCCCTTACCGTTATTTACAGCAAGCTAAACGCCAATCCGCTCCGCCCAAATTGCAAAGCCTACCGGAACCGTTCCTTCATCGCCCGGTCCATCTCCCGGCTGGCAGCTTTTTTAGCCTGGTCGGCACGCTTATCATAAAGCTTTTTGCCTTTACACAGCCCCAGCTGCACCTTTACGTTAGAGCCCTTGAAATAAAGCGAAAGAGGAATCAGCGTATACCCCTGCTGCTTTATCTGCCCAAACAGCTTTAAAATCTCCCGCTTGTGCATCAAAAGCCGTCTGGGCCGCAGCGGGTCCCGGTTAAAGATGTTCCCCTTTTCATAAGGGCTGATGTGCATCTGCTTTACAAACAGCTGGCCGTCGGTAATTTCACACCAGCTGTCCTTCAGGTTAGCCCCATTCTGGCGGATAGACTTCACCTCGGTGCCAAACAGCTCAATTCCCGCCTCATAGGACTCCTCCACAAAATACTCGTGCCGGGCCTGACGGTTCACCGTAATGGTTTTCAGCTCTTTTTTCTCCAAGGTTCTGTCACCTGCCTTCCCTCGATGCGTCGGATGATTGGTCTGCGCTTACGTCCCCGCCTTTATTGCGGAACACCCAAAAGTTGCTGACTAAAAAGTTTACCACCAACGTCACGCCGGAAGAAAGCAGCTTTGCCAGCACCGGTGAACAATGCAGCCACTGGGTACCCAGCCAGATAACCCCCATTCCCAGCAGCATCATCGAGAGGTTCAGCAGAATAAACCGCCACAGCTCTCCGCTTACCACCTTGGACTGGGTTTTAAAGGTCCATTTCCGGTTCACCAGATAGCTGTTAAGCATCCCGCAGCAGTAGGAAATTATCTGGGCTACATACATATTAACAGAAAACAGCTCAACAAGCAAGGTGTAAACGCCAAAATCCACTAAAGTATTCATAACGCCGGTAATGCCGAACTTAACAAAACGCCAAAGCTCCCTGGGGTTCAAAAGCGCTTTCCAGCTTTGCTTTTCCATTCTGCTGCCAGTTTCCTTTCTCCTTTTTAGGACGGTAAGCGGGCGGGTGTATTTTTGTGGTTTGTGGGATAGTGCACTGCTCCGGGTATGGCCAGTAAAAATAGCCACAGGCTATATCTCGCTTCTTCCCTCCAAAGCCCGGTACAGGGTTACCTCATCGGCATACTCCAAATTGCCCCCTACCGGGATGCCATACGCCAGCCGGGTTACCCGTACCCCCATCGGCTTAATCAGCCTTGCCAAATACATAGCGGTAGCCTCCCCCTCCACTGTGGGATTGGTCGCCATCACCACTTCCTTCACACTGCCGTCCCCCAGCCGCTTCAAAAGCTCCTTTACCGTCAGCTGGTCCGGCCCAATCCCCGCCATGGGGGATAACAGCCCGTGGAGCACATGGTATAACCCCCGGTACTCCCCGGTGCGCTCAAAGGCCAGCAAATCCTTGGGGTCCTCCACCACGCAGATAAGCGAACGGTCTCTGCCTTCGTCCGAACAGATAGGGCAAATCTCCTCCTCCGAAAGGTTCTGGCAGACAGTACAGCGCTTTAATTTCTGGTGCGCCTCTAAAATAGCCTCTGCAAACTGCTGGGCCTGCTCCCGAGTAAGGCTCAGCATATGAAAAGCCAGCCGCTGGGCGCTTTTTTTGCCGATGCCCGGCAGGCTGGCAAACTGCTCCACCAGCCGGGCAAGGGCGTCTATCCGGTACCCCATTTCCTCTTAAAACAGGCCGGGGATGTTCAGCCCGCCGGTTACCTGCTCCATCTCGGCGGAGGTTGTTTCGTCCACCTGCTTGATCACCTCGTTAACCGCGGCAATAATCAAATCCTGGAGCATCTCCATATCCTCCGGGTCCACTACCTCAGGCTTCAGGTTCACAGCTTTCAGCTCCCGCTTGCCGGACATCACCACTTCCACCGCGCCGCCGCCGGAAGATGCGGTAAACTCCCGCTGCTCGATTTCTTCCTGCTTTTTGGCCATTTCCTCCTGCATCTTCTGGGCCTGCTTGATCATCTGATTCATATTGCTTGCGCCTCTGTTGGCGTAACCTTCCGGCAGTCTTGCTCTCATATTAAAATTCCTCCGTTTTTCATTTTTATTCTGTAATTTCTATAGGAATACCGCTTTCCTCCGCACTTTTCAGTAACTTTTCCAGCGGATCCTCTTTTTTCACCTGATAATCGGTCTCCCGATAAGGCCCAAGCCGGTACTTCTTCCCGGTAAAGGAAAACAGCGCGTCCCGGATAGAATTTTTCGCCACGCCGCCCTTACGAACCATCTCCAAAAAGAAGGTGTTTCGGGAGTCAATCAGCACCAGATCCCCCGCCTCATAGGCCACCGAACCCTGCAGCGCCCCATACAGCGCCGGATTGGTACGGGAAAGCAGATCCAGCACCTCACCCCAGCAGTCCAGTGGCTGCACCTGGGGCTTCTCCTTTTTTCGGGACGTCCCGCCTGCCTGATTCTCCGGCCCTTTCGGGGGCTTTTCCTCCGTGGGGGGCTGTATCGGCTCCGCAGATACCGGCGTCTCTTCCTCTTCAAAGGACGACAGGCTATCCGTGCCTTCCGGAGAGGCTGTAACCGTTGCCGGAGGCTGGCTGGCGCTTTCACTGCCTGCGGGCCCTTCCTGCAGCTGGGAAACCTGCGGGTGCTGTAACGTCCCAAAAGCGGGCAACACACCCGCGCGCAGCTTGTCCTCCAAAGCCTGAAGCCGAGCCAACACAGCGGCCTCCCCGCCGGAAAGGCTTGGGCTGCACAGCCGTACCAGCGCCATTTCCATCTCCAGCCGCTTACCGGAGCCTTTGCCCATTTTATTCAGCGCTTCCCCCAGGCAGTCAATGCTGTAAAGCACCCGTGCCATCGAGTAAGCCTGGGCCTGGGCTTTTAGCTGCTCCAGCTCCTTTGGCAGACAAAGCACAAAATTTTCTGGCCTGCCCACCGCTCTTGCCACCATCAAATTCCGGTAATGGCCAATGAACTGGCGGCAAAGCTGCTCAAATTCCACCGAGAGGTCCGAGAGCCCTGCAAGTTCCTCCATAGCCCTGCCTAAATCCTGCTCCAGCACCGCTTGGGCAAGGGAAAACAGGTACTCGTTCCCCGCCAGCCCCGCTGCCTGGGAGACAAGCTCCCCATCCACCGCCTGCCCCGAATCTCCCACTCGGGAAAGGCAGACATCCAGCAACGAGAGAGCATCCCGCATCCCGCCGTCCGAAAGCCGGGCGATCAGCAAAGCGGCATCCCGCTCCAGGGCAAAGTCCTCGCCTTGGGCCACCAGCTCCAGCCGGTCGGCAATTTTCTCCGGGTCAATCCGATGAAAATCAAACCGCTGGCAGCGGGAAAGCACCGTAGCAGGCACCTTGTGCACCTCGGTAGTGGCCAGAATAAACAGCACGTGAGGGGGCGGCTCCTCCATAATTTTAAGCAAAGCGTTAAAGGCACCAATGCTCAGCATATGGGTTTCGTCAATAATATATACCCGGTACTTTGCGCTGGCGGGGGTAAAGTTGGCCTCCTCCCGCAAATCCCGGATGTTATCCACCCCGTTGTTGCTGGCGGCGTCAATCTCCACTACGTCCAAAACCGTACCGTCCTCAATACCCTTACAGATATCGCACTGGCAGCAGGGGTCGCCATTCTGGGGGTTTTGGCAGTTCACCGCCTTGGCTAAAATTTTGGAGCAGGTGGTTTTCCCTGTCCCCCGGGAACCGGTGAACAGATAAGCATGGGCGGTTTTGCCCAGCACCACCTGGTTGCGCAGGGTATCGGTAATATGCTCCTGGCCCACTACATCGGCAAAAACCCGAGGCCGCCATTTCCGGTAAAGCGCCTGATAGCCCAAACCTGCCTTCCCCCTTTTCTCCGCAAGCAGAAAAAAAGAGGCAGAGAACCCGGGCTTCATTCCTTGCAAAATGACGCCGGCCCTGTATGCCGGGTCATACGGGTGTATCGGTTACCTGCGGCACACAAAGGATACCGCTTAATGCTGCTCGGTTCCCCGCCTGACATGGTTCACAGCTCTCTGTCGCACAGGGCCCACACACCCGCATGACCCGGCACGCAGGGATTCCCTGCCCTTTGGTCACGCTCTGTTCCGCCTTCACCTTTTTTAAGGGAAGGCTGCCGGTACTCTCCAACCGGCCTTTCCGGCAAGCAGGCGGTTTCTCCTTTGGCGGACGTCGCGCATCCCCCATGTCCCGCACTCTGCCGGATGTATTATGTATTGTACCATACTTTTTTACAGCTGACAAGCATTTTTTCCAAAGCGCCCCTTTTCCCCTGTCCATTCCCCCCGATGCAGCAGGAAAACAGGCCGCGCTCCCTGTCTGAAGGAATATTTTCTGTTGTTTGACATTCTTCCTTCAAAATGATATATTAAATGAGGCGTTTAGCGCCAAAGATAGGAATGAAACTTTGATATAAAGGATTGGAGATTTGATGCATTTTATGAAAAAACTTTTTTACTGCATTTTAACCGCAGCCTTGGCACTTTCCCTGACAGCGGGCTGCACCTCTTCGCCTGCTTCCGGCAGCTCCTCCGAGAGCAGCTCGTCCCAAAGCAGCCTGCCTCCGGAGCAGTCCTCTGAAAGCAGCTCCTCCAGTGACGGCACTGCCGATTCCCCGTCTCAGGCTTCAGGCTACACCCCTGCAGAGGACGGCGTTCTGCGGATTGGCTCCCTAAAGGGCCCCACCTCCATGGGCCTTGTTTCGATGATGGAGCTCCAGGGAGGGGAAAGCTGCGAGTTTACCATGGCCGGCACCGCTGACGAGCTGGTTCCCATGCTGGTGCGGGGCGAGCTGGATATGGCTGCCGTTCCCGCCAACCTGGCCTCGGTTTTGTACAAGAATACCAATGGCGCGGTGCAGGTGGCTGCCATCAACACCTATGGCGTGCTGTATGTGGTAGAAACCGGGGAAGCGGTTACGTCCTTTGAGGATTTGCGGGGCAAAACGGTGTATTCCACCGGCAAGGGCACCACGCCGGAGTATGTGTTCAACTACCTGCTGAGCCAGAACGGCCTGGACCCTGCCACAGACCTGACCATTGAATACAAGTCGGAATCCACCGAGGTTGCCGCTCTTCTCGCCCAGTCGGAGGATGCCATCGCGGTGCTGCCACAGCCCTATGTTACCATTGCCCAAAGCCAAAACGAGAATCTGCGTATTGCTTTGGACTTTACCGCAGAATGGGACAAACTGCAGCAGGGTGTCGATTCTCCCAGCAGCCTGGTTACCGGCGTGCTGGTCATCCGCAAAGAGCTGGCGGAACAAAAGCCCCAGCTTTTACAGGAGTTTTTAGCGGCGTATGAAACCTCCACCCATTACACCAACGAAAGTGAAAACGCCCCGGCCCTAATAGAGAAGTATGGCATTGTCCCCTCAGCGGCGGTAGCCCAAAAAGCGCTGCCCTACTGCAATATCACCTTTGTAAAAGGGCAGGAAATGAAGGAAAAAGTAAGCGGCTACCTGCAGGTACTGTTCGAACAGAACCCCGCATCCATAGGCGGCGCACTGCCTGAGGACGACTTCTATTATTTAGGGGAATAACCCGCCATGCACCAAAATATCAAGCGCTGTCAAGTCCCCTGTTATTAGGGGACGATACAGCGCTTTTGTTCACTACCTCCCCCCCAAAAACCCAAAAGCCATTTCACCCCACCAACAAACTAAAATCTCCCTCTGCAGCATTAAAATCGCTCCCGCAGGGAGGGTACCGCCACTATTCACTCTTACTTTTTACTTATTACTTACCTGAAAGGTTTTGTCTGTAAAAGAGGAGGTTCCCAAATGTCGCAAAGAAAAAAAACAGGACAGAACTTTTTATCTGTCTGCTTTTGGCTGCTATGCTGGGAGCTTTTATACCGCACCATCCACCAGGAAATTCTGCTGGTTTCCCCCTGGGTTGTGGCACAAACCCTTGGCGGTCTTGTCCTGAAAAAGGAATTTTGGGCCTCGATTGCGTTTTCCTTTGGCAGGATTTTTGCGGGCTTTGCGCTGGGGCTGCTGGCCGGGTGCCTGCTGGGGGCATTGGCATGGCGGTTTTCGCCGGTAAAGGTGCTGCTGGCCCCCGCTGTAACCGCCCTGAAGGCTGTGCCGGTGGCTTCCTTTGTTATTTTGGCGCTGTGCTGGGTTTCCTCCCGGAATTTATCGGTTTTTATTGCTTTTGTGATGGTTTTTCCCATCTTTTACCTGAATTTGCTGGGTGGATTCTCCGCTTTGGATCAAAAGCTGCTGGAAATGGCCCGAGTGTTTCGGCTGCCTTTGGGGCGCAGGGTGCGGTTCATCTATCTGCCGCAGCTGGCCTCTCACTTTTTTTCCGCCTGCACCCTCTCGCTGGGGCTGTGTTGGAAAGCCGGGGTGGCGGCGGAGGTAATCGGGCTGCCGGATGGATCGATCGGAGAAAAGCTGTATCAGGCAAAGATCTTTTTTAACACGCCGGAGCTTTTTGCCTGGACAGTAGTCATTTTGGTGATCAGCCTGGTGTTTGAAAAGCTGTTTTTAAGGCTGGCAAAGTCTGCCCAAAAAGCGCTGGAGGGGAGGCAGGCAGGATGTCCATAAGCTTGAGCCAGGTGTGGAAAAGCTATGGGGAAAAGCAGGTGCTTCAGGGAGTGGATTTTACCCTGGAGGCTGGTGTATTTTATGCTTTAACCGGGGAATCCGGCTGTGGGAAAACTACCCTGCTGCGGCTTTTAATGGAGCTGGAAGAGCCGGACAGCGGCGGCATTGCCGGGCTGAAGGGTGTGCGGACCACCGCGGTTTTTCAGGAGGACAGGCTTTGCGAGCAGCTTACAGCGTTGGATAATGTAATGCTTTGCTGCCCAAAAGAGTTCCCCCGGCAGGAGGCAAAGCAGGCCCTGGCAACTGTTGGCTTGGGGGACGCCGTTACCCTAAGCCAACCGGTAAGGCTTTTATCCGGCGGAATGCGCAGGCGCACGGCGTTGGTTCGGGCAGTGCTTGCGCCTGGGGAGCTGCTGCTGCTGGACGAGCCTTTTAAGGGGCTGGATCACGCTTTGCGGCAGCAGGTGGTAGATTGGCTGGTTCCAAAGCTTGCGGACAAAACTGTTTTGCTGGTGTCTCATGATCCCTGGGAGGCAGCGCTGGCGGAGAAGCGGTTCTGTTTGGAAAACGGAAAAATCCGGGAGGCCGGCCCGCATAAAAAACAGTAAAAAAAGTCTATGGAATTTCATAAGGATGGATTGGGGGCGCGGGATACCAAAACGGCAGCCTTGTCCCCCCCCAAAAAAGAAAAGCAGGAGTTGTACTTATGGAACTGACAACCTTATTCCTACTGGCAGTGGGTCTCTCAATGGATGCCTTTGCCGTTTCCATTTCCGACGGGCTTACCTACCGGGATATGGGCAAAAAGCAGGCTTTCGCCGTCTCCGGCGCGTTTGGGCTTTTTCAGGCGCTGATGCCGGTAGCGGGGTTTCTTTCCGGCCAGCTTTTTATTAACCTGATTTCCTCGCTGGACCATTGGGTCGCCCTGATCCTGCTTACCCTGATCGGCGGAAATATGATCCGGGAGGCAATCGGCGAGCTGCGGCATCCAGAAACGGTGGTTCAGCAAAAAAGCCTT
Organism: uncultured Oscillospiraceae bacterium; assembly: GCA_949741215.1. Lineage (GTDB taxonomy): Bacteria > Bacillota > Clostridia > Oscillospirales > Ruminococcaceae > CATJLA01. Next base: position 9,903 of record CATJLA010000125.1, read on the forward strand.
ACAGGCAAGGCTATTCTGCTGCAGGCGGTGGCTACCAGTATTGACGCTTTGGCAGTGGGCATCAGCTTTGCGGCGCTGAAGGTAAATATTTTTACCGCCTCCTCCTTTATCGGCCTGATTACCTTTTTATTGTGCCTGGCAGGCTCCTTTTTAGGGCGCAGGTTCGGCGGGGGGTTAAAGGAAAAGGCGGAGATTTTCGGCGGGCTGATTCTGATTGCCATCGGAATCAAAATTTTTGCGGAGCACATGTTTTTTTAGCTTTTTGTTACAGACGAAGCCGTGCCGGCAAGCTTATCTGCTTACCGGCACGGCTTTTGTTTTGCGGCAGGCCTGCCCCCAGTGTGCCTTGAAATAAAAAATGCGCTTACGTCCCGAAAGGCTTAACAGGCAGCCGGAGAACCGTACGCAGCTTTTCCGGAGCGCAGCGGCGAGGGGCGCTGAGATAAATTTCGTGGTGGGGGCGGGCTTCAGAGAGATCCGGCTGATAGCCCTGCTGCTCCAAAAAGCTGTGCATTTGGGCAAGCGTGGCGGGCTCGGCGTCATAGGGGCCAAGATGCATGCACTGGACGCAGAGGCCCTCGTGATAGGAGAAAAATTTTGCTTTAGAAAAGTCCTGCCGCTTTTTCTCTGCGGCCTGCTGTACAGCCCAGTCGAAATCTGACCGGGTAACAAATTCCGGCAGGCGGATCAGGGAGGTCCAGAGGAAATTTTCCTTGTGGGCAGGGTCAAACTCTCCCCCGCCTTGCTGCCGCCAAAGGCCCTCCAGCGGGGGGACCACATAGGAGAAGTAGCCTTCTATTCTGTGGGAGCCCTTATAGCTCATTTTAATGGTAAAGGCGATAGCGTACAGCAGGCTCAGGGCCGATTGATACTCGCCGTTGGGCTGGTTGGGGTCACCCTTGCCCTCCACCGCGATAAAGTTCATGGCGGGGATATCAATCATTCCCGGAGCTTTAGGGGGCAGGTAAAATTCTTTATACTCTTTTTTGTAATCAAAGGACATCGATTTGGCCTCCTGTTATTCTAAAAATCATGGGGTTATTCCAATATGCTGATGATATAGCCGTCAAATCTCCCTATACAAACAAACACCAAAACACGCCGAATTTATCCGTCAGCGAGAACATGCACGGGCTATAGCTGCAGGGGCCAATCGGCGTGTCGATAGCCGCTCCGGCTTTTAATCTGTCATACGCTTTTTTAACCTGCCCCTCGCCGCCTTCCCCAAGGTGAAAGCAAAACTGCATCGTATTGCCAATAACGGCTTGCTCCGTAAGCTCAGATACAGCTAATATTTGCCCAAAAGCGTTCAACTCGGCGTGCATATATCCTCCGCTTTCCTGGGGATACACACAAAGAACCTCCGCGTCAAAGGCGTCCCGATAGGTATTGACCGCCTCCTCGCTTCCCTTTACATATACCTGCATCATTGACCTTAACATATCATAACCCTTTCCACCTTTTATCTGACGTTCCCGCCAAGGTTGGCAATCCTCTCCCGGATACTCTGTTCAAAGGCTTCGTCGGTAAAATTGGGGTCCCGGGTGGCCCGCCAGATGTCACAGGGCAGCTGCCCGCACCCGGCGCAGTTTACCCGCCTTTGCTTTTGGACGCTGCATTGATAAATCGGGCACCCCTGGGGGCTGTGGAACACCTTGCCGGATACCGTATTGCAGCCCTGGCACATGCTGCCGTAAGCGCCGCAGGCGGAGCAGTCAGTCCCGCAGCAGGATAAGCCCAGAATCTCCCGCTGCTTGGCCTTGCTGAAGCCCGCCAGCACAAGGGCATAGGATTGATCCAGCATCTCCCGCAGCAGCTCATCAGGCACCGCTCCGTCCGGCTTAACGGAGTTCCAGCAGCGCTTATCGGAGTAGTAGCCGGGAATAATATCCTCATACTGCCTGCGCAAAAGCTCACCCTCCGCCGGCTCCAGCTTCAGGTTGATGTAATAGGCCTCATCCTCCCCGTTCAAACAAACTGCGGCAAACAGTTTTCCGCCGATCAGATAACGCATCCAGTTCCATTCTGTCTTTAATTCCCGGGTTACGCCCCGTTTCTTCATCAAATACTCATCCAGCCAGGTGTAACGCATATTTTTGTAGTCCATAGCTTTTACTTCCCTTCTTCATAAAGTTTTAAGACGGACGCCAAGGCTTCGCGCAGCTCCTCCCGCAATTCCCGGGGCTCCAAAAGCTCCGCTTCGTCCCGGAAGGTTAACAGCCAGGTAAGCAGGTTCTCCTTGTTGGTGTAATCGGCGTGGAACAGCAGCCTTCCGTCCGGCTGCACCGTAAAGCAGTTTACCCCAAATTCCTCCCCCAGCCGCCATTTGCAGTTTGGACGAAACAGCGCCTTGACGCAAATCCCTCCGGGGAAAATCCTCTCATCCTGCAGGTCTGGCAAAGGGGCGGGCTGCTTTTCAAACCGAGTGTCCGTTAAAGCAAGGGCGTCCATCCGGTTCAGCTTAAAAAGACGAAAATCCTGCCTTGCAGTGCAAAAGCCCCACACATACCAGCTGGACCAGCGGAAAATCAGGTAATAAGGCCGAATCTGCCTCTCACCCTCCCCGCTGGAGCTGTAATAGCAAAACCGCAGCTCTCGGGCGGTGTCAATCCCCTCCCGAATCAGCTCAATTTTAGGGGCGAGGGAGGATTTGTACCAGGAGGAAAGATCAATAAAAACCGACTGGCTGCCGCTGAGAAAATTAGAGCTGCCGGCGGAGAGCTTTTCCATCAGCATACCATACCGGTTGGTGCCGTTTACACTGTCCAGGCTGCGCAGCCCTGCCAGAATATCCTGCAGCTCCCTCCCGGTAAGAAGTGTACGGTCAATCTTATAGCCCTCCATAATGGAAAGTCCCCCGCCCGCGCCCTGCTTTGTCACCACCGGAATCCCTGCCCGGCAAAGCTGGTCCACATCCCGGCGGATAGTGCGCACCGAAACCTCAAACCGCTTGGCCAGCATGGGGGCGGTTACTGCCTCCCTTTGCAGAAGAATTGACAAAATTCCGATCAGCCTGTCCATTTTCATGATGTTTCCCCTCCATAGCTCTATTCTATCAAAGGAACCCGGACATCTGTATGTCACCTTTTCAGTATATCACATTTTTCTCTTTGGCGACGTCGCTGCAGCGGTTTTATCAAAAGCCCCAAACCATAACCGTCCGCTTACGTCCTGGAAAAATGCCGCCGTACAGGAATAAACCCCTGCCAAACCGAGCAAACTAATGCTGCACCCCCTAAAAAGCACCTGCGGGCCAAAGGGGCTTGGATGAGTTGAAGGAATGCCGCAGGAGAAAAGGTGAGTATTATGGCAAAAAATCATTCGGAAAACCGCAACCAGCAGAATAACCAGAATCAGCAGAACAACCAGAGCAATAACCAGAAAAACCAGCAGAACCAGAAATCCTCTCAGCAGCGCCGCCAGGACCAGGAGAATAACTAACCGGTCCCATATAAAAGCGCCCCGTAACCGGAGCTTCCCGGCTGCGGGGTGTTTTTTGTCTTTGGGTATTTTCTAAGACGAAAAGGTGCAGTGCAGCTTTTTTGCCTGTAAAAGCTCGCCGAAATTGCCTCAAACTGCCTCCATTCTGCCCGGTTTTGGAGGACTTTCGCGCATTTTTGGCATAAAAATAACAGACATCCCAATCAGGGACGCCTGTTATTCTAAACAGCAGGGGCAGAAGGACTTGAACCCTCGGCACGTGGTTTTGGAGACCACTGCTCTACCAACTGAGCTATACCCCTATCTATACAGCCCTCCACAGGCTGATAAGTCATATTATACTGAAAAGCGCTCCCCTTGTCAAGTACCACGGAACAAATTTCGCAAATTATCCCCAAAGTTTATGAACTGAAAAAAAGCATGAGGCAAAGGGACGTCCTACAGAAAAGGCGGCGTTTACTTTTTTGCACTTTTCCGGTATACTGGTTTCATAAAAAGGAAACGAGGTTGCGTATGTCACAAAAAAAGCCTTATAAAAAAACAGACCTGTTCATCGGCGCAGGATTGCTGCTTGTGGTACTTATTACTGCGGCCTGCCTGCTGTTTGCCCAAAAGGACGGGCTGGAAGCGGTAGTCACTATAGAAGATCAGGAAGTTTTGGTGCTATCTTTAGATGCAAATCAGCCTCGGCGGCAGATTTCCCTGGAGCCTTATGAGATAAATGTTACACTGGAGCTTGCAGAGGGGAACATCCGCTTTGCGCAGTCCGACTGTCCTGATCATATCTGCGTGAACACCGGGTTTATCAGCCGGGAGTATCAGTCGGCTGTATGTATGCCTAACAGGGCTGCGGTATCAGTCCGCAAAAGCAGTTAGTACAAAAAAGGGGGCCAAAAAGAATGGCCTCCTTTTTTATAATTGTGTGCCGGAGTTGCCGCTTTGGATATCCTATAAGCATAGACTTATTTGAAGCGATTAAGCCTGCCGGTAATAAGTATTGTCCCACACTGTATTCAGCTGGCTTTGCATAATAATCCCGCCGATGCTGGAAAACCCGAAGATGATCAGTAGCACATACACAATATAGTTATCCTGCTGCACCATACCGGCGCGATCCTGCATTTCCATAAGCTTCTGATTATACTTGTAGTACCAATAAAACTGGTACAGCCCACAGGTTATGATAGTCAGCAGCACGTCCATACCAGGGTTGATATCCGCATCCCCCAAAAAGTTGCGGATGTCGCTGGCGGTAGTATAAAGCCAGTAGTAATAGTAAATTCCACAGGTTAAAATGGTGAACAAAAGCACCAAGGGCGGAGAACGTCTTGTAGGCGCCATAAGGATTCCCTCCCAAATCAAATTTTTCTGCCTCAGGGTGAGGGAAGCAGCTTACCCCCTATTATAGCAGAACCAAGCGGTAAAATCAACCGGTTTGCCCCTCTTCCTCAGGATTATTTGCAAAATTGCCGGCGCCCTCTCTTTCCAGCCGGTGAATTCGCACATAATAAGCCGTGGTCAAAAGAGCTACAGCGCCAATCCAGGCGGAAACCTCTGCCAAATACACGCCGTTTTGCCCCATCACTTTGGGAAGAATCAACACTACCGACATCCGCATAATCATCTCTACAATCGCGGAAATCATCGGGATTACCGTATCCCCCATACCCTGCAGTGCCGAGCGGTACACATACAGCAGGTATAAAATAAACAGCATGCTGCTCATTACTGCCAGGTAAATATAGGCGATTTCCAGCACCTGGGCCGCTACCTCCGGCTCTCCGGAAATAAACAGCCCCAAAATAGGCTTGCCCAGCGCCAGCATACACACCGTTATGACAAGAGCGGTTCCCACAGCCATCTGGCTCCCCTTGCGGGTACCTGCTTTAATCCGGTCAATCCGTCCCGCGCCCAGGTTTTGGCCGGTATAGGTGGCCATAGCAAAGCCAAAGGAGGTAGCCGCCACCTCTAAAATACCGTACAGCTTATTGGTAGCGGTAAAGCCAGCCACAAAAATAAAGCCAAAGGTATTTATGACATACTGCACCACCAAGCCCCCAACCCCGATGATAATATTCTGAAAAGCCATAGGCATTGCCAGCCGCATCAAATGTCCCCAAAGCGAAAGCTGCGGTTTCCAGTCCTGCCTGTCCAGATGGACATAGGGCAGCTTTCTCATAGCAAAAAAGCACACGGCACAGGCAAAGCCCTGGGCTATCAGGGTAGCGGCCGCAGCTCCAATTACTCCCCAACGAAAAACGATTACAAACAGTAAATCCAACCCTACATTGATGCCGGAGGCACAAAGCATTGCCACAAGAGGGGTGCGGCTGTTGCCGATAGCCCGCAGCACCGAGGCGCAAAGGTTATACCCCGCAATTACCGGCAGCCCGGCAAACATTACAGTAAGGTACTGCACCGCCATTTCCAGAATATTGGCGGGGGTTTCCAGCAGAACCAGAACCTGGCGCAGGACAATAAGGCTCAGGCCCGTCGCCAGCACAGTGGTAATGGCGGTAAGCAAAGCAGAGGCCCCTATAGCCCTGCGCAGCCCTGCCTGATCGTCTGCTCCAAACCTCTGGGCAATCAGGATAGAAAAGCCCTGGGTTACTCCGGTGATAATGCCGATCACCAAATACAAAAGCCACTCGGCGGAGCCCAGCGCCGCCAGCGCCTCCACCCCTACAAACTGGCCTACCACGATAGTATCCACCACTGTATAAAGCTGCTGGAACACATTGCCCAGCATCAAAGGCAGGGCAAAAAGCAAAATCAGTTTTGCGGGGCTGCCCTGAGTCATATCCCTGGTTTGAGTTGCCATTTCGGTTGCGCTCCTTTTATCGCTGTATTTTGCCAAACGTCTGCTGCCTTTTTGGGGACAAAACTGCCGGCTGACAGCTTATGTGCTTCTGTATAAAACCAGCCAAAAAGGGATGAAGCTTTTTCTCACAAGCCTCTCCCGCTCTCAATCAAGCAGATTCCAGGCAGCATTTTCCCGGGTAACCGCCTCACCGTTGAGGTAAAGGTACAGTTTGCCGTCTTCACCGGCTTCCAACCGGCAGCTTTGCACTAAGGGCTGCTCCCGGTAAGCCTCCATCACGCTGATAAATACCGCTTCATCCTGCCCTCTGGCCCGGATTACAGTAAAATCTGTCAGCTGCAGCGGCGGATTATCCGGCCCCTTCAGGGCATAGTATTCCATCCCCTGGGCAAAGCTGTGCAGCCGGAATGCCCCATCCCCGCATACCCAGTCCCGGGTAATCCAGTCTCCCTTGATTCGACGGATCTGCTCAAAATAGCTGTAGGGCTGTTCCTTTGCAAAGGGATTGGCTGCTTCCCCCTCCAAGGGCCGGCGTTCCTCCCCGTGGCAGTGAAACATCCAGTCTGCAGGACGTCCCCTAAGCCCCTTTACCAAAAAGACATCCACAAAGTACTGTTCCTTCCACAGGATTTTGCGCTCCATAGAAACACCCTGGTAGCTCTCCTCCTCCCACTGGCAAAGAACAAAGGTATCCGGCTTTTGGTATTCGCCGGTCCAGTCGGTTACCACATCCAGATAGCCCTCCCCCTGCCGCCGGTAAAAGGCCCGCGCCCGCGCCCCCTGGGGCGGCTGGTTGCTTTCTCCAACGGTTACGGTATTATGGGTGGCCGTATTTTTAAAGTACCGGTAGTGATGGGGCGCCGAGTAAGGCACCGTGCCCAAATCCAACGCCATTTGCTGCCCAAAAGCGGAAAAGCCGATGGAAAGCCTGTCGTAATGATCATGCTCTCCCCCATAAGGCGCGTGCTTTACCAGCAGGTAGCGCTGCTCTGCTCCCCGGAACACTGTCAGTCCGGAGCCAGGCTCCCCATAATGCTCCGGATATTCCGGCTCAACAGGGGGCAGGGTATCCGCCCCATATAAAAAGGCGTTCAGGTTTTTGCCCCGGTCCGCCTTTTGGTAAGCCGCGTGCAATAACCGCAATAGGCCGACGTCCCGATACCATGCGTACCCAAACTCGGTGGAAAGGTCTGCCGCCGGGGTAAGCTTTGCGCAGGAGCAGTCGTTCAGGGCAGGCAAAGTGCCGTCCTCCATCAAAAACTTTTGGGTACCCCGCATCAGCTTCAGGTAGGTGGGGTTGGCTAAATTGCTCCACTGTGTATGGCGGGCAAACACCTCAAAGGCCATAAACGCGTTCAAAGCAAACTGCTGGTAACCCAAAGAACCCTCAAACCACACACCGTCCTCCAAGGTGCCCTGCTCCAGCTGGTAAACAAGCCCGTAAGGGCCGTACAAAACATCCTGCAGGCTGTGCTCGTCCCCTAAAGATAAAGCCAGCACCCCAATGGAAGCGTCGATCAAAGCCTCATGGTTATGTATTTGGGGATAGCGGTGGCTTTTCAGATAAGCAAGCCCAACCTGCAGCATTTGCTCCTCAATTTCCGTTCTGTCCTCCGAAGAAAGGGTTTCCTTCACCATATCATAGGTATAAGCAACGCCATGGAGGAAGGAAGCCTCGGTAATGGTTTGGGCAAATAGCTTGCCGGGGCCGTTGTAGGGCACATTCCCGTGCTGGGGGTAGCCGGGGTAGTATTTGGCGTATTCCAGCAGCACCCGTCGGCTAATTTGGGTATACTCCCGCTCCCCGGTAAGCAGGTACAGCAAGGCGGCGGACCGGGCAGCGCCGGTAAATCTGCCGTGCATCACGTTCCACCAGCTGCTGTCATAGGGCTCTCCGCTGTACACCCGCCCGCAGGCCGGGCAGCGGTGGGCATGGGGGGAATCCGGGTCAAAGGCAAGCTTGGAGGAATCCACGGCGCACTGGTAGTAAGCCCCCCAGCTGCCGATGTCCTCCTGGGTAATGGAAAACCGATCCATCCATACAAGGTCCTGCTTCAGCCGTTCCAAAAGCTCCGGCGTGGCTTTGCGGCGCAAGGCCAGGATTTCCTCTTGAGTAAACAAAAACATGATCAATGCTCCTCCTTCTTTTTTACAGGGCGTCATTTTCTATCTTTCGTTTTATTGTACATGATGAAACTGTGAAATACAAGGATTCTCCCCCAAAACCCGGAAAGATTGTGAAAAGCTCCGTAAAAAAGTGTAAGATTTCTCTTCCGGGGGTGACAGAATGAGGAAGGGTGTGGTACAATCTAAAAAGAGCATAAAACCTGTGCCCGTTTTGGAAAGGAGTCCTTTTGCCGTGAAGAAAACTACCGTAAAAATTCAGCCGCCACAGCTTTTGCCGGAGCTGACTGAAATAATTGACCCAGATATTCTGCCCGCCATGGCAAAAAATTGCCGGGACAACGGGCTGGATGTGGAAGCCTTCCGGTTTACAGGGCTTTCCTTTGAGGAAAAGGATTTCTCCCAGATGTTTTTTCGGGGTGTGGTGTTGGAGCGCTGCAGTTTTGTCCGCTGTACCTTTGCCGGGACGGATTTTGCCGATGTTCTCTTTCGATCCTGTGATTTTTCCGGCTGTGACATGACAGGGGCCTCCTTTCTTCGGTGCAGCTTTGAGGGCTGCAAGGGGGTTGGGGCTGCATTTCGGGAAAGCAGATGGCGGGAAATTACGGCCTTTGGCTGCAGCTTTGCCTACGGGGATTTTCATGAGGCGGATATAAAGGCGGCCCGGATGGTACAAAGCGATTTTACCGGCAGCTTTTTTACCCACTGCAAGCTGGAAAAGCTTGAGCTGGAGGAAGGGAACTTTACGGAAAGCTGTATGATGGAAACACCCTTGGCAGGGATCGATTTTACACGCAGCACAATAGACAGGCTGCAGGTTTCAGGCCCGCGGGAGCTGAAGGGGGCCTTGGTAACGCCGCTGCAGGCGGCAGAGCTGGCGGGGCTTTTGGGCGTTAAAGTAATCACGAAATAAAAAGTAAGAGGGAATAGTGAATAGGGAATAGGGGAGGTACGTTCCTTGCAGGAACGATTGGAATGTTGCTGAGATTATTTTTTGTTATCAGAGATTGAAATAGCTTTACTTTCATTATAAAAATGTTTCATGTGAAACAATTGTTCTTTTTGCGGTAACGAAGGCTTGAAAACTAAAATAGCTGTCATGTCCCCATAAAAGAAAAAAGGAGGACTGCCCTGTGAATATCTATGATATCGCCCGGGAGGCGGGAGTTTCTATTACTACCGTGTCTCGGGTGCTGAACCAAAGCCCTAATATCCGGCAGGAAACTCGCCAAAAGGTGCAGGCTGTGCTGGAAAAGTACCACTATTCCCCCAGCCCTATTGCCCGGGGGCTGGTAAAGCGGAGCATGAACGCGGTGGGCATCCTTTCTATCGATATCCGGGGAATTCACTACTCTCAAACCGCCTATGCCATTGAGCAGGAGCTGCACCGCCTGGGCTACCGCTGCCAGCTGTATAATACCGGCCGGGAACCGGAACAGCAGCGCCAGTACCTGGAAATGATCGCCGATAACCTGCTGGACGGCATTATTCTCATCGGCTCCACCTTTCAAACCCCTGCCTTTGAGCAGCTGCTGAAGCAGTATCTGCCCGGCTGCCTGCCGGTGCTGTTCGTCAACGGAAGCTTCCCCTTGCCTAATGTATACAGCATCCTCAGTGACGACCACCGGGGGATCTTCCAGTGTGTGGAGCAGTTTATTGCACGGGGACGGAGACACATCCTTTTTGTTCGGGATAATAATACCGACAGCGCCCTGCGGAAGGAAAGAGGTTATCGGGACGCCATGACCAGCCACGGCCTCACCCCTCTGATCATTGAAGGGGAGGATTCCATCAACGGAGGAGCCAACGCCACCCGCCGGGCCCTGGAGCTTTGCCCTCAAGCAGAAACCATCTTCTACGGTACCGACAGAGCTGCCGTAGGGGGCATCCAGGCCCTGCAGCAGCTGCAGATCCCCGTGCCGGCGCAGGTGGAGCTGATCGGCTTTAATAACTCCCAGCTGTGTGAGGTAACCTGCCCTGCACTCTCCTCCTTGGATAACCACCTGGATCAAATGGGGCTGCAGGTAGCCCAAATCCTTCACCGGCTGCTGCAGGGGGAGGAGGCGAAAAAAATCTCTATTTGCACCCCAGTTTTGGCGGAGAGGGAAAGCACCCGCCGGCACTAAGTCTGCGGTAACCCTGGCAAGCTTTGGGGACGAAGCGCCTTGGGTATTGTCCCTACTCTCATTTCTATTCTTGGGGCAATCTGACGAATAAATATATGATAACGTCCAATATACAGCAAAACAAATTGACGTGGTTAGATTATAATGAGCGGTTTGATTGAAAGCATTGATCAGCTTCATACAACAAAGATGGGCGCGGAACGGATCAAAAGGAACTTAAGGTTAAGGAGGATTGCGCTTTGGGCGGAGGAGATGGATTGCAGAGAGATTGTAATTCCATACAAAAAGGTTGACTTCCGCCCTGTAGTATGCTATTCTTTTCATAGATATTAGCACTCTTGATAGAGCTTTGCTAAAAACACGGGGCTGTTAAAATGCGCAAGACATAACGACGTCCCCACAGAAAAAAGAACGGAAAGGAGCACCGAAAAATGGAACCCTATAAGTTTTCAGAGCTACCCTATACCCCTACCGACTTCCCCGCTGTACAGGAGAAGCTGCAGGAACTTACTGCAAAAGTTCAGGAGGCCAAATCGGTGGAGGAGCTGCTGGAGCTGGATCACCAGTGTGACACCATGCTGGACGAGGTAGGCTATAACGCTACTTTGGCCTATATCCGCGCCAGCCTGGACTGCACCGATGCGTTTTACCAAAATGCCGCCCAGCAGGAGGGCATGGGTACTGCCACTTTGGATCAGGCCCCCTATGTACAGGCTCTGTTGGACAGCCCCTTTTTCCCCGAGCTGGAAAAGCGGTTCGGCCCCGAATACCGCCCCCGTATAGAACAGCAGATCAAGCTGAAATCCGCCGGCCTGGAGCTGATGGCCAGGGAAAGCCTGCTGATCAACCAATATCAGCAGAAAAAGGCTATGCTGAAAATCCCTTTCCGCGGGGAAAGCTGCCCCGAGGCAAAAATGTACGCCCTGTTTGAGGATCCGGACCGTCAAACCCGCATTGACGCCCGGAAAGCCACCTTTGAGGCCTTTTTAACCCAGAAGGAGGATTTGGCCCCCATTTTGCTGGAGCTGATCAAGCTGCGGATGGAAATGGCCAAGGCCAACGGCTTTGAAAGCTATCTGGATTATGTAAACCTGGGCTTCCATCGCCGGGGCTACGGTGAAAAGGAGCTTTCCGCCTTCTGCGAGCAGGTAAAAACCGACCTGGTTCCCCTGCTGCGCCAGCTGCGGGAGGAACAGCGCAAGGAGCTTGGGGTAGATAAACTGATGTCCTACGACCTGGCGGTGCGCTTTAAGGACGGCAACGCCCGCCCCGCCGGGGATGCCGCCTATTTAACCGAAGCCTCCAAAAAGATGTACGATGGGCTTTCTCCGAAATTTGGAAAGTTCTTCCGGGATATGGTGGACTCCGAAAGCCTGGACGTGACTGCCTCTCCCAACAAGGTGGCGGGAATGGGGTTCTGCGCCGCCGTCAAGGAAGGATACCTGCCCTATGTGTTTGGCAACTGCAACGGAACCAACAGCGACGTCGCCGTGTTTACCCATGAAATTGGCCACGCTTGGCAGGGTTATTTGACAGGACAGCAGGGGTATCCCCTTGTGTTCCGGGATATGGCTTTGGACGCCGTGGAAATCCCCTCCAAGACCATGGAGCTTTTCTCTTACCCTTATGCCGAGGGCTTTTTTGGCAAGGACGCCGAGAAGTTCTGTCAGGGGCACTTCCGGGAGGCGTTGGTGGAGATTGCCGCCTACTGCACGCTGCATGAGCTGAACACCTGGATTTATACCCACTCCGGGGCTTCCTTTGACGAAATCGCGGCGGCGTATGCGGTGATCGAAAAGCAGTACGAGCCGGATTTGGACTACGGCGAGCTGCAGCCCTATGTAGAGCAGGGGGCGTCGCTGCTGCGGAATTTGGCGATTTACAGCTTCCCCCGGTATGTCATCAGCTATTCCCTTTCAGAGATGTGCGCTATGGAGCTGTTTGCCCGAATGCAAAGCGATCCAAAAGCAGCGTGGGCCTCTTTTGAAAGGCTGTGTGCCTCCGGCGGCAGCAGGAGCTATCCGGATACCCTGCGCCAAGCGGGGCTGGAGCCAGCCTACGCGCCCGGCAGCGTAAAGAAGGTTGCCGATTTTGCCAGAAGCTATTTGAAGCTATAAAGCGCTCCTGCTCACAGCAGAATAAAAGCCCGAGGCAGTCGGTTAGCAGGCTGCTTCGGGCTTTATTATAAAAGGGGGGGACGGAACTGCCAATCTGTTACCCTATTTTTCCAGGGGAACTCCCCTGCAATCGAAAAGGCGTTTTACGCAAACCGGTGTCTATCCCCCGCCGGCACGCTGATCCTTATTGTATCAGTCGTCTGTAAGAAAAACAGCGTTACAGTTTTCCCGGATGCAAAAAGCCTCAAAATACTGCTCCTCCATAGGAATCCACCGCCGGGCAAACTGAAGCGCCTTTTCCTCACCGTTACGCATCCGAATCCGCCGCAGCTGCTCGTCCCTGCTGACAGAGAGGAAAATTTTCAGCCCATATTCCGCCTCCAGCGCCGGGTGACAGGAATAGGAACCCTCCACTACAAGCACCGGAGCCCGCTTTACCCAAACCGGCTCCCCCAAAGCTTGAATACCGCAGTCAAAAGGGCGGTAGCAAAAGCTTTCGCCGCTTTTTATGCCGGGCACAGCCTCCTGGTTAAACCGCTCCCAGTCAATATTGCCGCCGGGCTGGTTCAATCGCTCCGCGGTACGCTGCTCTGTCCGGAGAAAAAAGTGATCCATATGTACCACACCGCATTGCAGGACGTCCTGCAGCCGGGCAGCCAAGGTGGTTTTGCCTGAGGCGCACCTGCCGTCGATTGCCACAACGCACCGACCCTGCTCCTGCAGCTGCTTTTGGATCAGACCGGTTACGGCGGAAAGAATAGCCTGATTCATGCTAATTTTCCCCCAAAGCAACCGGGTTTTCATCCTTTTTCTTCCGGAATTTTACCAAACCGGTGCGGTTCAGCGCCAGCATCAGCGCCGGAATGAGGGTAAGCTGTACCACAATACCGGGAACCGCGTTCAACAATGCGCCGGAGAGGAACATCTGCCAGGTAAAGGGCATCCCGTTTAGCCCCAGCAGGAACATCTGGACTACGCCCCATACCAGGCGGCCGGCAATCATGGCGGCGATAATGGAGCGGTACAGAGCCCGTATACACTGCCAGCGGGAGCGCCCGTATAAAAAGCCCGCCACAAAGCCATAGGTAGCCAGCTCAAAGGCCATGGAAACCGCATTGGGGAACAGCCGGGGTGCTCCAAAGGCAAAGGAGCGCAGCAGCGGCACCACAAAGCCCACCACAAGCCCATAAGGCCATCCGCAGATCAGGCCGCACAAAAACACCGGAATGTGCATCGGCAGCAGCATGTTGCCAATCTGGGGGATTTGTCCGGTTAAAAAGGGCAGCACCAGGCCCAAAGCCAAAAACATTGCGGCAAGGGCAAATTTGCGAAGATTTTTTGTCATTTTTCAATCCTCCATTCTCTTTTTTCTAAAGTATACCGTATCTGTAGAACATTGTCAAGACAGATGGGCCTTCCCCTTGTAAAGCATCCAATTCCTATAAAAGCAGCCGGAGAGAATCCGGTAAAAAACAGGGTATTCCGGCATTTTTGTTGACATTGGTTTGCGCAGGTAGTATGATAAAGCGGTAGAAAATCAATTGGCAGTGACGTCGCGCAGGTGGGATGCCTGTGGGGCTTTTGGGAAGAACGGAGGATTTTTATGGCAGTAGAAGCGGTAAAAGAGTACTTTAAGCAGCTTGGCAGAGAGGGGCAGGTGCAGGAGTTCCCGGTATCCAGCGCAACGGTAGAGCTGGCGGCGCAGGCACTTTCAGTACAGCCTGCCCAAATCGCCAAAACCCTGGCCTTTGAGGACGGGGACAGCTGCATTCTGGTAGTAGCTGCCGGGGATGCCAAAACCGACAACCGCAAGTTTAAGGATACCTTTGGCAAAAAAGGCAAAATGCTGGCTTTTGATCAGGTGGAGCCCAAAACAGGGCACCCGGTGGGCGGGGTGTGCCCCTTTTGCAACCCCGCAGGGGTAAAGGTGTATCTGGACCGCTCCCTGCAGCGGTTTGAGCAGGTCTATCCGGCCTGCGGAAGCCCGAATTCGGCCATCCGGCTAACCTGTGGGGAGCTGTTTGAATACGCAAAAGCAACTGACTGGGTGGACGTGTGCAAGCTGCCGGAATAGGGCACGAAAGGATCGAGAATTATGGGTGAAATGAAACTGAATGGAATAAAAATCGGCGTAATCGGCGGCGGGCAGATGTGCGAGGCCATTTTCAGCGGTGTGACGAAAAACGGCGCGGTAAGCCCCAGCCAAATTACCGTAACCGACCTGAACGGAGAAAGATTGGCGTATTTGCAGGAAAATTACGGCTTTGCAACGCTGCCCAACAATCCCGGCAACGGAGGGGCGCTGCTGCTGGCGGAGCAGAGCGACCTGCTGGTGCTGGCGGTAAAGCCTCAGTTTGCGCGGCCGATTTTATCCGCCTTGCAGGGCAAAAGCCGGAGAGATCAGCTGGTGCTTTCCATTATGGGCGGGGTGACGATTGCCGCCATTGAACCGTTCTTCCCGGAAAACCCGGTGATCCGTGTGATGCCCAATACCCCCATGCTGGTGGGCAAGGGCGTGGCAGGGCTGGCTGCGGGCACACGGGCCATGCCGGAGCACTTACGTCTGGCAAAAGAGCTGTTTGCACAGGTGGGCAGGACGTACCTGCTGCCGGAGAACCTGATTGACCCCCTAACCGGCGTAAGCGGCTGCGGCCCGGCCTTTGTATATATGATGATTGAGGCCCTGGCGGACGGCGGTGTAGCGCAGGGCCTGCCCCGAGCCGCGGCCCTGGAGCTTGCCGCCCAAACGGTGGCAGGCGCTGCGGAGATGGTGCTGCAAACCGGCGCCCACCCCGGGGCCTTAAAGGACAGCGTTTGCTCCCCCGGGGGCAGCACCATTGCGGGGGTGCACTCGCTGGAAAGGGACAGCTTCCGAGGCGCTGTGATGAACGCCGTGGAGGCAAGCTGCCAAAAAATGGCCGAGGTTGGCAAAAAGGCGTGACGTCGCGCATGCCTGGGTTTTGTGAAATAAGGGTAATCTCATAATAAAAGTAAGCCCACTGTGCATGATTCAGTGCACGGTGGGCTTTTTTCTGTCAAAATATTGGACAAGATTCTGGATGATCTGCTTTTCTTCCTCGGTCAGGCCGGAAAGATTGATTGTTTGTTCAGTAGACAAGCCTAAAATATAGTCAGCGGAAACCCGAAACAGGGATGCCAACTCGATAATATATTGTGCTGTCGGGCAGGAAAGCCCCTGCTCCCAGGCGCACACGCTGGAACGGGTGATGTTCAGCCGCCTAGCTAACTGGCTTTGGGATAACCCGCTTTGCTCCCGCAATGCTTTGATGGTATCGGCTATCATTGGCAATCCCCCTTTGTGTCAATTATAGGCGGCATTTATAGATATTAGATGTACAATAGCTGTATATTTTAATTGACGAATGAGGGAATATATGGTATTCTATTATCATTCGGCAGAGGCAATCTGCCTAAAAAGAAAGGTTGAGGTGTGTTATGCAAAAAACATCTAAGGATGGTCTGATCTGTAAAGGAATCGTAATAAGCTACATGGCTCCAATTGCAGGTTATATCATTGTACGTGTCATGTGCATGGTTGTTGATTATAAGTTTGATGGTATAAATTGGTATGTTGTATTAAGTGGGTTCCTTGTCGGGATGGTCCTGTATGGAATTGGAGAATTGATTGACATATCAATAGAAATTTTGAACCAAATGATTCCTGTTGAATCACAGGCTGTTTCCATTGATACTCATAAAAATACAACATACCCTGTTCCACAAAAGCCCATCCAGCACACTGCCAATGGCGATTGGATTTGCCCGCATTGCAAAACCAAGAATCCAACAGCAAGTATGGTCTGCAAAGATTGTGGAAAATACCGCTAAAACGGCGAGAAAAAGGACTGCCGCACCCTCAAAAGTGCAGCAGCCCTTTATTTTGGCGGACAAAACTGCGGTTTTGCAGTCCCGTCCTGAAAAATACGGCCTACTCCGCGGTTAAAACCAAGCTCTTCAGCTTAGGCCCCAGCCCCTTTTCATACCGGATTTCCTGCGGCTCCAGCGTCAAGGTATAAATCCCCGCCGCCGGGAAGCTAACCGTCCCGCAGTTTGTTACCACGTTGTGCCACAAATACAAATCCCGGGGGCGGTACTTTTCATCCGCCGTTACAGTAAACTCCACCTTTTGCCCCGCCGCGCGCAGCAGGAACCTATGCCCTCCCTCCCAGGACATCTCCGGATCTTTCTCCGGGTACTTCTCCGAGAAGGTGTTCAGCTCCACCCTATAGCTGCCGGCAGCAGTTACCTTGAAGGTCCAGGTCAGGCAATCTTCGGCACGGCTCCAGTTTTCCACCAGCCCCGCGCGGGACACCTGCACCTGGGGATGCGCTCCGTCCTTGCCGGAAATGGCGGCGGAAAAGCCGTTGAGCACCAGCCGCCCGCCTTGCTCGGTGAGGAACGGGTCGATCTCCGGCTCGTCCTCCAGCTCCAGCACAGCTACCGGCAGGTAAGGGTCGGTAGGCTGGGCGGGCAGCTCCAGGGTTAGGCTGTGCAGCTCCAGCGCGGAGTTATACTGCTGGGCAAAGGGCACGGCCTCCCCTGTTTCCATCATATAAGCCCGCAGCACCTTCGTCTGTAGGCCGTTAAAGACGAAACTGCCGGTTTGTTTTTCAAACAGGTGGAAATACAGCTTTTTCTGTTCTTTGCAGCCGGTAACCGCGCCCCATTCCGGCTGATACGGCATCAGGCAGCGGCCGGCGGTATAGATAGCGTCCCCATGCACCTGCAGCCACCGGCCTATGGCCTCCAGCCGCTCCACGCTTTCCGGAGGGATCAAACCCTGGGCCGTGGGGCCAACGTTCAGCAGGTAGTTGCCCCCCTTGCTTACAATACTTGCCAGCAGACGTAACAGCGAGCCTGTGTCCTTCCAGTTATGATCCTGGGCCTTAAAGCCCCAGGTGTCGTTCATGGTGGCGCAGGTTTCCCAGGGCAGGGCGTTGGTGGAGGTGGGCACCTGATTGTCCCCGTAGCCTATGTAGTCGCCCAGGTCGTTGCCTACCCGGGGGCTTACAATGCACTCCGGCTGGATGGCATGCACCAAATCCGCAAACCGCATGGAGTCATAGTAGGGGCACTGGCCAGGGGTGTCGTACCAGATAACGCCGATAGGGCCATAGCTTGTGAGCAGCTCGGTCACCTGGGGGATCGCCTTCTCATTCATATAGCGGTGAAAGTCCTTCCGCTCCGGAGGGTAGGTCATATCCCACTGAGGCTTATGGACAGCCCCGTCAGGATGATCCCAGTCCTGATACTGAGAGTAATAAAAGCAGAGCTTTAGGCCGTGCTTTTGGCAGGCGGCAGCCAAGTCCTTCATAGGGTCGTGCCGGTAAGGGGTAGCGTCTACAATGTTATAGGGGGAGCAGTGGGAATGATACATGGCAAATCCGTCATGATGCTTGGCAGTGATGACGATATACCGCATTCCGGCACGCTTTGCCAGGGTTACCCACTCCTCGGCGTTAAATTTTACGGGGTTAAAATCCTTGGCGATCTCCCGGTATTCCACTGCGGGGATCTCAGCAAACCGCATAATCTGCTCCCCAATGCCGGGAATTTCCTTCCCTTTCCAGGAGCCTGCCAGCTGGGCATAAATTCCCCAGTGTATAAACATCCCAAATTTTGCCGCCCGGAACCATTCCAGGCGCTTTTCATTATCACAGTAGTCCGCTCTTGTCAGGTTTAAGTCCATCCTTCTCTCTCCTTTTCTTTTGCCCCAGGTTCTCTTTTTCTTTTAGGGGACGTCGCTATCGTGTGTCCCCTAAAAGCTGCTTATTTTGGGGGCATTTCACCCTTTATTTTACCGGATTTCGACCGTTTTTCAAGAGAAAGCAGGGCAAAACGGAGGCATTTTTGCAGTTTTTGAGAGGATTTTATAACCTCCCCCCGGTGCGCAAGACAAAAAAGCGGCTGTGCCGTCCACAAAAAGTGGGCAAAAGCATTGCAATTTTTTGTATAATATGGTATGATGAACGTAACAGCCAGGGGGAGACACCCATTATCCAAAACAAAGGGCTGCCAAAGTACAATCACAAAGGGGATGACACCCATCAAAAAAAACATTCTTGTGGTTGACCAATACGGTAACGAATATGAGGCGACCTACCCAAAACGGGCAAAAGGTCTTGTAAAACACGGCAGGGCACGCTTCATTGATGAAAACAAAATATGTTTGTCGTGTCCGCCGGATAAAATGGAGGACAAAAATATGACAGATAGCATGGAGTTTGGAAACGCTTCCTTGGAAGAAGCAGCCGTAATCGCCGAAACTATGGAAAATCCTGAAACCCTCTTTGTGGACGGAACTGCTGAACCCGCGCCGGAGGCCATTCCTGAGGCTGAGGCACAAACTGCGGCCACTGCGTCCCGCCCCCAAAAGCTGACCGTTGAGTATATCTTGGAGCGGCTGGAGGAAATCTCTAAGGATAATACATCCTTTCAGGGAATTATACAGATCGGCTCTATTCCTCCGGATAAGGGCTGCGGCGATATGGCCATGGCACTGAGCAGTTCCATAGAAGCTCATGAGAGAACCAATCAAAAGCTCATTGAGGCATATCAGAAGATGTACGAGGATCTCCAGAAGAAAGGAGATCCTGAGGAGGAGTCCTTCCGGAGGATGAAGGAGCAGATGCATCTGGAGGACAGGGATGAAATTGAGTGGCTTTTGGACAGGCTAACAGATGAAGCCCTGCCGGAAGAAGTAAGAGCTGCTCTTACCTGTAAACTGAATCTGCGTCTGAAAGTGCCTGAGAATCCCCAAAAGGAAGGGAAGTCTCCCTCGAGATCAGAGGAACGGGTAGAGTTGGGTAGGGAGATCTTGTATCAGATTGCGGAGAAAAACACACCGGAAAACGTGCGAGAGGCTCTTCTACACAAGCTGGATGCGTTGCTGGGATAAATTAAAATGACTTTTGTTTTGGCGAGAAATTCCATCTGAAATAGCAAGCTTAAAAGCCCCTAGGTTGCCTGGGGGCTTCTTTTTGTATTCTGCACTGCAAAGAGGCGCGACGTCCTGAAAGCACTGTAGTATGGGGAATTTTGAAAATATCAATAATAGGAAATATTA
>CATJLA010000126.1 GCA_949741215.1 uncultured Oscillospiraceae bacterium
AGCCGAACTGAAACCATGAGAAAATAAAGCGCTGTCTTGTCCCCTGAAAAACAAAAATAGGGAATAGAAGGGATTTCTTTCGAGTGTAAATTCTTACATCACCGGAGAGGGGGATTTTTTATTGATTTTCCTCTTTTTTTCGGAATAAAGTATAGGAATATTTTCGATTGTGTTTTATAGCAATCTTAAAAAGTCCTTTATTTATCAGACGGATTTCTTTATTTTGTTAGGAAATTATCTTTGAATATCTTCTAATTTAGAGAGAAAAACGCAGTTTTATGGCTTAAAAAAAGAAATTTTTAAGCTTTTCCTCACTTTTTTCTTTTCTTTTTGAAAAACTACTTGGAATTGTATAGTTCTTTATGTATAATAATGGTAGAAATAAACCTTGTCCTACAGTCTATTTTTATGCGCAAATTCTGATATCTGATATGAATAATTACACAAAGGGTGTGACTTTTGGTGATGTCCCTGATTAAAACCTACAGGCAGGATTTACAGAAGGAATTCTCCGGCTATAATGGAAAACGTTTTATCCAAGATTTAATGGCGGGCTTGACTGTTACCGCTGTTGCGCTGCCCTTGGCTTTGGCATTTGGCGTCAGCTCCGGCGCTACCGCTGCCTCAGGGTTGATTACCGCAATTCTGGCAGGTCTGATCACTGGCGCGCTTTCCGGCGCTTCTTACCAGATCTCCGGCCCTACCGGCGCTATGACCGCGATTCTTTTAACACTTTCTGCCCGCTATGGGATTGAGGGCGTGTTTACCGCCGGGCTGCTTTCCGGCATTTTGCTGCTGCTTGCCGCCGTTTTGAAGGTTGGCAGGCTGGTTTCCTACATTCCTGCCCCGGTAATCACCGGCTTTACCTCCGGCATTGCTGTCATTATTGCTTTGGGGCAGGTGGATAACTTCTTCGGCACTGTCTCTCAGGGGGACACTGCTTTGCAAAAGCTGCTCTCCTACTTTACCGTGGGCTTTGTCCCCAACCTGTGGGCAGTAGGTATTGGTCTGCTGGTTATTATTGTCATGATTGCCTGGCCCAAAAGCCTGAACGCCAGATTTCCCTCCTCCTTGGTTGGCATTCTTTTGGCGCTCGCTTTGAATTTAGTGGGCAATTTCCCGGTAGCCACAGTAGGGGAAATCCCTAAAACCCTGTTTCCGGAAAACCGCCTTACCCTTACCGGCATCCCCTACAGGGAGCTGGGGCAGTTTATCGGTCCCGCTGTCAGCATCGCCCTACTTGGCATGATTGAAAGCCTGCTCTGCGGCGCCTCTGCCGGTCGGATGAAAAACGAAAAGCTGAATGCTGACAGGGAGCTGGTTGCCCAGGGAATTGGCAATATCATTATCCCTTTTTTTGGCGGCGTACCTGCCACTGCGGCTATCGCCCGCACCAGCGTTGCCATTAAATCCGGCGGACAAACCCGTATGGTCAGCATCATCCACTCTGTGGGCCTGCTTGCCTCCATGTTTTTGCTGGGGCCGGCCATGTCCAAAATTCCCCTTTCTGCCCTGGCCGGGGTACTTATTGTAACTGCCTGGCGGATGAACGAGTGGGAAAGCATCCGGTACTTTTTTACAAAAAAGTTTAAAACCGCCATTGCGCAGTTTTTAATCACCATGGTTTCCACTGTTTTGTTCGACTTAACCACTGCCATCTTAATCGGTGTGGCCTTCTCTATGCTTCTCTTTGTCATCAACAGTGCCACCCTGCAGGTTGGAGAGATGGATACCGAAACAGCCAAGGTGATTGAGGTACACGGCCCGCTGTTTTTTGCCACCCAACACCGGCTCATTGAACGAATGGACGCTTTGGAGCCCCAATCGGTGCTGATTCTCTCCCTCAGCGGGGTAAGCATCATGGATTCCTCCGCCGTAACCGCTTTGGAGCAGGCAATCCGGCACTTAAAAGCCCAAGGGACGGATGTGCTCTTTTGTGCTATGCAGCCTGCGGTAAAGCGAATGTTCGAGCGGTCTGACCTCCCGGAGCTTGCGGCAGAGTTTGACATTTTTTCCGATTACGACCCATTAGCCGATATTTCCGTTCCCAAATAACAAGCTTTAAGCCTCAGCAGATCTTTTAGGGTCTGCTGAGGCTTTTTTACGGCAGAAAGAGCGCCAAACCTCTGTTTTTAGCAGAAGAACGCAAAGGGCAGTTACGTCTGCCAGAAAGTTTAGGAGCGGTAAGCCGGCTGGCTTCAGGTTTCCCCATGGCCGGTGGCACGGCGCCGGTGCTTCGTTGGCTGGCAAAAATAAGCGAAAAAAGAGCTTGACGCTGCTTCCAATATCATGTATTCTGAGAAAAAGCCTGCGTTTTTGCAGGCGTAAAGAGAAAAAGGCGGTGGATGATTATGAATACCATTACAGACAAAGCGCCCCTGTACCGTGCCCTGATGCAGGAGGGTACCCCTTTGCTGGCAGAGGAGCTCCGGCAATTCCCCTCAAAAAAAGGCGACCCTTGGCTTGCAGACCTGTTGACGCAGATTCGTCAGCAGGGAGAAGCCTTTTTGGAAACAGAAGCGCCTCATTTAAGCTTCCAGCTGTTCCGGCGGTTTTGGGAGGATGGGGACCGTTACCTGTTTGAAAACCCCTACTTTGAACGCCGGGGCAGGCTGCTCACCTTCTCGCTGCTGTGCTGGCTGGAGCCGGAGGACGACCGCTGGCTGCATGCCCTGGAGGATATTCTGTGGCTGATCTGCAGCGAACCTTTCTGGTGTCTGCCCGCGCATTTTACCAGTATGGAGCACAAGCCCCTCCCCTTTGAGGAGTATGCTGACCAGCTGGACCTGTTTTCTGCCGAAACCGGCTTTGCCATTGCCGAGGCTCTGGCCCTTTGTGAGGAAAGGCTTGCCCCCAGAGTGGTGCAGCAGGCGCAGATTCAGCTGGAAAAGCGCATTTTTGCCCCTTTTCTGGACGGTAGCCGTGCCTTTAAGTTTGAGGTCATGCGCAATAACTGGGCCGCGGTGTGCGGCGGGGCTATTGGCGGGGCGGCAATTTACCGCCTGCAGGACGTCCACAAGCTAAGCTCGATACTCCACCGGTGCCTCAGCTGTATGCAGGTGTATCTGGATGGCTTTGGGCCGGACGGCGTCTGTGAGGAGGGAGTAAGCTACTGGAACTACGGCTTCGGCTTCTTTGTCTGCTTTGCTGACCTGCTCCGCAAGCGCACCGGGGGTAAAATTGACCTGTTTGCCGATGAAAAGGTGGAGGCTATCTCCAAAAGCCAGGCTGTTTTTTATCTTTCCGGCTGCAATACCATCAGCTTTTCGGACGGGAGCGCCTGCTCTCATTTCCGTATGGGACTTTCCTGCTATCTGCAAAACCGTTTCCCCGAAGCAGTGATCCCGGAAAAGCAGTATGCCCAAAGCCCCCTGAGCGACCATTGCTACCGTTACTGCCTGGCCCTGCGGGATCTGCTTTGGTACAACCCTGCGGCCCGCTTTGGCTGCCCGGAGCAAAGCGCCGCCTGGCTGGAAAACGCCCAGTGGCTGATTTCCCGCACGTCCCGCTTCCAGCTGGCTGCCAAGGCCGGCCATAATGGGGAAAGTCACAATCATAACGATGCCGGCTCCTTCCAGCTGCAAAAGCAGGGGGTTCCGCTGTTGTGTGACCTGGGCGCGGGGCTTTACAACGCCAAATATTTCAGCTCTCAGCGGTATGAGGTATTTGTAAATGCCTCCCGTAGCCACAACCTGCCGCTGATTAACGGCGCCGAGCAGCAGGCGGGGCTTTCCTTCTCTTCCAGCCAGGTGACAGCACAGCTGGGGGCGGTTGACAGCCTCTCCATGGAGCTTTCCGGCTGTTATAAGCTGCAGGAGCTGCAAAGCTTCCATCGGGAGATCCGCCATAACCGGGAGGAAGGCTGTGTTACGGTTCTGGACCGGTTTATATTCACCCAGCCTGGGCAGGTAACCGAGTCCTTTGTTTCCGGCACGCCAATCCGGCTGGAGGAAGGCGCCGCAGTCTTCTCCTGTGATGGTACAGAGCTGTGGCTGGCTGTTCCGGAGGGAGCGAAGGCCGTTCTGCTGGAGGAGCAGTACCTGGGGCATCGGGAAGAAAGGAAGACCGCTTACCTGCTGCACCTGGAGTTTGAGCCCGCTAAGGAGTTGGAACTGGAGCTCTGTTTCCGGTAGGTCGTCCGGTAAAAAATGTTTTGCTGTTAAAACTGTTTTCCAAAAACGGCGTAGCTTGCGGGCTATGCCGTTTTTTCGTTCTGTAGGACCGCAGAGGGCGTATATGGCAAGCGGTTGGCAGGGCAGCAAAAACACAAGTTTACAAAATAATGGTTGATGATTTTTATCTCCATCCTTTATAATTAAAGGGAAATATTGGGTCAGCCCAAAAAGGACGGTGCTATCCTGATGTATAACCCTCAGCTGGAAACCTTTCTCAGAGTAGCTGATGCCGGCAGCTTCAATAAAGCGGCGGAGGAAGTCTTTATTACCCCCACTGCGGTTATCAAACAGATCAATCTTCTGGAAGGAAATTTGGAGGTAAAGCTGTTTGAGCGCACCCACCGGGGGCTTATCCTTACCAAGGCGGGAATCTCCCTTTATAACGATGCCCGGTACATCATCCAATATTGCCGGGAATCAGTTACACGGGCCAGGAATGCCATGCAGGAAACTCAAAATATTATCCGTATCGGTATCTCGCCCATGACTCCGGCTCAGTTTCTGGTGGAGCTGTGGCCTAAAATACACGCCCTGTGCCCAGATATCAAATTTCAGCTGATTCCCTTTGAGAATACCCTGGAAAATGCCAGAGAGATTCTCAAGAATCTGGGGCAGAATATTGACGTAATAGCCGGTATTTTCGATGAAACCATGCTGGAGCTGCGCCGGTGCGCCGGTTTTGAGATCTCCCGCCAGCCCCTGTGCTGCGCCGTTTCCATCCATCACCCACTGGCAGAGAAAAACCGCCTTGCTTTAACGGATCTGTATGGTCAGCGCCTGATGCTGATGCACCGGGGATGGAGCCGCTATGTGGACGAGCTGCGGGACGATCTCTGGCAGAACCATCCCCAGGTGCAGATTGTAGACTTTGACATCTACAGCGTGGAGATTTTCAATCGGTGTGAAAGCACCAGTGATGTTCTTCTGGTGGTTGATGCCTGGAAGAACGTACATCCTCTCCTCAAGGTGATCCCGATAGAATGGAGCTACACCATTCCCTATGGCCTTCTTCACTCCCCGGAGCCTTCGGAGATGGTACAGCGGTTCCTGGACGCCACACAGGCGGTAACGAAAGAATAATACTTAGAAACAGCCGGATAAAAGGAGATCTCTGGGGAGGCCTCCTTTGCCTTATTCAGGAATAGGTCGTCACGATTTGTAAAAATGCTTTTGTATTTTATGCACCAGCCAGGCCATCCCAACACCCAGTGCCCCCAACACCAGCCCTACGGCCAGCAGCAAACAAAGCGCCGGATTTTCCGCCCCCGCTCCCGTCCAAAAGCGGTACAAAAGCAGCCCCCACAAAATTAAAACGAAAAGCGGCAGCATCTTGGCTGCGCCGCCCTTTCGGCAAAGGTATGTCTGCCCGGCAAAAAACAGCACCTCTAGCAAAGCGCCGGCCAGCACCAGCAGCTCGGAGCTCTCCAAAAATTGCGGCATTCCTCCCGCCTCCTTCCAAACAAAAATTTTTCTTACTGTAGCATAACACAAACCCAAAGCCCTGCCAAGGCATTTTTCAAAAATCCCTTTCGCCCCTTGCTGGACATTTCTGCAAAAATACGCTATACTGTTGTAAAATAGCTCCCTGCTTTATGCGGAATCAAAACGAAAGGAGGCGCTCCCCCTTTGGATAAAACCCACCGCCAGATCACTAAAATTGCCCGGGCCGCCCAGCGGTACAGCAGCAGTGTCCTAAGCCAGATGGGCGTAGGCAGCACCGAGTTCGAGTGCCTTCGTCTGGTGCGCTGCAATCAGGGAACCAACCAGGAGTTCCTCCGCGGCCAGCTGAATATTGATAAAGCCGCCGTAGCCCGCATGATCGGCAATCTGGAAAAAAAGGGCTATCTTGTGCGGGAAAAGGATCCGCAGGATAAGCGCTCCAGCAAAATTTATACCACCGAAAAGGCCCTGGAGGTAAAAGAAGACCGGAACGACGCCGAGGGCCAGTTCTACGAGTGGCTCCTGGAGGACATCCCTCCGGAAAAGCTGCCCCCCTTTTTGGAGGTGCTGGAGCAGCTGTGTGAAAAAGCCCGGGCAGAGCGTGCCGCAGGGTATCTTCATTTTAAGACATGGCTGCAGGCACAAATTCCCACCCCACCCGGGGAGGAAAAATAACCATGGGCCGCTCTTTATTCTGGGACGCAGCGCGTCTTTCAGTTCTGCAGCCCTGTCCTAAATCAATATGCAATCCATCAAAACTGTCACCATTGCCAAAGAGCGTTCACTGCATCCCGGCCCTCTTTCAGGGCTGGGATGCAGTGCTGTTTTTCCCCGCTGCCAAAGGCTTTCCCCTGCACTCCCGTCCCCAAAAGAGGAAAACTGCAGAAAAAACGCCCCCCAATCAGGCAGAAAATCCCTTTCACAAAATATTTTGCCCCAGTGTAAAGAAAACCCCTTGACACCGGGTAGAGAATCCTGTATACTGTACAAGTACCCTGTCCTGTAAAGCAAATTCCTTTACAGATGGCAGACAGAGGAGGCGGAGCATGAGCCAGGGCAAAAATCTGGAGATTTCGCTGCTTTTGGATTTTTACGGCGACATGCTTACCATAAAGCAGCAGGAAGTGATTGACCTCTATTATAATCAGGATCTTTCCTTGGGAGAGATTGCCCAGCTTACCGGCATTACCCGCCAGGGTGTGCGGGATAGCATTAAGCGTGGAGAGGGCATCCTGCTGGAATTTGAGGAGCGTTTGGGCCTGGCCCGCCGGTTCCGCAAAATGCGGGAGGGATTGGAGGAGATTGCGGCCCTTTCCGGTTCTATCCGTACCTATAGCGAACGGCATATCCTCTCTCAGCCGGTGGTGGAGATGGCGGACAGAATCAAATATATCGCCGTTCAACTAAACGAGGAACAGCAGAAATAGCTTCCGTCCAAAAGGATAGAAAAACAATAACAATCAGTAAAACGCAGGTTTGCTTTTACGGACTGGAGTGCAGGTTTTCTGTTCCCAGGCTAAAACCGGGGGCGCGCAGCTCCAAAAATAGCGAATTTGCAAAAGCAGAAAAAACGCAGCGGTTTTAAGCTGATTTCGACGGTTTTTACGCCATTTTGAAGCTTTTTTAAGGCTTTTGGAGTGGTTTTTGCATCAAAAAGGCTGCGCTTCGTCGGCAAAGCCTGATAAAATAGAGAAATTTCTATAACATTTTGTATAAAGCGTCATCATGAAAATACCGTAAAGCGGGAAGGAAGGAGCGGTTTCCATGGCTTTTGAGGGACTTTCGGAAAAGCTGGGTGCAGCGTTCAAAAAGCTGCGGGCCAAGGGCAAATTAAAGGAATCGGACGTAAAGGAAGCCATGCGGGAAGTGCGCCTGGCCTTATTGGAGGCCGACGTCAACTACAAGGTGGTAAAGGACTTTGTAGCTACGGTGACAGAGCGCTCTATCGGCGCGGAGGTGCTGGAAAGCTTAACCCCCGCCCAGCATGTGATTAAGATTGTAAACGACGAGCTGACCGCGTTGATGGGAGAGACCAACAGCAGAATCAATTTTGCCTCCAAAATACCAACAGTGATTATGATGTGCGGGCTGCAGGGCTCAGGTAAAACTACCCATTCCGCCAAGCTGGCCCGGATGTTTAAGGAGCAGGGAAAACGGCCGCTGCTGGTGGCCTGTGATGTCTACCGTCCTGCCGCTGTTGAGCAGCTGCAGGTGGTTGGGGGCCGGGTGAATACCCCGGTTTTTGAAATGGGAACCGACCATAACCCGGTGGAGATAGCCCAAAAAGCCGTTGCCCACGCCAAAGATTATGGCAATGATATTGTAATTTTGGATACCGCTGGCCGGCTGCATATTGACGAGCAGCTGATGGAGGAGCTGAAGAATATTAAGGGCACTGTCGTCCCCGATGAAATACTGCTGGTGATAGACTCCATGGTGGGGCAGGATGCCGTGAATGTGGCCAAAAGCTTTGATGAGGCCCTGGGCATTGACGGAGTGATTTTGACCAAGCTGGACGGCGATACCAGAGGCGGCGCGGCGCTTTCTGTTCGGGCGGTAACGGGCAAGCCGATTAAGTTTGTGGGCACCGGGGAGAAGCTGGAGGATCTGGAGCCGTTTTACCCGGACAGGATGGCCTCCCGGATATTGGGGATGGGGGACGTGCTTACCCTGATCGAGAAGGCTCAGGTGCAGGTGGACGAAAAACAGGCCCTGCAGCTTGCCCAGAAGATGAAAGAAAATACCTTTGACCTGAACGACCTGCTGGAGCAGATGAAGCAGATCCGGAAGATGGGGCCGTTGGGGCAGATTATGAATATGATTCCCGGATTGGCGGGAAAGCTGAAGGAAGAAGACGCCCAGCAGGGGGAGATGCAGCTGCAGAAGATCGAGGCGATGATCTGCTCCATGACGCCGGGGGAGAGGGAAAAGCCCTCGGTAATCAACCCTTCCCGAAAGAGAAGGATTGCAGCGGGCAGCGGCAACAAGGTGGAGGATGTAAACCGGCTGCTGCGGCAGTTTGAGCAGATGCAGAAGCTGATGAAGATGATGGGCGGTAAAGGCGGCGGCAAGGGCAAACGCCGCAAAATGCCTCCAATGCCCCCGCAGATGATGCCGCCAGGGTTCCCCATGTAACCGCGGCAACGCAGTTTTTGGGACGAGTTGCCGACTTGTTGTCTGCAAGCCTTATTTAGGGCATCGCGGAGCGGAACAGAAGGTTCGTCCACCTTCCTTAAAGGTGGTGGGGGTTCCAAGGGGGCAAAGCCCCTTTGGTCGCTCTCCGCAGAGAGCGAAATTTCTTCCGTCCCCTTCGTCCCGCCCCTATGGGTAAAGGCACAAAGTATTATTTAGATCACTGTTTGGGCGGGGCGGGCAAGATGCCGCTTTGCGGTATGAGCCCGCACTCCCCGGAACGGGGAGGAAAAACGCAGGGAGTCTTCCTCCCGGATTGAGCCAACGAAAAAAGAGTTCTCATATGATTTTTGAGGTACATTGCCTCTAAAAAGCCCAGAAAGTCCGTCTGGCTTTTTGATTTTGAAATTGCGCTGAGAGTGACTTCCCTGTTGGGAGCTTGACGCTTGGTTTGGGCCAATGATAGCAGGAGAGATTCCCACTGGGGGAACTTGGTGGGAAGGGGCCTGAGCAGAACATTTGATTTTGGATAAAACCCCTTGGAACTTTGGCCGGCTGTGCCGTCCTAAAACGAAAAGTGGTTTTTATAGAATTTTAAGAAAATGGAGGTGACAGACATGGCTGTTAAAATAAGACTTCGTCGGATGGGCGCTAAGAAAGCTCCCTTTTACCGTGTAGTAGTGGCGGACGCCAGATACCCTCGGGACGGACGGTTTATTGAGGAAATTGGTACCTATGACCCCACCAAAAACCCCTCGGAGATCAAGATTGATAACGAGAAGGCTAAAAAGTGGATGGCTAACGGCGCTCAGCCTACCGATACCGTCAAAAAGCTGTTAAAGACCACAGGCGCGCTGTAAAATGCCCTGCAGCCTTGCAGACCGAAAGGAAACATGGATATGGAGCAGCTTATTATCACCATTGCTAAAGGCCTTGTGGAGGCTAAGGACGCTGTCAGCGTTACGGTGGACGCCCCCATGGAGGATGGAACTGTCGTGTACCATCTCCATGTGGCGCCTGACGATATGGGCAGGGTCATCGGCAAGCAGGGCAGAATCGCCAAGGCAATTCGCACCGTTGTGCGGGCAGCCGCCAATAAGGTGGACGCCAAGGCGGCAGTGGAAATTGATTAGCAGAATTACCCCCGGAAAGCGGGCTGGCCTTTGGGGTTTCCGCTTTTTGGGGGCTTCTTTTATATGTGGACGGCTTAAAAGCGAAAAATAAGTGCTGGGATTAGTTGCTCTGGGAGAAATGCCCCATTTTCTTCCCCAAAAAACCGGGCGGTTTTATGAAGATTTCCGCTTGCAATGGGCAGGGGGAACGTCGTATAATGATAAATAGTGTGTTTGAGTTTTTTATTTTGGGGACGTAAGTGCCTGGTCTGTATTCCCGGGCTTTATCGGGAGGCAGCTGTGTGGAGAAGGAGAGCGCTATGGAGGCTAAAACAGGGTTTGACAACGAAAAATATATCAGGATGCAGTCCGAGCGGATTCAGGAGCGGATTGCCCAGAGCGACAACAAGCTGTATCTGGAGTTTGGAGGTAAGCTGTTTGACGACTACCATGCCGCCCGGGTGCTGCCCGGCTTTGCGCCGGACAGCAAGGTGAAAATGCTGCTGCACTTAAAGGAGCAAGCAGAAATTGTGATTGCCATATGCGCTTTGGATATTGAGAAGAACAAGGTGCGGGGTGATTTGGGCATTACCTATGACGCCGATGTGCTGCGGCTGATTGACGCTTTTCGGGGAATTGGGCTGTATGTGGGCAGCGTGGTGATCAGCCAGTACTCGGGGCAGTCCTCGGCGGATGCTTTCAAAAAACGGCTGGAGCTGCTGGGGGTAAAGGTGTACCTGCATTTTCCTATTGCGGGGTACCCCTCTAACGTGCCGCTGATTGTAAGTGACGATGGCTACGGCAGGAATGAGTACATTGAAACAAGCCACCCTTTGGTGGTGGTAACCGCCCCCGGCCCCGGCAGCGGCAAAATGGCGGTTTGCCTCTCTCAGCTGTATCATGAGCATAAAAGGGGGGTGCGGGCCGGATATGCCAAGTTTGAGACCTTCCCTATCTGGAACCTGCCGCTGAAGCACCCGGTGAACCTGGCTTATGAGGCTGCAACTGCAGATTTGAACGACGTCAACATGATTGACCCTTTTCATCTGGAGGCTTATGGGGAAACTGCCGTTAACTATAACCGGGATGTGGAGATTTTTCCGGTTTTGAACGCCATGTTTGAAAAGATTGCCGGCAAAAGCCCATATCAATCCCCTACCGATATGGGGGTGAATATGGCGGGGGACTGTATTTTTGACAATGACGTGGTTTGCGAGGCCTCCCGCCAGGAGATTATCCGCCGGTATTACCATGCCTGCTGTGACCGCCGCCAGGGCAAAACCGATGGCAGCCCGGTATACGCTTTGGAGCTGCTGATGAATCAGGCAGGGATCTCGGTGGAGGATAGGAAGGTAGCTTCCGCCGCTTTGGATAGGGCAAACCAAACCGGTATGCCTGCCGCGGCTATCCAGCTGCCGGACGGCAGTATCGTCACCGGAAAAACCTCCTCTTTGTTGGGGGCTTCTTCCGCAGTGCTGCTGAACGCTTTGAAAACACTGGGGGGGATTCCTAAGGACGTGCATTTGATTTCTCCCATTATTATTGAGCCGATCCAGGATTTGAAGGTAGGGCATCTGGGCAACCACAATCCCCGGCTGCATACCGACGAAGTGCTGATTGCCCTTTCCATCAGCGCGGCAACCAACCCCACGGCGGAGCTTGCTATGAAGCAGCTCTCCAAGCTGCAGGGGTGTGAGGCTCATTCCTCGGTGATCCTTTCCCAGGTGGATGATTCCACCTTCCGCAAGCTGGGGGTAAATTTAACCTGTGAGCCTCAGTATCAAACCAAAAAGCTGTATCATAAGTAAGGACGTCGCTGCCTGGCTTCGAATGAAACAAAGCGCCTTGGATGACCGAGGCGCTTTTTCCTTTTTTGCTATAGGACGAGCTGCTTCCCTTGGTTTCCATGGAGGAAGGGGGCCTGCTGCTCCGGAAAGCTGCTTGCCCATGGCCCCCAAGTTACCAACCTACCGCGGAGGTAATTTTTTACGTATCATGGACAGCCACAAGGTAATAAGGATATAGAAATGAGGATAACAAAGGGGTGTTCAGGATGCGCTTTGTTCGAGTTTGGAGCAGAAAACAGCTGCTGATCAGGATAGGCATTTGCCTTGCGGTGATTTTTGTTTTACGCATGGGAAGTACCGCGGTAGTTTCGTCCCAAAAAAGGAAGCTGCCGGTTTACTCGGTGGACCGGCAGGAGCAGGTGGTGGCACTGGGGATCAACTGTGCCTGGGACG
The DNA here is from genome assembly GCA_949741215.1 of uncultured Oscillospiraceae bacterium. Taxonomy (GTDB): domain Bacteria; phylum Bacillota; class Clostridia; order Oscillospirales; family Ruminococcaceae; genus CATJLA01. The sequence continues at coordinate 12,100 of CATJLA010000126.1, forward strand.
CTGACGACCTGCCGGAAATTTTGGCCGCATTGGAGCAGGAGCAGGTAAAGGCAACCTTCTTTTTGGTGGGGCAGTGGGCGGAACAGTTCCCGGAGGCGGCGGCCTCTATTGTGCAGGCCGGGCATGAGGTGGGCAACCACTCCTATAGTCATAAGGATTTTGCCAAGGCCGAGGACAGAACTGTGCGGGAGGAAATTCTGCGGTGCAATGACCTGGTGGAAAAGCTGACAGGGGTGCGCCCGGAGCTGGTAAGGGCGCCCTCTGGCTCTTATACCTCCCGCACGGTGGAGATTATTGAGGAGATGGGGCTGTATGCAATCCAGTGGGATGTGGATTCCTTGGACTGGAAAAAGATTTCTGCTGAGGAAATTGTGAAGAATTGTACAAAATCGGTGCAGAAGGGGAGTATTTTGCTGCTGCACTGCGGGGCGCCTCATACCGCGGAGGCCTTGCCGGAGGTAATACGGAAGCTGAAGGAAATGGGCTATGGCTTTTCTACCGTAGGGGAAATGATCTACCGGGAAAATTGTGAGTTTGACCATACCGGCCGGCAGCTTGCCCCGGGGTGATTGACATTTTTCCTCAAACTGCCCTATAATAAAGTGGAAAATAACAGGAAGCGAGGAGTACAGATGGAACAGAACGCGGCGATTATTGTAAGCGGGGGAAAAGGCGCCCGCATGGGAGGAATAGATAAGCAGCTGGCCCTTTTAGGCGGGACGTCAGTGGTGCTTTGGAGCCTGCGGCGTTTTTTGGAGGCCGGCTGCTTCGGGGAGCTGGTTCTGGTGTGCCCTCGGGAGAAAAAGGAGCGGTATCAGGCGCTTTTGGAGCAGGAGGGGCTTGCCCGGCAGGTAACGCTGGCCGTTGGGGGAGAAAGCAGGCAGCAGTCGGTTTTTGCGGGAATTAGGGCGCTGAGGGGGAAACCCGGCTATTTGGCTGTTCATGACGGAGCGCGGCCTTTGATTGCAGCGACTACGATTTTGGCCTGTTTGGAAGCCGCAAAACAGTATGGAGCCGCCGCAGCCGCCGTTCCGGTGAAGGATACGCTGAAAGAGGTGGATCCCCAGGGGTTTGTGAAAAGTACCCCGGACCGGTCTTGTTTGAAAGCGGTACAGACGCCGCAGGTTTTTCGGTTTGATTTATATGAAAGGGCTATGGAGCTTGCCCGGCAGGAGGGGCTGGATTTTACCGATGACTGCCAGCTGGCGGAGCACGCCGGATATCCGGTTTACCTGGTGCCCGGGCAGGAGGACAATATGAAGCTGACCACGCCGGAGGACATTCCGCTGGCGGAGCAGCTGCTGGAAAGGCAGAGAATGGGGGCGGCGCTTACGTCCCAAAAGGAGGAAAAGAGGGGAATGCCCTGCTTTAGGGTAGGGCATGGATATGATGTGCATCGTTTGGTAGAAGGCAGGCGGCTGGTGCTGGGCGGGGTGGAGATTCCGTGGGAGAAAGGGCTTTTGGGGCATTCGGACGCCGATGTGCTGACCCATGCCTTGATGGACAGCCTGCTTGGAGCGGCGGCACTGGGGGATATTGGCAAGCTGTTCCCGGATAATGATCCGGCCTATGGGGGGGCGGACAGTGTGCAGCTGCTAAAGCGGGTTGCGGCGCTTTTGCGGGAACAGGGCTGGCAAATAGGCAATGTGGACGTAACTGCAGTGGCGCAGGCCCCCAAGCTAAAGCCCTATATTTCCCGGATGCGGGAAAAGCTGGCGGAAGGCTGCGGTATTTCCCCGGAGCAGGTGAATGTGAAAGCCACCACCGAGGAGGGGCTTGGGTTTACCGGTTCCGGCGAAGGGATCAGCGCACACAGTGTTGCCATGATTTTTAGATAAAAACAGCCTTTGCCGCCCGGAGGCTATTTTCAGGCCATACCGGCAAATCCCAAAAATGTTTCACGTGAAACTTTTGTTCTGAATTAAACAGCCTCACCATGTGGTGTATAAGAAACTCTATATCAAATTACCAAGGTAAAACAAAAAAGCAGAAAGGGGGAAAATCCCCCTTTTTTTATTGATTTAATCACAAAGCTATTTCGACACCAAGGGATAAAAAACTTCCACAGCAATATCGAAATCGCTCTCCAAAAGAGCGTACCTACACTATTCACTATACCCTCTTCCCTATTACCTATGCAGAGGCGGCAACAAGAGCAAAAAAAGATGCACCAATCTCCCCCGCCTCTGCATACCGTAGGTAGGGGTGAAAATATTATGGAGACTTTTTATGTGACGATTCATTCGATTACTCATGCTATGCGGGCCCAAAAGCTGCTGCAGGAGCAGGGGATCGCTTCATATATGCAGAGAGATATTCAGCATACGGCGAACCAGGGGTGCAATTACCGGTTGGAAATTCGGGGAAACCGGGGCAAGGCGATGGAGATTCTGCGGAAAAACCATATTAGGGTATTGGGGGAAGGATGATGATTTATTTTGACAACGCCGCTACCACCTTTCCGAAACCCGCTGCAGTACAGTTGGCTTCGATGCAGTATTTTCAAAGGTTGGGTGCAAACCCCGGGCGCGGCGGGTATCAGATGTCGATGGATACGTCCCGGAAGATGTTTGACTGCCGCCAGTGTGCCGCGGATTTTTTTGGAATGAAAAGCGCGGAGCAGGTTGTTTTTACATCCGGATGCACCCAAAGCCTGAATGTGGCGCTGAAGGGGATAGTGCGGAAAGGGGATCACCTGTTGATTTCGGACGTGGAGCATAACTCGGTTCTGCGCCCTGTCCACAAGCTGGCGGAGCAGGGGATAATTACCTATACAGTGGTGCCTGTTTGCCTGGAGGACCCATGGGAAACGGTGCGCCGCTTTGAAAAGGCCATGACCCCCAATACCCGGCTGCTGGCAGTTACCCATAGCTCCAACCTGCTGGGAACCGCTTTGCCGGTGAAGGAGCTGGCGGAACTGGCGCATAGGGCAGGCGCGCTGATTTTGGTGGACGCTGCTCAAAGTGCCGGGATTCTGCCGGTGTTACCAGAGCGGGACGGACTGGATTATGTGGCTGTGCCGGGCCATAAGGGGCTTTATGGGCCTACCGGTACGGGATTGCTGCTGATCCGGGAGGGGGCGCCGCTGCCGGAAAGCCTGACGGAAGGAGGAACCGGAAGCTATTCGGTTGCGTTGAACCCTCCGAAAGAGCTGCCGGATTATCTGGAAAGCGGGACGTTGAATACCATGGGAATTTTGGGGCTGGAGCAGGGAATCGCTTTTGTGCAGGGGGTTGGGCGGGAGAAAATTGCCCAAAAAGAGGCGGCTTTGGCGTTCGCCCTTGCAAAGGATCTGAGGAAAATTCCCGGGCTTGTACTGTACAGCCCCATGGAGGGAGTGCGGACAGCGGTTCTGGCGTTGAATCTGCAGGGGGTTCACAGCGAGACGGTGGCGGCCTTTTTGGGGGAGAGGGGCATTGCCGTGCGGGGCGGACTGCACTGCGCGCCGCTGACCCACAAAAAGCTGGGAACTTTGGACCAGGGGGCGGTGCGGGCCAGCCTGGGGTACTTTAACAGTGCGGCTCAGGCGGAGAGCCTTTGCCGGGCGATGGAGGAAGCTTCGAAAAAGCTCAGGTAAGCCTGTGGCGGCGGGGCTGCAGGCTTTGGGGACGTCGCGCCTGGGGTTGGGTTTAGGAAAATGAGGGAGGCTGGGCTTGTTCCCGGAGCCTTGTGAGGTGGGATGGGAGCCTTCGGAAAGAGTTTGAGAGAGGATGTTTCGGAACAGATAGTTTAGGACAGAGCAGGTTTGCTTTGGGGCTTGCGGGAGAAGCGGAGGGCCTTATAAAAGATGAAAGGGCTGCGTTTGGCGAGCTTTTGGGGGCTTGTTTTGGAGTGGGTATTTTTAGAACAGAGTGGGTTTGCTTTAGGGCTTGCGAGAAGGGTAGAGGACTTTATAAATAAGATGGAAGGGTTGTGCTTTGCGGGTTTTTGGGACGCTTCGCTTTTGCCTTGATCCGGGGCTTTGGGGGCTGGATGAGCCTACCAGGGGCTTGCAGAAGGAAGGCTTGCGCGACGTCCCAAAGGCTTTGGCGGGGGAGGGGGTTTGGGAACAGCTGCGACATAAATGGGAAAAAAACCGTTTATATTATTGAATAAATAGAGAACTGTGCTATAATAAATTTAGTATGGATATTCGGCGAAAATAAGATGCCTTTTTTATTGGAGATTTTATGGTTCCGTGCAATAAATTGCCGGAAAGTTACCACTATATAGGGAAGAAACACGGACAAGCAGGAGGTTTATTATGGCAGAGAGCTCTTTCCCGCAGGAATTTATCAATGTGATTCTCTCAATCCACCCGAAGGATGTGGTGGATATCCTCTTGGTTACATATGTGATTTATAAGGCCTTTACGATTGTCCGGGAGACACGGGCTATGCAGCTGTTCAAGGGCATTTTGCTGCTGCTGGGGTTGTATGCTCTGGTTTCCTGGATTCAGCTGGATACGATGAAGTATTTAATGGAGCAGGTGTTCCAGGTGGGCCTGTTTGCCTTGTTTGTGGTGTTTCAGCCTGAGCTGCGGCGGGGGTTGGAGCAGGCAGGCCGCACAAAGATTTCTGACGTGGGCATTTTTGGCGGGGCCAGGGCGGATGATAATTTGGAGGAGCATTGGAACCAGGCCATTACCTGCATTTCTGACGCTTCCAACTCTCTTTCCCGCCAGAAGGTGGGGGCTTTGATGGTGCTGGAGCGGAAAACAAGGCTGGGGGAGATTATTAAAACCGGTACCATTATTGACTCTACCCCCAGCGCGGAGTTGATTGGCAACATCTTTTTCCATAATTCCCCGCTTCATGACGGCGCTATGGTAATCAGGGACGGCAGACTGCATGCCGCCGGGTGCTATCTGCCCCTTTCGGACAACCATGAGATTAGCCGGGAGATGGGGACGAGACATCGGGCCGGGTTGGGAATGAGTGAAAATTCCGATGCGGTGGTAGTGATTGTGAGCGAGGAGACGGGGAATATTTCAGTGGCAATGAACGGACAGATTACCCGGGATTATACCCCCGAAACTTTGAAGGAGCTGCTGCTGGCAGAGATTTTGCCCGAAAAGAAGACAAATGATTCCGGAGAAAAGAAGCAGGGCTTCTGGAAGGGGAAAAATAAGCATGAAGAAAATTGACCTGAAAAAATTTACCCTGGCGTCCCTGTTTGAAAACCGGCTTTTTCTGCGGATTTTGGCGCTGCTGATTGGTATTGTTTCCTGGTATTTTGTGGTGACACAGATTAGTGTGAACCAGGAGTATCGTTTTAATGTGCAGGTGGATATGGATTCTCAGCTGGAAAGCCTGGACCGACTGGGCTTGAAGTTGGTGGGAACCCCTGAGGACAGGGTGGAGGTTGTGGTGCGCTGCAATCGTATGATCGGCGGGGGG
>CATJLA010000127.1 GCA_949741215.1 uncultured Oscillospiraceae bacterium
AACGATGGCCTGACTTCCGCAATCATTTCCTTCTTGCGAACGCTGATTTTTCAAATTTCCGCCGTTATGCTGTTACCGCTGCTTTGGGGAATTGATGGCATTTGGTATTCCCTTGTGGTTGCTGAGACAATGGCGGTAGCTATCAGTGCCTTGTTTCTTGGTATTCGGAAGAAAAAGTATCATTATTAAATCAACTGTAAAGTTTAACCCCTTGACATGGGAAACCCTGTGTCAAGGGGATTTTTATTATACCACGCTTTTAGGACGTCGCGTAGCCCGTTTTTTTCTGCTTACCGGCAGGCTTGCTTTGGATCGGTAAGCCTGCTTTTGTGGGATGCCTCCCAAACTTGGGGGATTTTGGAGGAAAATCAGGCTTACCGGAGCTGTCATGTCCTAAAAAGTGGGGAGGGGAGAGGCGGAAGAAGTGGGGCGAACTGGCTGTTCCTTCCCTTAAAACAGCTTGCATCTTCTTTTTGGATATGGTATAATAATTATAACACAAAAATGTACCATTCTTATGGGACAATAAAAGCATCCGGCGGATTTTTAGTGATTGTTTTTGTCGTGAGAAGGGTGGTATTTACTATGGACAAAACGAAGACCCTAAAAATTGTTAAGATATGCCTGCTGGTGATTTTGATTGTGAGCGTTTTTATGGCTTTCCGGCGCTCTCAGGAGAATCAGGCCAGTGTGCGGGACTATAATGAAGCACTTGAAATTGCCGGGATTTTGGGTCCAAAGGATTTTTCCAATCTGACTAGTACTGCCCAGAAGGAACCGGATAACACAGACCCGGTAATTAAGGATCTAAATGGCATTGCTTTGGATGCCCTGAAAGCAATTAATGATGAGGTGATCGGCTGGATTGAGATTCCGGATACGCCCATTTCTTATCCGTTACTGGCCGGGCCGGATAACAATTACTACTTAAAACGCAACTGGAAAAAGGATCCAAACGGGGATGGAGCTATTTTTTTAGAAGAAACCAATAGCTCAGATCTCTCAGATTATCATACTATTATATATGGGCATCGTATTATGTTCAGTGACGCGATGTTCAGTTCTTTGGATAATTATCGCCAGGCGGACTTCTGGAAGGACCATGCCAGTATTTATATTGCAATGGATAAGAAGGTTTACCGTTATGATATTTTTGCTGCCTTTGAAACTAACGTTAAAAGCACGGTTTATCGGTTGGATTTAGAGGAAAATCAGGAGATGTTTATTGAATTTTGTATGAAAAATACTACCATCAACACTGGCGTGATACCTGAGGTTGGGGAAAGGATTCTAACTCTCTCCACCTGTACCGCTTCTAATACTAATAGAAGATGGGTGGTTCAAGGGGTTTTGCGGGAAGAATTTGATCGGAATTATTCCAGGGAGTCCTGAGAAGATTCGAGAAAAAGCATGAGATGTGGGGAGGCACCTACGTCCATAAAATGCAATAAAAGAGTTGACTACCGGTTTTTTCCATGGTATTATGAGGAAAAGGGTTGTTGGACGGGACTGCCGTTTAGCGGCCTTTGTGCCTTTAAATATTCTTGATTCTTGTAAGATTAACTGAAATGCGCAGATCAAGAAAGGAGTTTGGTTATGAATAGAATGAAGAAAATTTTAGTGGCAACCCTGGCTTGCTGTATGCTTTTGGCCGGGTGTCAAACAACGACAGAGGAGTCTTCTACCATTATGCTGGATCAAGACCCTTATATTGGCCAGATGGTTTTGGATGGTGCGGAATTTGAGAATGAGCTGGTACCGCTGGCTTCTACTCCTGCGGTGGATTCCATGTTGCTGCCGGTAGCCTCGGGGACCAGTGTAAAGTCTGGCAGTGGGGCGGAGATTGATTATTCTAACATTAAAGATGGTTATGTAATGGCTCGGTACCCTGGAAGCAGTGGACGTCGCCTGAAAGCCCAAGTGTTGGGACCTAATACTACTTATAGTTACGATTTGAAGTCCGGTAAGTCCTGGTCTACCTTTCCACTTTCTGATGGGAATGGCAACTACACAGTACGAGTACTGCAGAATGTGGAAGGCTCTAAGTATGCAGTATTGACTTCAGTTTCCTTTCAGGTTTCTCTAAAGGATGAGTTTGCGCCTTTTCTGCGTCCTAATCAGTATGTGAATTATGCTAATGCTACCAATACCATTGCCAAGGCGGAGGAATTGACTAAGAATATTACTGATCCACTAGAGATGGTGGGTGTGGTGTATGATTATGTTATTAGTAACCTGACTTACGATAAGCAGAAAGCTGCAAATGTAACAAGCGGTTATCTGCCGGATTTGGACGATGTGCTTTCCAAAAAGACTGGTATTTGCTTTGATTATGCGGCACTGATGACCGGTATGCTCCGCAGTCAGGGTGTGCCTTGTAAGTTGGTGGTTGGCTATGCCGGCACTGCCTATCATGCTTGGGTAAGTGTTTGGTCTGCCGAAACCGGTTGGGTTGACGGTGTAATCTATTTTGACGGAACTACCTGGAAGAGGATGGATCCTACCTTTGCATCCTCTGGTACCAGCAATGAGTATATCGGTGACGGTAAAAATTACACCACAAAATATCTCTACTGATTGAGGAGCTTTTTATGATGTTTTCTGACGAAGATACCGCATTTTTGTGCATGGAGCTTTCTTTACTGCTCCATGCTGGAGTGGGAACTGGAGATGCCCTTTCTCTGCTTGCGGAGGAAGGGGAGGGGGAAATTCTCTCCCAAATGGCGGCAAAAGTGGACGAAGGATTGTCTTTAGGGACGGTATTGCGGGAAAGTGGCTGTTTCCCCACCTATTTATGCGGCTTGGTAGAGGTAGGCGAGCACACTGGGCGGACGGAGGAAGCTTTGGCCGCCTTGGCAAAGTATTACGAGGGGCGGGTGCGCCTGCGTAAGCGGGTGCGCAGCGCCCTGCTTTATCCTGCAGTAATGTTGGCGTTGATGCTAATTGTTATTGGAGTGCTACTGATTAAGGTATTGCCTGTTTTTGATGACGTGTATGCTTCTCTGGGCGGGCGATTAACCGGTGTGGCTGGCGGTCTTTTGGCTTTGGGACGTTGGCTGGAAGCCGGTATGCCAGTACTCTGGGGAGTTCTGATTGTACTGGTGGCTTTTGGACTGGTTTTTGCTTTTATAAAACCGGTACGGACTAAGTTGACTAGCTTCTGGCAGCAGAAGTTTGGTGATAAAGGTGTGGCAAAAAAATTGAACACTGCTCGTCTGGCACAGGCATTGGCCATGGGTATGGCAAGTGGCTTGCCGGTAGAGGAAGCGATTTCTCTTTCTGCCGGGCTGATGGAGGCTAAAGCCAAGGATAGATGTGAAAACTGCCAAGAGATGATGGAGCAGGGGGAAAGCTTAAGTCATGCTTTGGAGAAAAGCGGCTTGTTGCCTCCCCGGCAATGCCGGATTTTGGAGTTGGGTCAGCGTAGTGGCGTAGGGGATTCTTCTATGGCTAAGATTGCCGAGGATTTAGAGGAAGAAGGCGAGGATGCCTTAGAGGCGATGGTGAGCCGTGTGGAGCCAGCGTTGGTGTTGGTTTGTTCGTTGTTGGTAGGATTAATTTTGCTTTCGGTTATGTTGCCGCTGATGAATATTATGTCAGCGATTGGGTGATATGATGAGAAGAAAGAAAAGGCTGATCGGCCCTTTGTTGAAGGGACTTTTGATGCCGTTGCTTTTTGCGGCGGTATTGCTCTGCTTCGCCACTGCGATGGACAGTCTGGATCGAGGTCGGGAGGAAGAAAACCGACGTCAGCTGGAGGAAACCCTCCGTCGGGGCTGTGTGGCCTGCTATGCCGCTGAGGGGATGTATCCCCCTAATTTGGATTACTTAAGGGAGCGGTATGGTCTGCAGATTGATGAAACAAAATATGTGGTCCGCTATCTTGCTATCGGTGAGAACTTAATGCCGGACATTACTGTATTGGAGAATTTGCCATGAATCGACGGAGAATCCAGCATTCCATAGATAGCCTGCTGGCGCTTTTGTTATTTGCCGTTTTTGCAGTTTGCATCCTGGTGGTGCTGCTTACCGGCGCAAAAGCTTATCGCCGTTTGACCGAACGGGATCAGGCTGCGTATGACAGTCGGACTTGCGTACAGTATATTGCTGCGCGGGTTCGTCAGTCGGATAGCGAAGGGCGGATTTCGGTTGCTCCCTTTGCGGAAACTAACGCTTTGACTATGCAGGAATCCGGTGGCTTTGTTACTCGGGTTTATTGGTATGACGGCTATCTTATGGAGTTATATGCCGCTGAGGATTCTGACCTTGTTCTAAGTGATGGAACCAAAATTTTGCAGGCAGAAAAGGTGGATTTTGCCTTGGAAAACGGCTTGCTGACAGTGGAAATCAAAAGCGGAGGGAAGCAGGATATTTTGCGGCTTTCTTTGCGAAGTGGAGAGGAGGCAGGTACATGAAAAGTAAAGCCCCTCTTCTTTTAATGGAGCAAATGGTGATGCTGCTGGTATTTGCTTTGGCTGCCGCTCTTTGTTTGCAGACATTTGTTCGTTCAGATAGTATTTCACGCCAAAGCGAGGAGCGAGATAGAGCGGTTGTGATGGTGCAGTCTGCGGCAGAAACGATTCGATATGAGGGTGGTACTCCGGAAAATGCTCTGGAGATGGCTGCAAAGCAGTTGGACGGCACCTATATTGATGGCACATTGCTTTTGGAATATGACGAAAACTGGGAACCTGGTGTTGGAGGGTATCAGCTTACCGCACACGCCCAGCCCAGCGACGTCGCCGGATTGGGACGTGCGCTGGTTGTGGTAGAAAAGGCGGATGGAACAGTTTTATTCCAGTTGGAGGTAGCTTGGCAGGAGGTGAAGGCTCATGGATAAAGCCAAAAAGGAGCGTTTTGCCACTCCGGCTGCTGGTGGGACGTCACTGCTGGTTGTTTTTGCAGTGCTTTGTTTGACAGTTTTTGCTCTTTTGAGCTTAGCTACAGTGCAGGCAGATGTTCGGTTGGGAGATGCCTCTGCAAAGGCAGTTTCTGCCTATTATGCCGCAGATTGTGAGGCCCAAGAGATTCTGGCTCGTCTGTTGACAGGAGAGATTCCGGAGGACGTTTCTTTTGAGGGGAATACCTTTTTTTATAGTTGTTTCATTTCAGAAAGACAGAAGCTGGATGTTGAGGTTCTGGTGGAAGGGGACAGTTATACCATCTTGCGGTGGCAGGCTGTCCCCGCAGTGGCTTGGGAGGCAGATGACTCTCTGATTGTTTGGGACGGTGGAATGTTCTGAACCGACTGGTGTTGGATTGAAAATCAAGTGGTGAGAAGGAGAATTTTATGGCGGAATTGATTGATTATTTAACCCGGGCGGTGAATGAGCAGG
>CATJLA010000128.1 GCA_949741215.1 uncultured Oscillospiraceae bacterium
CCCACCGGGGACTCCTTGCTGATGAGGCACTGCCCTTTGTTTGGGGCTTGCTATAGGGCCTTGTGAATGGGAAGAGCTGTTGCGTCCCCAAAAATGAGGGAGAGTTGGAGCAGATGGGTTTATTGCAGGAAATAAAGGATTTTATACCGGGGAACCAGCAGGAAGTGTGCGATAAGGAGCAGATGATCCGGTTTATGCTGCTGCATGAGGATTGTTTGGAGAGAAAAAACCTGATCGCTCATTTTACGGCTTCTATCTGGACAGTGAATTCGGAGCGTACAAAAACGCTGATGGTTTATCATAACCTGTATGATTCCTGGTCCTGGATAGGCGGCCATGCGGACGGGGTGGAGGATCTGCGTGCGGTGGCTTTACGGGAGCTGCAGGAGGAAACCGGTGTAAAAAATGCCGTGCTTGCCGGCGGAGAGATATTCAGTTTGGAAATATTGCCTGTTAACGGGCATATAAAAAAGGGAGCTTATGTACCCACCCATTTGCATATGAATGTTACCTACCTGGCTGTGGCGGACGAAGCGGAATCTTTGGTTGGAAACACAGAGGAAAACCAGGCGGTAAAATGGTGGTCCTTTGAGGATGCCCTAAAAGTGCCGAGGGAGCCTTGGATTGTGGAGAATATTTATAAAAAGTTGATGGAAAGATGCAGATAGGGCTCCGGTATAGGTATGGAGGTACAGGAAGCGGGCCTGCGTCTTTTGAGGATGAAGAAACGCCTTTTTGTAAAGGGATTTGCCCTTGCCAGGCGGGAATACTGTTTTTAGACGGACAGCACCCCTATTTTGCGGAAGACCGGCATAGGAATGGGAAAGGAATGATTCGTCATGAAAACGACCGGGGAGGAGAAAAAGTCATGAATTTGCAGGCTTTAGAAAGCTTTTGCGCTCAAATTGGCTGTGAATGCCGGAGGCAGGAGCCTATGTACCGGCATACCTCTTTTCAAATTGGCGGCCCGGCGGCCCTTTTTTTGCTGCCGGAAGGGGAGAAAATGGCGGCGGAAATCATTGCGTTTGCCCACCGGGAGGGCATTCCCCTGTTTGTAATGGGCAGGGGCTCTAACCTGCTGGTGCGGGAGACGGGAATTGCTGTTCCGGTGTTGTGTATTGGCCCCAAAATGGGACGGATTGAGCGGCAGGGCAATCTGCTGCTTTGTGAGGCCGGTGTGCCTCTTTCCCGGCTATGTCAGGCCGCTTTGGAGGCAGGGCTTTCCGGCCTGGAGTTTGCTTATGGCATTCCGGGCAGTGTGGGCGGCGCCATTTACATGAACGCAGGGGCTTATGGCGGAGAAATCAGCCAGGTGCTGGCGGAAGCCCGACACATTACCCCGGAGGGGGAACCCGGCTGCTTTTTGAGCGGTCAACTGGATTTTTCTTACCGTCATAGCAGGTACACCGGGTCAGGCTTTTGCATTACAGGGGGCAGTTTCGTCCTGAAACCGGCGGAAAAGGAGGAGATTCGGGCCAAAATGGAGGATTTTCTCTCCAGAAGACGAGAAAAACAGCCGCTGGAATACCCCAGTGCCGGCAGTACCTTCAAGCGGCCGCAAACGGGGTTTGCCTCTCAGATGATTGATCAGTGCGGGTTAAAGGGGGTGTCCGTTGGGGGCGCACAGGTAAGCGAAAAGCACGCCGGGTTTGTGGTTAACGCAGGGGGCGCGGGCTGCAGCGACGTCCTGGAATTGATGAGCCTTGTGCGCAGCAGGGTAGCGGAACAGACAGGTGTGCTGCTGGAGCCGGAGGTGGTTCTGGTGGGGCCAAAGGGTATGGAAAAGCTATTTGAGGAGTGACGGCATGGAACTGCTTGTAATTACCGGTATGTCAGGGGCGGGAAAGTCTCAGGCATGCCATGTGTTGGAGGACATTGGCTTTTATTGCGTGGATAATCTGCCCAGTAAGCTGGTGGGCAGCTTTGTGGAAACCTGTGTTCAGTCTGACGACCCGGTGGATCGTCTGGCTTTGGTGGTGGACGCTAGAAGCAAGGGCAGCTTTCGGGATATTTTTCATCAGTTGAAGACTTTTCGGGAAGAAAACCGGCTTTATAAGCTTTTGTTTGTGGATGCGGACGACGATGTGCTGACCCGTCGCTACAAGGAAACCCGCCGGGCGCACCCGCTGATGAATGAGCAGTACCCTACCCTGCAGGCCGCTATTGCCCGGGAGCGGGAAATTCTGCAGGGGGCAAGGGAGTTGGCGGATTATGTCCTGGATACCTCCAAAACCTCTCCGGCGCAGCTGAAGGAGCAGGTGCACAATATTTTCCTCACAAATATTCAGGAGGGAATGCGGGTGAGCTGTATGTCCTTTGGGTACAAATACGGAGTGCCGGGGGAGGCGGATTTGGTGTTTGACGTCCGCTGCCTGCCCAACCCCTTTTACCTGCCGGAGCTGCGCCCCTTAACCGGGCTGGACAAGCCGGTGCGGGACTATGTGATGCAGTGGGAGCAATCCAAAGAATTAGAACAAAAACTAATGGATTTAATTGACTACCTGCTGCCCTTGTACCTGGAAGAGGGGAAAAGCCAGCTGGTAATTGCCATGGGCTGCACCGGAGGGAAGCACCGCTCTGTTACCTTTGCAGAGCGGATGAGCCAGCATGTGCGGGAGCAGGGGTATAAGGCCAGTACCAATCATCGGGATATTGTGAAAAAGTAGGCTTTGGGGACGCGGCGCCTAAGGACGTTTGCGGAAATGGAGGAGGCAAATGCAAATCAGGCTGATAACATCGTCAGACAAGCTGTGGAATGAAGTGGAAGGATATGCTGAAACTTGTTCCTGGAGCGCCGGAAAGTCTTTGTCCAACGAGATGAAAAAACGATCTTTTTCCGATTGGGAAGGAGTGATTGTTTGCTTGGAGGAGGGGGATATTTGCGGTTACTGCACTGTGGCAAAAAGGGATTGTATTTCTGATGTGCCGTATACTCCATATATCGGCTATATTTTTGTGGGGGAGCGGTACAGAGGAAAACGGCTTAGCCAAAAGATGATAGAATTTGCTATGGGATACTTAAAATCCATTGGTTTTGACAGGGTGTATATTGTAAGCGACCATGAGAATTTGTATGAAAAATATGGATTTGCGGTTGTTGACAAAAAAACTGCTCCCTGGGGGGAAATAGAAAAAATCTATATGCAAAAGCTGTAAGACTGATGATTAAAGAGGGGAATGCCCATGTCCTTTGCCAATGAAATTAAGCGGGAGATTTTGGAAAACCAGCCCCGGGAGAAGGGCCGCCGCCGGGCGCAGGCCTATGGAATGCTGTTGTTTGGCCGGGCTTTTAGCTTAAATGCTATCGGAATGCAGACCGAGAACCGCCAGGTGGCACAGCTGTACTGCCGGTATATTTTTGAGCTGGTGGGAATGAACGCCTCGGTAACAACCACCCATTTTAAAAAAAGCCGGGGCGGAGGGCTTTACTGGGTTACGGTGGACGATCAGGAGGACCGCCGCCGGATACTGGAATTTTTTGGCCATACGCCTGGGGAAATCAATTTGCGCATACGTCCCGAAAACCTGACGCCGGACACTGAAGCGGCGTTTTTGGCAGGGGTTTATTTGGTGTGCGGTAATATTACTGATCCGGAGAAGGGGTATCATGCGGAGCTGGTTGTTTCCCGATTAAAATTGAAGGAAGATTTATACGAGTTGTTATATCATAAGCCCAAGACGGTAGTGCGCCGGGGCGCCTATGTGCTTTATTATAAAGAAAGTGAGCAGATTGAGGATTTGTTGACTTTAGTGGGGGCAGTAAACGGCAGCCTTGCTTTGATGAATGTGAAGATTTATAAGGACTTTAGAAATAAAGCGAACCGGGTGACCAACTGCGAGACGGCCAATATCGGAAAAACGGTGGCTGCAGCCGCGGCTCAGATTGAGGATATCCGGCTGGTGATGGAGCACAAAGGTATCGACTTTTTGGGGGACGATTTGCGGGAGGTTGCTATTTTAAGGCTGGAGAACCCGGAGATGTCGCTAAGGGAGATTGGAGAGGCGCTGGAGACGCCGATTTCACGCTCCGGGATTAACCATCGGTTCCAGCGGCTGAGTAGGTTGGCGCAGGAGATTCGGGAAAGCGGCGGGGAATAGCCTGCATGCAAGGTTGCCTTTGGATAAGAGAAGGAGAATACAAATGGTTGATTTTATTGCGGATTTTGTCGCGGACATAATAGAGCTGGTGATTTCCCTTTTGGGTGACAGAATAAAAAACAAATGGAAAAAGCACAAAAGGGAAAAAAGCGGCTTTAGGACTGATCGGTTAAGATAACCATTATAGATGCAGTTGAGAAAATGGGGATGGGAGGTACAGGAGGAATGGGAAACTTTGTGCATCTGCACCTGCATACGGAATACAGCCTCCTGGACGGCGCCTGCCGCATTGACCGGATGCTGGACCGGATTTTGGAAATGGGGCAGACCTCTGTGGCGATTACCGACCATGGGGTGATGTATGGGGTGATCGATTTTTATAAGGCCGCTAAGGCCAAGGGGATTCATCCTGTGATTGGCTGCGAGGTGTATGTTGCCCCCAGAACCCGCTTTGACAAGGTGAACCGGGTAGATACCAGCCCTTATCATTTGGTGCTGCTGTGTGAGAATCAGAAAGGATATGAGAATTTAACGGCGCTGGTGTCTCAGGGATTTACAGAGGGCTTCTACTTTAAGCCGCGGGTGGATAAGGAGCTGTTACGTCAGCACAGCGAGGGGTTGATTGCCCTTTCGGCCTGTTTGGCGGGGGAGCTGCCCAGAAAGCTGCGGGCAGGAGATTACCCCGGAGCAAAGGCGCTGGTGGAGGAATATCAGAGCATTTTTGGCAAGGACAACTACTTTATTGAAATACAGGATCACGGCCTGCAGGAGCAGAAGGAGATTCTGCCACGGCTGGTGCAGCTGAGCCGGGAGACAGGAGCGCAGCTGGTGGCCACCAATGACGCCCACTACATCCGCAAAGAGGACCATAGGATGCAGAATTTGCTGGTGTGTATCCAGACCAACCACACGGTGGACGAGCCCAACGACATGGCCTTTGAAACCCAGGAGTTCTATCTCAAGTCTCGGGAAGAGATGGAGCAAATGTTTGGAAAACTGCCGGAAGCATTGGACAATACCGAGAGGATTGCCCGGCGGTGTCAGGTAGAGTTTGAGTTTGGTCAGACGAAGCTGCCTTATTTTCAGGCTCCGGACGGGATTGAGAACCGGGAGTACTTTCGGAAGCTGTGCTTTGAGGGGCTGACCCGCCGGTATGGCGAGAATCCCCCGGAGGCTTACCGAGAGCGGCTGGAGCACGAGCTGCAGGTCGTCGAAAAAATGGGCTATGTGGACTACTACCTGATTGTATATGACTTCATCCGGTATGCCCGGAGCCAGAACATCCCGGTGGGGCCGGGAAGAGGCTCGGGTGCCGGGAGTATTGCCGCTTACTGTATGGGGATTACGAACATCGACCCTATGCGGTATCAGCTGCTGTTTGAGCGGTTTTTGAACCCGGAGCGGGTAAGTATGCCGGATTTTGATATTGACTTCTGCTTTGAGAGGCGGCAGGAGGTGATTGACTATGTGGTGCACAAATACGGAGCGGACCATGTGGCTCAGATTATTACCTTTGGTACTATGGCGGCCCGGGGGGCTATTCGGGACGTGGGCAGAGCTTTGGGGCTGAGTTACCAGATGGTGGATTCCGTGGCAAAGTTAGTGCCTATGGAGCTGAAAATGACGCTGGAAAAAGCGCTGAAGGGCTCCAGCGAGCTAAAAGAGCTGTATGACCAAAACCAGCAGGTAAAAGAACTGATTGACTTGGCCAGAGAACTGGAGGGGATGCCCCGCCATGCCTCTACCCATGCGGCGGGCGTAGTGATAACACGGGACCCGGTAACCGCTTATGTCCCGGTGCAGAAGAATGATGAGGCCATTGTAACCCAGTTCCCTATGACTACTCTGGAAGAGCTTGGGCTGCTGAAGATGGATTTTTTGGGGCTGCGGAACTTAACGGTGATCCGACGGGCAGAGGAAACCATTCAAAAAAAGGAGCCTGGGTTTCAGGCGGACGAAATTCCTATTGACGACACCGGCGTATTTGAAATGCTTTCCGCAGGGCTTTCGGACGGAGTGTTCCAGTTTGAGTCCGGCGGTATGCGACAGGTGCTTACCCAGCTGAAGCCGGTTTCGCTGGAGGATTTGATTGCGGTAATCTCCCTTTACCGCCCGGGGCCTATGGATTCTATCCCGAAATATATTGAGAACCGGCACCATCCCGAAAAGGTAACCTACCTAACCCCGCAGCTGAAACCGGTGCTGGAGGTTACCTATGGCTGTATTGTCTACCAGGAGCAGGTGATGCAGATCTGCCGGCAGCTGGCAGGGTACTCCTACGGGCGGGCAGATATGGTGAGGCGGGCAATGTCTAAAAAGAAAGCCGATGTGATGGAGAAGGAGCGCCAAAACTTTATTTACGGCGCCAAAAAGCCGGACGGCACAGTGGAATGTGTGGGTGCTGTGGCAAATGGTGTACCGGAGGCAGCGGCTATCCAAATTTTTGACGAGATGAGTTCCTTTGCGTCCTATGCTTTTAATAAGTCCCATGCGGCGGCATATGCTTATGTGGCGTATCAAACCGCTTATTTGAAGCTGCATTATCCCCGGGAGTATATGGCTGCCCTGCTCACCTGCGTCCTGGATAGTACCAGCAAGGTGACAGAGTACATTGGGGAGTGCGAGCGGCAGAGAATTAAAGTGCTGCCGGTGGATGTAAACCAGAGCTGGGAGGAATTTGCGGTAACCGAGGAGGGAATCCGGTTTAGCTTGCTGGCGGTGAAGAATATTGGCAGGGGATTTATTCGGGAGCTACTGCAGAAGAGGCAGGAGCGTCCCTTTGAAAGCTTTGCCGACTTCTGTGAGCGGATGTATGGCGGCGAGATGAACAAGCGCACTATGGAAAGCTTGATACAATGCGGC
>CATJLA010000129.1 GCA_949741215.1 uncultured Oscillospiraceae bacterium
GCCTTGGGCAATGCGCCGGGCGGACGGTATGCTGTACCGTCCGCCTGGTTATTTTTTAGGACGTCGCGCTTGTTTGTTTTTTTGGGGGTTTGGGGGAGGCTTTTTGGGGGGGTTGTGGGATGGGGTGCGATGTGTTTGGGTGTGGGATGGTGCTGGGGGAGGTTTTAGCCGCCCTGACGGGCATGGCTGGTCCCTTCGCTTCGCATAAAGGGACTTTTTTATGGAATGCCCTACGGGATTAAAAGGCCGCCCTATGGGCATGGCCAAAAAAAATAGTTTCCGCTGCGCTGCAACTATTTTTTTACAATCCTCGCCGCAATCACCGTAATATCATCCTCGTGCCCGGCTTCCATCTTGCTCCTCGCCGCTTTGGCAAGGCCTTCAGCCAGCTGGGCGGGAGTGCCCTCAAATTGCTCCAGGAATGTCTGTATCCAGTCAAACCCATCCATGGTCACTCCGTCCGATACCATAACAACCCAGTCTCCGTCCCCCAGCTGAATATTGGTGCTTTCAAATTCCACCCCCCGCAAAATCCCCGCCGGCAGGGAGATTGCCTCCACACTGCCGGCCCGGCCGTTTTTCCGCACAAAAGTGGGGGCGGCGCCCGCCTTCAAAAAGTCGGTCCTGCCGGTATATAGGTTGATGGCTGTGATATCCACTGTAGCAAGAGATTCCTCCCCGGATTTTACCAAAAGGGCGGAGTTTACCATCTTCAGCGCCGCCGAAAACCCCACCCCCGCCGCCAGCAGCCGGGAAAGCAGACCAATGGCAATGTTGGAATCCACCGCTGCCCGGGGGCCTGCGCCCATGCCGTCGCTCAACAGCAGGATGGTCTGCATTTTCTGGCCGGTAAGCTGTTGACAGGCGTCGCCACAGATACGTCCCTCTTCCTTGGAAAGCTGGCAGATTCCGCTTTCTACCACAAACAGAGAGGCCTCCACAAACCGCAGCCGGCACTCCCCCTGGCTTTGCAGAATAGCCGGGCGATCAAAGTCCCTGCCGCAAAGCTCTCCCAAATCAAAAGCCAGATCCAGCGCTTTAACCCGGTTGATCTGAAAAGCGGGCAGGGAGGTTTCAATAGTCATTCTGCCGTCCTGATCCTCAAAGCAGCACACCCCTCTGGGCTCCAGCCCACGGGCAGAGATTTTCTCCCGCACCTTTTCCTCCAGCTGAAGGCTTTGCCGGGAAAGCTCCCCCAGCTCGCGGGAAAAATCCCATAACAGCTGGGCCATTCCTTCGAACTGGTCGCTTACCACCGCCCGCACCTGAGAAACCATCTGCTCTGCCCCCCGCCGGGTGCTGTATCCCTGAAAGTCCCGGGCCGTTTCCTCCAAAAGCTGGTCCAGCCGCCCGCAGTTTGCCGCCAGCTGCCTGGGCACAGTTTCTTTAGTAACACATCCTTTTTGCTCCATCAGCTTGTGCAGGCCGATCATCCCATTCATGGTGCTGTTATAGGAATTCTGCCAGCAAAAACCGTTCATGCCGCACCGCCCGCATACCTTCTGGATCGCTCTGGCGTAAATAGAGGAAACATCCTCTTCCTGCCGCTGTTCCAGCTTTTCCGAAACCTGCTGGGTAACTTCCGCAATCTCCTGCAGCGCTTTGCCGGTAAAATCCATCCGGGACGTAAGCACATTTTTCAGGCTGTCCTCCTGCTGGAAAACCTGTTTTTTTGTAAGAAAAAACAGGCGACGTCCCGCTTTGGCCGGCACTGCCAAAAACACCAGCGCCGCTGCAAATACCTCATACACGGTGTTGTAAAGCTGCGGCGTGCGCACCGTAAGGAAAAGCCTCGCCCCGTAAACCGCCGCAAAGGCCGCAGCGCAGCCCAGCTTGCCTAAATTGCCGAACATCCCGGCAAGCAGGCCGCCAATACCATACACTCCCGTCAAAAAAAGGTACTCCTGGCCTAAAAGGCCCATGGCGGCTCCGGCAGCTACTCCGGCGGCGGCCCCGGCAAGCTCTCCGCGCTCTCCATAACGGGCGCAGAACAGCACTGCCAACACTGCCAGAACTCTGCCCAGAGAGAGAGGCCCTACCTGTATACCGGCGGCAGAAAGGGTTAATATTCCAAAGGAGAGCAGTACGCAGCAAAAATCCGGCCTGGCCAGCTGGGCAAAGCTTTCTTTACGACGAACTGCTCTTTCGGTTCTCGAGAAAAAATAGCTGCCTCCCGCAGCCAAAATCCCCTGGGAAAGAGCCAGAATGCCCTCATAAACCGTAAGTCCGCCGGAAATGGCTGCCCCTGCCGCCGGAATAGCCACCGCAAGCCCTGCCTGGGCGGGCAGCCAAAGGGCCTTGTCCTCCCCAAAGGCGCCCATAAGCCACCGAAAGCCCAGCACCAGCAGTACGGCGGCAATATATACCATGGAACCGCTGCCGGAGTAAGAGAAAATATATCCTAAAGCGGCGCCCAGGGCAGCGGCGGGAGCGGCGGAGCCTGCTGCGGCGCAAAAGGCGGGGCCAAAGGGGGCAATTTCCCCAAAAAGGCGGGCATTTGCCATAAAAAAGCCCAATGCGCCAAAGACGAGCAGCTCCAAAAGGCTGCTGCAGTTTTTTACAGCCTGGCGCCCCCTGTCGGCAATGCTGATGCCGGAAATTTCGGTTTTGTTTTTCATAGTCCTTGTACATTCCTTTCCTTGCGCATGGCATTGCGCAGCAATGACTGTGTGGCGATGCCCGTAGGGGGCCGCATAACCACCCCAAGTTTCCTGTTTTCCTTGAAAAGCCACACCTCTCCCCCCAAAATTTATCCATATTAAAACCCCAACAAACCAAAAAGCCCATCCGGCAGCCGTTAAAACAACAACCCGGCAGTTACGTCCCGAAAAAGAGAGATTTGCTGGGAATTGCGGTTGAATTAAAAAAATTATACCTGAAAATTTTCGAAAAGTTTGTCGCAACCTCTTTGTCGAGGGACAATGTTTCCTGACGGAACACTCCCCCAACGGGTTTTTGTTGACAAACCCCGGGAAAAGATGGGTAATAATTGAAAAAACTTAGGCGCTGCCAACCCAAAGCGCCTGCTGATATTGGAGATAGCAGCCATCATTTATGTGCAGGGTGCTGTCTACAGATTTGACAGATTCGGCAAAATCACTATAATTATAAGTAAAAAGGAAGAGTGAATAGTGAAAAAGGAAGGTGTCCCTGCGGGACGGATTGGATAAAGAGGGGTGGTTGGCGGTGAAGAATCAGTTGCTGCAGTTGTTTATGAAGCGGTTTTTTAAGTATTTGGTTTTGTTGGTTTTGTTGACGGCGATGTTGATTCCTATGTTACAGATTTCGAAGTTTTATATCCGGAATATTGTGGTGCAGAATTTGAATAAGAGCCTGCAGGAAAGTATGGTGATGCTGGAGCATGATTTTAGTAAGGCTCAGCAGATGATTAGTGTTTTGGCTGCGGAGGAATCTTTTCAGCAGATGATTAAGGATAATGGAAAGCTGCCCCTGGAGCATTATGTCTATTTGGCGGAGCTGCAGACGAGGGTGGCTCAGCTTAGTGTGGTGTTTGATTTGGATACTGTGTGCTATTTGGTGTTTCGGAATATTCCCGTTTTCATCTCAAACCTCGGGTGCTCTGACGATTACACCGCCATGATGCCGGTGCCTGTGGAGTATGCGGATCAGGACCCCGCTGTATGGCATAATAAGCTGTTTGCGTCGCCCTATCATTATCAGATTTTGCCTTATACAGAATTTTTGAATCCCAATTCCCTGAAAACCAGCAGCGGAATTCCTTTTATCATTGATACGGTAAAAAATTCTAAATGTAAGCTGGTGGTACTGATAAACTGCGGCTTCGTCGCCCAAAAAGTGTTTGCCAGCGGGCTGGACGAGAACAGCTTCCTCTATATTACAAACGAAACAGGGCAGATTCTTTACCCCTACCGGTATGAGGAGGAGCTGCCGCTGGAGAATACGGAAAATACGGAGGTGGCCGTGGTTGGCGGAGAGCAATACCAAATCTTTCGGACGAACAGCAGCTCCTGGGGTCTGGAAATGGTCTGCGGGATGTCCGCCCCGGCAATTGAACAGCAGATTCAAGAGGTGATGCTGGGGTGGCTTACCCTTTACCTGGGGGTTGGAATGAGCGTCATTGTGGCGTGTTCCTTGGTGTTTTCTATAAAAGAAACCCACTCTATCCGCTCTTTGATTAAGGCGGCGGCAAAATTTACCGATTCCCCCTACACCACAAAGGACGAGCACCTGTTTTTGAACAACGCGTTTCAAACCCTGGGGCAAAGCAATTTGAAAAAGCAGGAGCAGATCGACCTGCTGAGCCGCCAGGTGGAAACCGGTATTCTGGAAAGCCTGATTTTACAGGGAAGCTATATCTCCCAGGAAAAACCGGACTTTCTTAAGTATTTTAATGGGCATTTTGAGCTTTACTGTGTGATCATTTTCTTATTTAAGACGTCCGGCCAGCGCCCGGACCCTATGGTGCAGCAGCAATTTTATGCCGCTACCGAGGAAATCCTCCGGCAGGAAGGCCTGCAGGCGGACTATTATTCCAGCTTTTTGGTGATCAATCCTTCCACCGAGCTGGTGTGCGTGCTTTCGCTGGACTCAGAGGAGCCCTCCAGCCTGAATCAGCTGCAAATCCGTCTGCTGCAGGCAATGAAGCAGCTGAACGATCAGCTGGAGCAGGAGGAATGGTCGGTAACGGTGTGTGCCGGAATCAGCAAGCCGGCAGCCGATATTACCCATATCCGCACGGCATATCTGCAGGCGAAAAACGCCCTTTCCCTGCAGGATCAGATCCATTCCGGAGAGATCTATCAGTATGCCGCCCCTGCTCAGGCCCCCGCCCTGAAAACTACCTTTGAAAGCATTAAGTTCCAGTATTGCTACGATATGCTGATCAGCGGGGACAGAAAGGGGATTACCGATTTTTTTGACGAGCTCGCCGCGGGGCTGTCCCGTCTGCCTATGGGGGACCAAGAGATTATGCAGCTCTTTTTTACCATCCGGGAGCCGGTGTATAATGCTTACGTCCAAATATTTGCAGGGGGCATTGCTGGGTTTGGGGACGAGCTGCCAACCTTCCCCGAGTATGTTCCCGGGTATACCATTGAGCAAATTCAAAAGGACTACAGCGCATTTTGTTTGTTTTTGTGCAACGTGGTGGAGAAAAAGCGCCGGAATTATAACGACGCCAATGCCAAAAGAATACTGGAATATATTCAAAAGCATTTTACCGAGACGAACCTCACCGCCATCCAGATTGCAGAGGAATTTTTGGTATCAGAGCGATACTTGTACGGCGTAGTGAAGGAGGCCTCCGGCAAAACCTTTGGCAAATATATTGAAAGCCTGCGGATGAAAAAGGCCGAACAACTGCTGCTGACTACAGATCTTACCAACATCCAGATTTTTCAGCAGTGCGGGTTTGGCAGCGAGAATACCTTCTACCGCAACTTTTTAAAAGCCCATGGAATGCCTCCGGCCGTGTGGAAGGTGAAAATGCAGCCGGAAAATGAGGAAAACAACAAGGTTTGATAGCCCGCGCAAAAATTGACAGTTCAAAATTTTCGCAATATAGCAGTCCAAAAAATGATTGACAGTTGTAGTAAAACGAAGCTTTTGCTAAAATACTAACTAAAATAGCAGGCCTGCTGTTGATTGGATTTGTTAAAATTGCGAAAGGAGCTATCACTTATGAAGTTATCCAAATGGAGCAAGCGCAGTGCGCTTTTGGTTCTCTCCGCAATGCTGGTATGGGGCACTGCCGGATGCAGCGGAAATAATTCCAGCAGCTCGTCTGGCAGCACTGACGGCGGCGGTTCCTCCAGCAATTCCTCCGGAGCCTCTGCTGCCGGCGATAATCAAAATGAGGGCGGTGCCAGAAAGCTTTCTATTGCGATTGGACAGAATGTTAATGTAGAGGACTACAAAACCAACGACCTAACAAAGGCGCTGGAAGAAGAAATGAATGTAGACCTGGAATTTGTGCTGCTGCCCGCTACAGCAGAGGATGCGAACACCAAGGTTTCTCTGTGGGTAAGCTCTAACGCTACTTTGCCGGATGTTCTGTGTACCGGCCTGAGCGACACAGTGGCCCAGGACTATGCCTCCAAGGGCGTTATTGTGGATGTGACCGACTACTATTCCAACCCGGAGATTGCCCCCAACATCACCTCGTCCCGTTTTGACGAAGAGCGTGATATTATCATGAGCTCTATCCGGTTTGCAGACGGAAGATATTACAGCATGTTCACCTACAATCCCTTCCCCTGGAACGACGCTACCTACCGCGCATGGGTCAATAAGGACTGGCTGGAGCAGCTGAATCTGGAAGCTCCCAAAACCACCGACGAGTTCCGGGCGATGCTGGAGGCCTTCAAAAGCAATGACCTGAACGGCAACGGTAAGGCAGATGAAATCCCCATGATGGCCGCCAAAGACGGTTACGGCATTGACCCCACTACCTTCCTGATGAACGCGTTTGTACAGGCTACCCCCGGCGTGGATTACATGATTGTAAAGGACGGCAAGCTTTCCCCCGCCTTTACCACTGAGGAGTGGAAAAAGGGCCTGGAGTATATCTACGGGCTGGTGCAGGATTCCCTGCTCTCTCCCTTAAGCTTTACCCAAGACAGCACCCAGCTGAAAACCCTGCTTACCGCCGCCGAGGCCACCGTTGGCGTAACCTGCGTGGGCAGCGCCGGCATGTTTGGCTCTGATCCTGTGGCTGTAAACCGGATGGTTCTGTTGGAACCCTTAACCGGCCCGGACGGAGTGAACGGGGTAGCCTATAAGCCCAGCACCGCAGGCCGCAGCTGGTATATCACCAAGGACGCGGCTGACCCGGCTCTGGCCTTCAGCTGCGGCGACTGGTTCTTCAGCAAAGAGCAGTCCCTTACCTCCCGCCATGGCGCCAAGGATAAGCACTGGTCGGACGATCCCGAGGTTTTGAAGGACTACCTGCCTATGTTTGAGGCCTATACCCCTGTAAAGTACGTTGGCGACGCCTTTGGCACCACCAGCATCTGGGGCCAGCCTCAAAACGAGCACTGGCAGGGCGGCAACCCTTACTCCACTCCTTTGTCGGAGGCGCTTTATCAGGCGTTTGCCTATAAGGACGACCCGGATTTGAGCAGCAAAACCAACTACAACACCACCCATCTGGATCTTTACTACACCAAGATCCCTCAGGAATATGTTACCAAATACCTGCACAATGAAGAGGAACTGGATAAACTGGCCGATTATGCGGATATGATGGACTATGTAACCTCCTCTATGGCAGAATTTGTTACTGGCAACCGGTCGCTGAACGAATGGGATTCCTATCTCAAAACGCTGAACGATATGGGCCTGGAAGAGTACGTTGCTCTGCGGCAAAGCGGTTTTGAACGCGCTAACGCAGAATAATCCAATCCGTGAAGGGAGCGGCACACCACCGCTCCCTTATTTATCTCAGGAGGGACGGTTGCTATGAAAAATAAATCCGCAATGGCAAATTTCCGCAGAGATTATCTTTCCAGATGGCGGCTCTATTTGTTTTTGCTGATTCCGATTATCTATATCATTGTTTTTGCCTATGTTCCCATGGTAGGCGCCCAGATCGCCTTCCGGGACTATGATTTTACCAAGGGCATCTGGGGCAGTAACTGGGTTGGCATGAAAAACTTTATGAAGTTCTTCCGCTACCGTGATTTTGGAAAAATCCTTTGGAATACCCTTTCGGTATCCTTATATTCGCTGCTTGCCGGGTTCCCGCTGCCGATTATTCTGGCTTTAATCCTCCACTCTTTTCCCGGAAAGCGCTATACCAAAGTGGTGCAGACCGTCCTGTATATGCCCCACTTTATTTCGGTTGTAGTTATGGTGGGTATGATCATGCAGATGTTCAACCCCCTTTCCGGTGTGTTTGGGCAGGCGTATCAGGCAGTTTTTGGGGAAATGATGCCGGATATCTTCTCAAAGCCCGGCGCCTTTGGGCACATTTACGTCTGGTCCGGCATATGGCAGGGGCTTGGGTGGAACAGCATTATCTATATGGCTGCCCTTTCCGGCGTGGATATGGAGCTGCACGAATCCGCCCAGATTGACGGAGCCAGCCGGTTCCAGCGTGTGCTGCATATTGACCTGCCCGCTATTCTGCCCACCGCCTGCATCCTGCTGATTATGAACGCCGGCAGCATTATGAACGTTGGCTTTGAAAAGGTGCTGCTTTTGCAGAACGACCTGAACCGGAGCCGCAGTGAGGTAATTTCCACCTACGTCTACAAGGTGGGCCTGATGAGCGGCGGCGATTTTTCTTATGCGACAGCAGTGGGCCTTTTTAACTCGGTAGTCAACTTTGCGCTGCTGCTGATTGTAAACTACGCCAGCAAAAAACTGGGCGAAACCAGCCTTTGGTAAGGAGAAAGGAGCGTTTTTATTATGCAGGCTGCCAAAAATCGCATCAGCAATTCCCGGGGCGATACCGTCTACTACGTGGTTTCCGGCATACTTATGACTGTACTGCTGGCGGCTGCCCTCTACCCCATGATTTTTGTACTCTCCGCCTCCTTTTCCTCCGGGGACGCCGTTTCCTCCGGGCGGGTGGTTCTGTGGCCGGTAGAGCTGAATTTTGAGGGCTATAAAACCGTTTTCCGGAACAATGATATTCTGCGGGCCTACGGCAACACGCTGCTTTACACCGTTGTAGGCACGGTAATCAATGTAATTATGGCGCTGATTACCGCTTATCCCCTCTCGTTCAAAAACCTGAAGGGCCGGGGCTTTTTTATGCTGCTGTTTACCTTTACCATGTTCTTTTCCGGCGGCATGATCCCGGCGTATATCAATATCAACAACCTTCATATGAGAAACACCCTCTGGGTGATGGTCATCCCCGGGGCGCTTTCCGTTTACAACATGATTATTACCCGCACCTTTATCCAGTCCAGCATCCCCTATGATATGTATGAGGCCGCCAGTATGGACGGCTGCAGCGAAACCCGTTACTTTTTCTCCTTTGTGCTGCCCCTTTCCAAAGCGATTATTGCGGTAAACGCGCTGTTTTCCGCCGTGGGGCACTGGAACGCCTACTTTAACGCCATGATTTACCTGGACGAACGGGCAAAGCTCCCCCTGCAGAACATTATGCGGGAGCTTTTGGTAATGAATGAGATGAATCTTTCCGATCTGATTGACCCGGAGCAGGCAATTTTAATGCTCAACTCGGTGGCGGTGCTGAAATATGCCCTGATTGTTGTGGCAACCCTGCCGATTTTGTGCGCTTACCCCTTTGCGCAGAAGTATTTTGTAAAGGGCGTTATGATCGGCTCCATTAAAGGGTAACCCAAAAGCCCTTGCAACATCAATAACAGGGACGTCCCCTACACAGAAAGGCGGGATACTACATGGAAAAATTGCAGCAGGGGTTTGCTGTAAAAATGAAACAAGGTACTTTAACCCTCTCGGTTTTAAGCGACAGCATTATGCGGGTGCAAAAGCTGATGGCAGCCCGGCCGGAGCAGGAGGAGCTTGTTTTGACGGAGCGCCTACCCGAGTTCACCGGCTGGGAGCTGCGGAAAACCGGCGACGTCATAACAGTGGAAACGGCAAGGCTTTGTGCGGCTTATGACAAAGCCGGCGAAACCCTGCGGTTCTATGAGCGCCAAAGCGGCAGGGAGATCCTGCGGGAAAAAGAGGCCCGGTTTGTAAAAGCCTCTGACGAAAACGGCTGGACCGGCAGTGTAGAGCAGCTTTTTTACACTGCGGAGGAGGAACTGCTGGGCGGCCTGGGCCAGCAGGCGGACGGCGCCTGTAATTATAAGGGGCGGTTTGTTCATTTGAATCAGTTTAACATTATCAGCGCGGTGCCCCACCTGGTTTCCACCAATGGGTACGGCATTTTGTGGAATAACTGCTCCCTTACCGAACTAAACCGGCGGAAAACCCTGCTTCCTTTGGAGTTTAACCCCTGTGCCAAAACCTTCAGCGGTGTTTTTGTGCCGGAGGAAACCGGCGAGTATGTGTGGATTCTGGAAAAGCTGAACAAAAACCTGGGCTATGAGGACCTGACCCTGAAGGTTGGGGAAACAATGGTAATTGAACGGGGAACCTCCTGGCATGCCAACTTTTACACCGGCACGGTACGGCTGGAGGCCGGGCAGGAGTACCCTGTTTTTGTAAATGCCACGGCAAACCTGTATTTCCAAACCCCCTCCCAGCAAAAGGAAACCACTGTGTGGTCTGAGGTGGGAAGCGGCATTGACTACTGTGTGCTGTATGGCCCCAAGCCGGAGGAGATTATTGGGAACTACCGCCGGCTAACAGGGGACGCGCCTTTATTCCCTAAATGGGCCTATGGCTACTGGCAGAGCAAGGAGTGCTACCACACCGGCCGGGAGGTGCTGGAAACCGCCGCGGAGCACCGCCGCCGGGGCCACCCACTGGACGCTATGGTGCAGGACTGGCGGTACTGGGGTGACTTTGGCTGGAATGCCCTGGAGTTTGCCCCGGAATATGCGGAGAATGTTGAAGAAATGATCCAAGCGCTCCACCGGCAGGACGTCCACTTTATGGTGAGCGTTTGGCCTAATTTTGGAGAAAGTGAGAAGAACAAGGCTTATCAGGAATTTAAAAGCAAGGGCTACCTGATGGACGACAATGCCCTGACCGGCCTGGGTGACTATACCGCGGCTTTACAGGGCTTCCGCAAAAATTACTATGACGCCTGGAACCCGAATGCCCGGGATGCCCTGTGGCGCCGTATGGAGGAAGGGATGTTCCGCAAAGGGGTGGACGCCTGGTGGCTGGATGCCACCGAGCCCAACCTTTGGAGCCTGCAGGGGGCCTACCATATGTACGAAACCTGCCGGGGCCCTGCTGCCCGCTGGCTGAACGCCTATACCCTGGTGCATTCCAAGGGGATTTATGAGCACCAGCGGCAGGCGGACGAGAGCAAGCGGGTGTTTATCCTCTCCCGCACCGGGTTTACCGGGGTGCAGAAGTATGCCACGGCAGTATGGTCGGGGGACACCTGGGGAACCTGGCAGACCTTCCGGCAGCAAATTGCCGACGGGCTGCAGTATTCTCTCTCCGGGCTACCCTACTGGACGTCGGACATCGGTGGGTTCAGCGGTGAAAGCTGTGATTCCCCCCAGTACCGGGAGCTGTATATCCGGTGGTTCCAATATGGGGCGTTCTGCCCAATTTTCCGGGCCCATGGGACGAGGTGCCCCCGGGAGGTTTGGCAATTTGGGGAGGATGCAGAGAAAATTTTACATCGGTACTTAATGCTGCGCTACCGTCTGATGCCTTATATTTACTCCTTGGC
The DNA here is from genome assembly GCA_949741215.1 of uncultured Oscillospiraceae bacterium. Classification (GTDB taxonomy): domain Bacteria; phylum Bacillota; class Clostridia; order Oscillospirales; family Ruminococcaceae; genus CATJLA01. Next base: position 11,279 of record CATJLA010000129.1, read on the forward strand.
CTGGCAGGTTACCCGGTACCGGCAAACCATAATGCGCAGCCTTTGGATGGACTTCCCAAAAGACAGCCGCTGCCGGGAGATTGGGGATCAGTTCCTGTTTGGGCCCAGTCTGATGGTCTGCCCGGTTACCCAGAAGGGCGCTCTCAGCCGGGAGGTGTACCTGCCTGCCGGAAACGGGTGGTATAACTTTTGGAACAACCGCTATCATGCAGGCGGCGCAGCCATTACGGCAGACGCCCCCCTGGATACCATGCCTATTTTTGTAAAGGCGGGGTCCATTCTGCTTACCGGGCCGGAATCCATGCATACCTGTGAGGAGGATCTGGTGGAGATCTGCGTTTATCGCGGCGGTGACGCCACATTTTCCTGGTACCGGGACAGCGGCGACAGCTATGCCTATGAATCCGGGGCGTACACAGAGCTGCAGATCCGGTGGAACGAGCAGAGCCGGAAGCTGAAACTGAGCGCTTTGCACAGCGGCTATCCTGTACAGGGGCAGCGGTTTCAGGCAACGGTGATTGGTACCGATGGAACGGTGCAGTCAACCGAGCCCTTTGCATGGGAAGGGAAGGAGCTTTCCCTTTTGCTTGATTAAGCGCCGCCGGACCAAGATGAAGGGTTAAACCGGTGTTTTATAAGCGGCGGGGCCTCCGGTTAGGGCTTGCGGACGCAGGTGCGCTTGGGGCGCCGAAAGTTTTTTTAGAGAATACAAGCATAAAAAAGCAGTCCCGTCCTACCCGGGAAAAATGTTTCACGTGAAACATTTGTTCCTTGGCGTGGCACGGGACTGCAATGCTGTTGGACGTCACAAAAAAGGACTAAAGCGCGCCGGTAGGCGGGTTGGTAACAGGGGAGGTAACTTCCCAGGCGGATTCCTCGGCGGCAGGGAGGGGCTTGCTGGTGAGGATTACGCTTTCCAGATCGGTAAAGGTAAAGGTAATCTGCTTTACGTCCGGCTGATAGTCAGCATGGGGTTTGGTAAGCTTGCCGTTCCGATAGGTGTAAAGATAAAAGGAATCCTGAAAGGCAGAAAGCTGGGAGAGATCCAGAGTAAGCTTTACACCGCTGGTAAACTGCAGCCCGTGGGTGAAGTTGAGAAAGTAGAACTGCTGGTTGGGGTACTGACGGGCCAGCTCCTCAATAACATGGTTGTTGGTGGCAAAGTTTTGGCTGGAAAGGCCGCCCACAAGGGCTTCTATGGTCCAGATGCCGTTGGTGATGGACACAGGATTGCCCTGGGTGATGCTGTCCAACCGGTTAAACTGGGCCTGGGTGATCAGAGGAGCCTGGTTGGTGATGTACAGCGGCTTGCCAAGGGAAACTGCGCTGATGGCTTGGTCAGAAACGGAGGAATGGCCGATGGTAAAGCTCAGCTGGCTTTTGTGAACCAGGGTGTTTTTTTCCTGAGTTTCCAGCCGAAGCTCATAGGTTACGGCAAGCTGCTGGGAGGGCGCGGCGGCCGATGTTTTAACCACAAGATAGAACTGCTGGCCTACCTGCTCTACCCCGATGTAGGAGAGATACTGCCCGCCCTGTAAAGGGGTGAAAACAAACTGGTTGCCGGCCATTTGGGCGGGGGAAAAATCCATGGTTTTGCCCTGGAAGGTATAGCGCATTAAAAAACGGTAGGTATTGCCGGGGGAGAGGAGGCCCCCCTGGGGCTTTACACCCTGGTCCGGCAGAAAGGTGATGCCGTTGGAGGGAATGGTTACTACTTGGTCGGTTTTATAGTCAGCTGTACGGGTACTGGCCTGGGCGACGTATACAGGGGTGGAAAGCAGCAGCACAGCGGCGGCACAAGCGGCAAAGGTACGGGAAAAGATTCTCATAACAGACCTCCTTGAAGGCTCTGCAGACGGGTTGACTTGTGAAGAACGGTTGGCCGGAAGCTGTGCCGGCGTTTCGTTCTGGTGCTATTATAGCGGATAAACCGCTGCTTTCTCAACCATCGGTTTTTGCCAAAAAATACAACTGCTGGCACTGCCGGAAGTTTTGACTCAAAAATTTTTCGAGCGGCTGACAGTGTTGTCAAAATATGCCGGAACTGTATAAACTTTTCGGGAATATACGGTGGGTTTTTGGCAAAAAAATGCCGCTTGTGTCGGATTTGATCCAATACAAACGGCAAATTTCCAAAATTTAGGAGATTTTTTTGCTAAAATTTTCTTTTTTAGGACAAGGCTGCAAAGCTGTATTCTTATAAGTAAGGGTGGGGCTTCGGGGAAGTTATAGTCAAAGAGTGTTATATTTTATATGTATTATACTTTTTGTATCAAAAAAGAGCTATTTTTGGGAGAAGAACTCGATCTGCTCCCCGCTGGGCCCATATACAAAGGCCAGCCGGACAATGGGGCCGTTCTCCCCAAGCTCTGAATTTTTGGGGGCAATTTTGGAGCGCGCCCCGGCAGATAGTGCTTTTTCGTAGGCGGCGTCTACATCCTCCACTCCGATGGCCAGATGAAAAAAAGAGCCTGCGCATTGCTCGTAGTTTTCCGGCAGGCTGCCGGAGCTGTTGGAGAACAGCTCGATTCTGCCGCCGTCCCCGGCCTCCAGCATACAGATGGTGCGGGCTTCGTTGCCCCACTGGGCAATTGGTGTAAAGCCAAGACCCTTTACATAAAATTCCTTAGAACGCTCAAAGTCCAGCGCACGCAGTGCAATATGGTGCAGGTGGGCCCCCGGGATCAGTTGGTTTGCCATAAAACATCCTTCCTTTCGCAGTTGCTTTGACAGGACTGCTCAGGGCAGCCCCAGCGGTACATCCATATTCCAAGTATACCGGAATGTCTGAAAAAGTGCAACCCTGAAACTGCCGCGGCAAGGCCTTTGGAAAGGCTTTTCAGCTTATGGGAGCTGTTACGTCCATAGAATAAAGAAAAAGTTGGCAGCTTTGCCGTGATTTTCAGAAAAAGCTGTTGCAATGGAAGAAAAATCGTGTTACAATAGCTAAAGTGACATGTCCATAGGCACGGGCAAAGGATAGTGATGGAGGTTTATTATGGGTGCTATTGATATTATCGGCGGGATTCTGCTGATTCTGACCAGCGTGTTTCTGGTAATCATCATTTCAATGCAGGAGAGCAAAAGCGATGGCATGAGCGCTATGACTGGTGCTACCGACTCTTATCTGGGCAAAAACGGCGGCAGAACGTTGGACGCTATGCTCAAGCGGGTAACGAAGATTGCTACGATTATCTTTATGGTACTGGCTGTTGCGGTGAATTTGGTTGCTGTGTTCTTATAAGAGAATGCGCTGAAAGCCCTGTGTGTGCGGTTTAAGCATATACAGGGCTTTTTTAAGTAAAAAGTAAAAGTGAATAGGGAATAGGGAAGGTACGCCCCTTTTGGGGCGATTGAAATATTACATCTACATCTAATATTTTGTGCTTTTAGAGATTGAAATAGCTTTACTTTTATTTTCAAAAGAGAAAGGAAACGGCTATGAAACAGGCAAGAGGAAAACGAAAAGGCAGCGACGTCCCCAAAAAGGGTGGCCGCCAGGGGCAAAGGGATGGACGGAAATTTGCAGCCAAGGCCAGGGAAAATACCCGCCGGGAGCATCGAAGAAAGGAACGGCTGATTACCGAAAAAAAGCGCGGCGGCAAAGGGGCGGCCTTTTTGCCGCAAATTGGACTGAAGCAGCTGGAGCAGAAGGAAAGCCTGGGGATTTCCCCTTTGGAGCGGCACATGATAGAAGGACTGGAGCGGGTAGGCCGGCCTGTGCTTTTGGGGGAGCTTACCCGGATTGCCGGTGTTGTGGATAAAAAGCCGGAGATTTTGCAGACAGCAGCTCGTCTGGAGGAAAAGGGCCTGATGATGGAGCATCGGGGGAAGTATCAGCTTAGCGCCTGGGAGGGGCTGGTGGCAGGCCAGGTGGTTAAGGTAAACCAGACCTTTGGCTTTGTAACGCCCTTGGGGCTTAACCAGGATATGTTTATCCCTGGGGGCGCCATGTTGGGCGCGCTGCCCGGTGACAAGGTGCTGGTGCGGGAAACCCGCGGCAAGGGCGGCGAGCTTACCAGCGGCGAGATTGTGAAGATTCTGCAGAAGGGGGATTGGGAGTTCAGCGGGGTAATCGTCCTTTCGGAGCAGGGGGAGATTCAGGTTCTGCCGGACAGGGAGGTGCGCTTCCCCTTTGGCATTGATGCGGCTGATCTGCTGGACGCCAGGCCGGGGGAGAAGGTGCTTTGTAAAATTGCCCGCCGGGGCCAGCGGCATTTTGATCACCGGGCCAGGGTTCTGCAGGTGTTTGGCAGCGCTCGCAGCGCCGCCAGCTGCTGTGACGCCGTTTTGGCGGTAAACGGCATTGTGCCTGAGTTTTCGGAGGAGGAGCTGGAGGAGGCAAAGCGGGTGGAGCAGCTGGGCATTCACCCCAAGGAGGCGGCCTCTCGGCTGGATTTGCGGGCAGAGCCGATTTTTACCATCGACAGCGCCGACAGCAAGGATCTGGACGACGCGGTTTCTGTTAAAAAGACGGAAGCGGGCTGGGAGGTTGGCGTGCATATTGCCGACGTGAGCCACTACCTGCCCCACAAGGGGGTGCTGGACCGTTGTGCCTTTGAGCGGGGGACCTCCATTTATTATGCGGCCTCGGTAATCCCTATGCTGCCCAGGGAGCTTTCCAACGGCATCTGCTCCTTAAACCCCGGGGAGGACAGGCTTGCCTTTTCCGCTCTGCTTACCTTGAACAATCAGGGGGATATTGTGGCAAAGCGGTTTGAAAAAACGGTGATCCGCTCCCGGGTAAAGGGGGTTTATAAGGAGATCAATCAGATTTTGGACGGCGCTGCACCTGACGACGTCCTGAAAAAATATGAGGGGCTGCTGGAGGAAATTAGGCTGCTTAACCAGCTGACGGAACTGCTGATTGCACGCCACCAGCAGCGCGGCGGGCTTTCGCTGGAAACCAGTGAGGCCAAGATCCTGCTTGACAGCCAGGGCCGGGCGGTGGATGTACAGCTGCGCAGCCGGGGACGCTCGGAATGTATTATTGAGGAATTGATGCTGCTGGCCAACCAGGCGGCGGCTACCTTGGCAGAGGAAAAGGGGCTGCCCTTTGTGTACCGGATTCATGAGCCGCCCTCCAACGAGAAGGTGGATGCCCTGAAGGAAGTGCTGGAGCGGCTGGGGCTGCCCTGCGACTTTTCCAAGGGGGTAACGCCCAAAGCGTTGGGAGCGCTGCTGGACCAGGTGCGGGGCAGGGAGCTGGAGCCCGTGGTGAACAATCTGGTGCTGCGCTCTATGGCAAAGGCCCGATACAGTGAGGAAAACCAGGGGCACTACGGTTTGGTGCTGCAGAATTATGCCCATTTTACCTCGCCTATCCGGCGGTACCCGGATTTGGCGATCCACCGCATTCTTTCCGGGCTGGTTACCGGCATGGGGCGGGAGAAAATTGACCGGCGGTATACCGATTTTGTACGGGAGGCTTCCGCCCACTCCAGCGCTATGGAGCTGAAGGCCATGACTGTGGAGCGCCAGTGCGAGGATTGCTACAAGGCAGAGTATATGTCCGCCCATTTAGGGGAGCAGTTTGACGGAGTGATCTCCGGCGCAACAAACCGGGGCATTTACGTCGAACTGGCCAACGGGGTGGAGGGGATGATCCGGATGGAGCATCTGCCCCAGGGGGAGTATGAGTATGACGGGGCTATCCAGCTGACTGAGAAGATCAGCGGAAGGTATTACCGGGTAGGGACCCCGCTGCGGATTCAGGTGGCGGCGGCAGATGTTTCCGCCGGGCTGATTGACTTTATTTTGCCGGAGGAACAAAGCTCCGGCGCAGAGAATTAAGGAAGGTGGGACGTCGCCATGCTGATGGTAAGTACAGATTATATCCCCGGGCAGGAGCTGGAGCTGCTGGGCCTGGTGGGAGGAAGCGCTAACCGCTGCCAGTTTACCGAACAGGACTGGGCGCCAACCGGGAGGCGGGAGGCTATCCGCTACACGGAGATGATGGATGAGGCCAGAGAGCTTGCCGCCCAGCGGATGGAGCAGCAGGCCGCCGAGCTGGGGGCGGATGCGGTAATCTGCGTACAGTACAGCTTTGCCTCCATTATGAAAGGCGGCGCCCTGGTAATGGCTTACGGCACTGCTGTAAGGTTTAAGCAGGCGCAGCAGGAGGGCGAGGTTTTATGACAAGACAGCACGCCTGTGTTTGGCATGCGCCGGGGGAGGCTTTTGCGGACTGCGCAGCGATCCGGCAGGAGGTTTTTGTGGAGGAGCAGGGGTTCCATAACGAGCTGGACGAGATTGACGCTGTGGCGTGGCATCTCTGCCTGTATATTGGCGGGGAGCCTGCCGCTGTGGGCAGAATTTTTCCGGAGGACGACGGGGAGCGGGCCGGCGGCTGGCATTTGGGCCGGTTGGCGGTGAGAAAGGCTTTCCGCGGCGGGGGAACCGGCAGAGAGATGATGGGGCTTTTGGAACAGAAGGCCAAGGAGCTGGGTGCAAAGTATATTCAGCTGGATGCCCAGGTGCGGGCCTCGGGGTTTTATGAGAAGCTGGGGTATCGGCAGATTGGGGAGGAGCATTTGGACGAGTACTGCCCCCATATTATGATGGAAAAATTACTGTAGCGCAGCGGAAGTAATTTTAACTGGCTTTATCATGAGAACACATCTGCTATCGGGGGAAAAAGTGTGATAGACGAAATCCTTTTTTGTCAAAAGTGCAGTTTATTTAAAACGCAGTGTCCATTATTAGATAAAAGAAGAGCTTGCCAAGTAATGTGGGTTGGCCTTTCAGCTAAAATGGCATCTTCCGATAACGAGTCTCCTCTTGCAGTGACCACCAATACAGGTGAGATTATCCATAAAATAGAGCGCAGATCCCCTCAGCTTGTAAGCTATAAGACCAACCTGGTGAAGTGTGTCCCTACAGACGAAAAGGGAAAATTGAGATATCCCAATCAAAAGGAAATCAGCTTATGTATTGCCCATTTAGATGACGAGCTGCGGGAGCTGCAGCCCAAAATTGTATTTCTTCTCGGAGAAAAGGTTGCAAAAGCCGTGTGCGAGCACCTATCCATTCCTTTTCAGAAGTGGAAAGGGCTTGAATATTCTGCAGCGGAATATCATAGTACTTTCTTTATACCGGTTCATCATCCCTCTTATATTTATGTATATAGAAGGAAGCAGGTTGACGAATATGTGAACCGTTTAGCACAGATTATCGACACCCTGATGCCATAAATCATCGGTGCATTGTCAACCGGAGTGTTTTAAGCTTTACAGCAATGTCACAGAAGGTACATGACGAAAAAATAGCAGTTGCGTCCCAAAACAAAAGGCCCTTCCGGCAAAACGGAGGGGCCTTTTATGCAGGCATAAAGCTTTTACACAAAGTGGAGAAGCAAAACCCCTGCCGCACCGGGAAGACCGAAGATCAGGGCGGCGGAAACGGTGTAGAAATTAAATGCTACCGAAAGCCCAGTAACAGGCGCTAATGCGGAAAGCCCCCACAGCCCCAGCAAACCGCTGGCCGCTGCCCAAAAGGCGCACCGGAAGGGCCTGCGTTTAACACAGATTGCTTTGAGAAACAAAAGCCCCGCCAATGCCAGCACAATTATTACGCCAAGCTTCATGTTAACCTCCCCTTTCACAGGCCAGGGCCGTAACGCCCTGTTTCCGGGCTTCCGCCATTAGGTGACGGTACTGGGCCGCTAAAGCGTTCTGCTGGTAAATACAGGCGTCGATCAGGTCGTCTTCCCATACAAAGTCAAAGGAGCGTTCCAGGCATTTTAACCGGCGACGAACTGCGGCAATCTCCTGCAGAAGCACGCTGCGGGGCTGGGAGGAGGTTTCCGTTTTTGGCAGAAGGGCTGTGCCCGTCCGGCTTTGGTTTTTTTCAACCGTTTTACAAAGCTGTTCCAAACGAACCATGGCTGCACCATCCTTTTTATAAAGCTTTTATTTTAGCTTATGGCCGAACGGTGCGGTTTTATACGGCACAGGGGAAATTTTTCCAAAAGCTTGCAAACAAAAAGCGGCAGTTACGTCCTAAAAAGGGGGGACGCAGGCGCATGTTTTGCCCCCGGTGCGCATATACTGAAAAAAGGCGCTTTTGTATGCAAGTTTAGGGAAAGGACTGGTGGCGATGAAAGATTTTCAGTGGGTTGTGGAGCGGTACTGCCCGGTTTTGGGCCGCAATGTGGCCATGGAGGTGGGGGTGGATAAAACGGAGGTGTGCCTGCAGGAGCATCACTGTGCCAGGGAGTTTGGAGGCTGCACCAATGAGCTGACGCGCAGGCAGCCGGAC
>CATJLA010000130.1 GCA_949741215.1 uncultured Oscillospiraceae bacterium
CAAGTATGACTCTGTAGACAAGACCATTGCAGTAAACGGAATTAAGCACCTGACCAGCTACGTAGTAGCGTCCGAGGAACTTCCCGAGGACGAGCCTGATGAAGAGGACAGCAGCAGTTCCGCCCCTACTGATGAAGTACCGAGCACCCCTGTGAATCCCTCCACCGGAGCCCTGTAAGGAAGGAACGGAAGGAATAGGGGGGGAACTACCGTTTGAGCTGGATCCTTACAAAAAAATGGATCTTCCCGCTCGGTTAAGATTATGCCCTTAAAACTCTAACTTGCGCTTCGTCACAAAAAGCATAAAAACAGCGGGAAAACCTCCGGCAAACTGTACCGAAAATTTCCCCGCTAATTTAGAACAGACTTTTACACTGAACCTACCGCCGTCCGCTAAGATATCGTACTATCTCCGGCCCGATCTCGGTTAGTGGCAGCTGCTTCTGCACCGCCCCAATGTTAAAGGCTACCATAGGCATTCCGTATACCACGCAGCTTTCCTTATCCTGCCCAATCGTATAAGCGCCCGCCTGCCGCATCTTCAAAAGGCCGTTTCCTCCGTCCGCCCCCATGCCGGTAAGCTCCACTCCGATTGCATTGCCTTTTGCAACTGCCGCCACTGAGTGAAACAGCACATCCACTGAAGGACAATGGCCGCTCACCTTTTCTCCCGGCTCGCTTTTTACATAGTAGCCCTTGGCATCCTGCGCCAGACGAAGGTGGTACTGCCCGGCGCCAATAATAATTTTGCCGGTTTCCACTCTGTCGCCGTTTTCCGCCTCTTTCACCCGCATTTTGCAGATTTTATCCAGCCTTTGGGCATACATATTGGTAAAAACCGGGGGCATATGCTGCACAATTACAATACCGGGGGTGGTGGCGGGCAGGTCCTTCACCACTTCCAAAATAGCCTCGGTTCCGCCGGTAGAAGCACCGATGGCAATTACAATATTCTTGCCCGCTCCCGCCGGCAGGCTCATCCCTAAGGACGTCGGCCGCGGCGCGGCTGACGCCGCCGGCATCGCAGCCACAGCAGAAGCAGGTTTTGGCTTAGGCTTGCCTACATGAGCAGTGGAAGCAATTTTCACCTTTACAATCAGCTCGGTCATAAAGGACTTCATACCGTCCGGCCCATTCACCTCCGGCTTGCGGACAAAATCCACCGCCCCGGCGCTTAGAGCATCCAGCACCTGAATGGGCGCAGAGCTTACTACCACTACCGGCACCGGGCAAACAGGCATCAGCCTTTTTAAAAACTCGATTCCGTTCAGCTTGGGCATTTCCACATCCAAAGTAACCACATCCGGGCGCATGGACTGGATTTTGCTCATAGCGTCCATAGCGTCCACCGCTGTGCCGATTACCTCAATTCGTGGATCAGCAGAAAAGCCTTTTTCCAGCGTTTTTCGGAAAAAGATGGAATCGTCCACAATCATCAATCTTATCTTTTTATTTATGGGGGTGACAGGCATGTGTACTCGCCTCCGGTATCAGATTAGCCCGCCGTTTTTACGGCAAGGAAAAACAGCGGAGCCCCATCCTTACTTCTGAGACCCCGCCTTTGTGCCTGGGTTTTTATCATTCTTTTCTCTGGTAAATGGCTGGTTGAACATAATTATACTGGCCGGAGATACCGTTTAAGCTCTCGGAATGGCCGATAAACAGAAAGCCGCCCGGCGCTGTCCAGTCATAAAATTTTTGAACCAGCTTCGCCTTAGTGTCGGTATCAAAATAGATCATAACATTGCGGCAAAAAATCAGGTCAAAAGGCTTTTTAAAGCGGAAGGGCTCCATCAGGTTGCCTGGGCGGAAGATAACCTCTTTCCGGATCCTCTCCTTTACCTGGAGGTTACCGTCCGGCAGGGTGTCAAAATATTTTTTCTTCCACTGGGGGGGAATATCCTTAATATCTCCGGCAGGATAAATACCCTTTTGAGCCTCGGTAAGCACCCGCATGGAAATATCGGTAGCAAGAATAGAAGTATCCCACTGGCCTTTGCGGGTACCAAAATAATCATCAATTACCATAGCGGTAGTGTAAGCCTCCTGCCCAGTGGAACAGCCTGCGCTCCAGATCCGCATTTCATTGTTTTTGCACCGCTTTTCCAGATAAGGCAGCACCCGGTTTACCATAAAGGCATAGTGCTCGTTTTCCCTCATAAAGTAGGAGAAATTGGTGGTAAGCTTATTCAGCAGCGTAACCGCCTCATTGCCGGAGGTATCCTTGAACACTACGTCAATATACTGCTGAAAGGTGGTAAAACCTCTCTGCTTCAGCTCCTGTGCCAAACGGCTTTCTACCAAAACCCGTTTTTTGGTTAAGTCAATTCCGTATTTACTCTTTACAAAAGTGACAAGGGTGGTAAACTCTTTGTCAGTCATTTTTACAATGCGGGAAGCCACCGGAGCCTCCGAATTTTGCTGCGTATTCACCGTACCTGACTCCTTTGCTTAAAATAAATTTTCGGTTCTGCCCGATATAGGGCTGCAAGCTGCTTAACTTCCAGCCCTCTCTTTGCCGACGTAACAGCTCCGATAAGACCTATGTCTTTTACCAAAGCTGCCATGTCCTTTTAGTACAGCTGCAAATCGTTTTGGAAGAACTTATTGCAGTCAATGTTGAGGATTACCCTGCCGTCAATTTTGGAGATGGAAGAAAGATACCGTTCTCCGTTTTTAGCAGCGTCTGAGGGCAAGCTGTTCTGGCTGTCCCGCAGGGTGAAAACACCCTCTACGCCGTCCACAATCAAGCCTACCTGCATTTCTCCGATCAATACGTTGATGATACAGGTTTTATCGTCGTAAGGCCGTTCCTCCTGGTTAAATTTCAGGCGAACATCAATTACCGGCACTACCTTGCCCCTCAGATTGATAATTCCCTTGATATAATGGGGTAGAGAGGGAATTTGAATAATCGGCAGTACGCTGATAATATCTGTAATATAATACAGCTCAATCCCGTAAAAAGAATCGTCAATATAAAAGACAAGGGACCGCCCGTGGAGATCGTCCTGATTTTCCTGATCGACCGTAGTCGTCAACTCATCGTTCATGGTTTATGTACTCCTTTCTCCTAACTGAAACAATTTTCATTCTTCCAGTTACTGTAGGTCCAGCAAGCTGTTGGCATCCAGGATTAAGCTAATACTGCCGTCTCCAAGAATCGTACAGCCGGAAAGCCCCAATTTCTTCAGCTCATACTTGTTCAGAAAAGCTGGGAAAGGCTTTACCACTACCTGCTGCTCACCCAAAAGCTCATCGGCAAAAATACAGGCAACCTTGTCGCCGCTTTCTATCTGCATAATAATACCGTCATGCAGGTCCGTCACCTTAGTGGGAATATTAAACAGCCGGTGCAGCCGCAGCAAGGGGTAACACTCGCCCCGCATCATAATCATTTCGGTTCCATCGGTATCCACAATCACCTGCCGGTCATCCGTTACCTTAAAGGACTGCTTAATGGAGGTAATCGCCAAAGTATAAATTCCATCGCCCACAGCCAGCTCCATGCCATCCACAATCGCAAGGGTAAGGGGAATCTTGATGGTAAAGGTAGTCCCCACATCCTTAGCGCTGTCGATAGAAAGGGTGCCGCCCACCTTCTCAATATTTTTCCGGACGACATCCATGCCCACGCCTCTGCCGGAAAACTCAGTTACCTCCTGATTGGTAGAGAAGCCAGGGAGCATAATCAGGCCAAAGGCCTCCTTGTCAGTATATTCGCTTTCCGGTTTGGTAAGCAAACCGTTTTCCCGAGCCTTTTTCAGCAGCTTCTCGGGGTTCAGGCCGCAGCCGTCATCCGCCACGGTAATTACAATCTCGCCGCCCACATTCTTTGCGGCCAAGGTGATCTTCCCGCTTTCCGGCTTGCCCAAAGCAATCCGCTCCTCCGGAGATTCAATAGCATGGTCCATAGAATTTCGAACCATGTGCATAATCGGGTCGCCAATCGCCTCATTGATGGTCTTATCTACTTCGGTATCGCCGCCCTCGGTAACCAGATCCACCTGCTTATCCAGTTTTTTGCACATATCCCGCACAATCCGGTTCATCCGCTGGAACACACCGTTCAATGGCACCATCCGCATGGACATTACCACATCCTGAAGCTCGTCAGTCAGCTTGCGCAGCTCCCGGGCAGATTTCTGGAAATTATCCAGCTGCAACCCCTTCAAATCGGAGTTGCCCACTACCATCGACTCGGTAGTTACCAGCTCGCCTACCAAATCCATCAGCTGATCCAGCTTGGTCTGGTTCACACTGATCAGGCTCTGCTTGGCCTTATTGCCTCCACCAGCCGGCGTGGCATTACTGCTTGCGGCAACAGGGGCGGCAGCGGCAGCGGTTGTTGAGGTCTGTCCAGCTGCTTTTGCAGGCTGCTCCGGTGACGCCGTTGCCTTGGCTGTTTCCTCTTCCAAAAGCTCATAGTTTTTGATGTTCACAGCCGCTTCGATAGCCTTCAGCACATCCTCCACAGAACCGCTGGGCTTAAACTTTACCAAAAAGCCGTTTTTAATAATCTCACTGCAAAGGGAGGCATCACTTTCCGGATGAGGGGGCACAGAATCCAGCTCATCACACCAGTCATTCAGCTGGCTCATCAGCATAAACGCCCGAATATTTTCCATCTGGCAGCCTTCTTCAAAAAAGACCTTCACCTGGCGCCATCCTTCCGGCGCAGCGGGGACAGCGGGAGCTTCCTCCGCTTTAGGCGCAGCGGCAGCGGGTGCGGCAGCAGCATCCTGGGTTTCTCCTCGCATGATGGCAGCCAAACGCTTCAGTTCAGCAATCATGGCGCTGGCGTCCCGGTTGGCCTCGCTGGTTTCCTGCACCGATTCTATTTCGCTTTTCAAAAAGTCAGAGGCTTCCAGCACCACGTCAAACAACGCTTCACTTACGCAGGAAAGCTTTTCCGGGCTTTCCCGTAGGATGAAAAAGACGTCCTCGATTGCGTGGGCCAAGGTGGAAATCCCGTTAAACTCCATCATGGCGGAGGAGCCTTTTATCGTGTGCATGATCCGGAAGATTTCATTCACATGGTCCTCGCTCAGGCTTTTGGATTTCTCCGATTCCAGAAGAATTTCATCCAGCTGCTCCAAAAGGGTGTTTGATTCATAGATAAAAGTTTCCAACATGGGCTCCATACTGGGATCAATCGCCATTGCAATCACCTACAGTTCATCAGATTATGGAAATCGTTTTTTCGACGAAGCTTTGCTGCGCAAAGCAGGACGACGATGTCCAAAACAGGCCTTTTTATCCAAAAAGCCGTTTTCGGACGCCGATTTCCGGCCTTTTGCATTGAGAACACAAAAGGCCCTTTATTTATCTATTCGACAGACTTGACAAAAAACCAACTGCAAACTCTTGTGTTCTTTTAGTTTTGTACGATAAATATTTATATAAGGTATGAATTCTGAAGGGAGGCGAACCCAGGCGATTTCGCCAAAGGGAGCCAGATGGCGGATATATTGCGGGTAACAACCCCTCTTGTAAATAAAAATCAGCCTCTTGACATCAAGCGCAACGTAGAGCTTTCCAACCAATTCCCATTGCAGGATGTTTCCCGGGTACCCAAGCCCATGAATCAATCGGAGATTCTGGGCCAGAACAACGGTATGATCCAGCAGGAGGAAACCTCCGCCCTGCTTTTGAACCTGTTAAAGGACCCCTCGGTAACCGTAAGCTTTTTGAAGGGCATTTCAGCCATGGAGGCGGTAATCCGTCTGCTGCCCGCCAATAACGATACCTTTACCCAGGAGTTTGAGCAGATGTTCGGTGAAATGCTGGTGCCCGCCGATAAAATTGCCTCGGAGATGGAGCATCAGGAAACAGCTTCTACCCTGTTTAAGGGCGAGCTGTTTGATCTGCTGCGGGAGGCTATCCAGCAAAACCCCAATCAGGATGAGCTGAAGGAGGCTACGGTTTCCTTCCTCAAGTCCCTCACCCTTTATTACAACCGGCAGGAGGCGTTAGGCGCCGTAGGCAACAGCCTCAAGTACTTGGCGGATAGCCTCTCCTCCAGCAAAACTCTTTCCCAAAAGCTTATGACGTTAGCGCAGCAGTTTACTGCCGAGGAGCTGCCCAAGTCCTTCCGGGATCTGAGGCAGGAAGCCCTCTCCACCTTGAACGAGGTGCAGGAAAGCGTGCTCTTCTCCGCCAAAAGCGAGAAGATCGTCAAAATGATCATCTATAACCTTTCCCGCTACAATGATAACCAGGACTTTTTGCGGGAATCGGTTTCCAAAGTGCTGTTACAGCTCCATGGGGACGACAGCCGGGAGCGTTTTCTCAACCTGCTGGAGGAATTTTTAACCACCGAAAAGCGGCCGGAGCCTCACGAGTCCTCCGCTATGGGGGCCCTCACCCGGATTTTGGAACGTCAGACCGAAAACGAGGAGCTGATGTCCATGAACTCCGAGCGGATGGAAAAGATTATCTACAGCCTGCTTTCCTCCCCCTGCAACTTTACGCCGCTGCTGCACTTTGTGCTGCCGGTACAGTTTGAGAACATGAACTCCTTTGCGGAAATCTGGATCAACTTGGATGGCGAGCAGGATGAGCGGGACCGTCCGGCAGACGGCACCCCTACCACCCACATGCTCCTTTCCTTTGAGATTGACAGCCTCGGCCGGTTTGAGCTGGAGCTGTACGTTCGGGATAAAGTGATCGACTTTTCCCTCTTCTGCCCCCCCGCTTATGCCAAGGCCTTTGCCTCTACCGAGCGGGACTTACGCAGCTGTGCCGGAGATTCCGGCTATAAAATCGGCGAAATTCGCGTAGACCGGTTAAAGCGCCCCCGCTCACTGATGGATGTGTTCCGGTCGCTGCCTTATAAAAGGACGGGTGTGGATGTCAAAATCTAAAAAAAACAAAGCGGTTGCCCTGAAATATAACCTGGAGGAGGATCTGGCGCCTATCGTCATCGCCTCCGGTTACGGGGAAATCGCACAAAGGATTATCGACGTAGCGGAACAGCAGGGTATCCCGGTTTTTCGGGACGACAGTGCCGTTTCGCTGCTTTGCATGCTTGAGGTAGGGCGCAGTATTCCCCCTGAGCTTTATGAGGTGGTAGCTGCCATTTACTGCCAGCTGCTGCGCACCTCCTACCGGATTAAAAACGGCCGGGACCCGGTTACCAAACCGACAGAAAACAACTCTGAAAGCAAATAATTTTCGGGGACGTCCCCGCTGCCAACAGAGCCTTATACATTTTGGGGAAATCCAAACTGTTTTGGGGTCATTTTGAAGTGATTTCAGGCAATTTCTGGGGGATTTTATGGAAAAAAGCAAGGTTTTTCGTATGAAATTTGCAAAAGTCTATCCGCTTTTGGTACAAAAGGCGGAACGGAAGGGCCGTACCCGGCAGGAGGTTGACCAAGTGATCTGCTGGCTGACAGGGTATGCCGGGGAGACCCTTAACCAGCAGCTGCAAAAGGATGTGGATTACCGCACTTTTTTTGAGGAAGCTCCCTGCATAAACCCCAACCGGACGAAAATTACCGGCAAAATCTGCGGGATTGCGGTGGAAGCTGTTGAAGACCCGCTGATGCAGAATATCCGCTATCTGGATAAACTGATTGATGAACTGGCAAAGGGGAAGCCAATGGAAAAGATTCTGCGGGAATAGCCGGGGCTTTACTTTTTGAGCGGATGTTGGAGGATGAAAATGAAGATAGCGGTACAGCAGTCCTCAAAAGAATATATAGCCGGGATCAAGGAACGGCTGGACAGCCCTTTTTTGTGGGGGCAGGAGCGGTTTACAGGCTTTTGCATTGGGAGTATCTTCTCAGTGGGGTATTACAGTGGCAAGGAGCTGGGGCAAAGGAGCTATCCGATTTATAACCGGGCGGTGGGCATTGTTTCTGTGTCCGCCGAAAATGCGGAGGCTGGAGAGGCTGGAGAAACCACTGTTTCTTACCTGCTTTTTCCCGGGCTGACCGACCCGTTCTCGCTGGCGGCATTATTTTTGGGTTCTTTTTTGATTTTTGTTGTGGTGGGGGTTCCCGGCGCCGGGCTGTTTGCCCTGTGCTGGACCGTTGCTGCAGCGCTGTTTACCGCAATCAGCTCCCGGGTTGCCTTTGACGGGCAGATGGGCAGAGAGCATCTGAAACGGTTTATCACTTTGGACGGAAGCGGTTTGGCAGAGAAACCGGATGGAGAATAGAACTGGAAGTTTGACGGGTCCCTTGCCGGGCAAGGGACGGAACGACGTCCTGCAAACAGAACAATAAACACTTTTCAGAAGCTGAGGATGAAAGCTCTGGCGTTGCGAGAAGTTATTTATGAAAAACGGAAAAGGACAGTTATTTTGGAAGGATGAATGCGGATTGCTGGGGGGTCCCATCGGGCAGCCGCTAAAAGATAATGGGCAAAAGAAAAGGGAGATGGATGGAAAATGCTTCCAAAGGAGTACAGCGGCTCGGTTTGTGAGCTGACCGATTTGGGAAACCGGCTGATTGCCATTGCAAAAATTAACGTGACTGACCAGCCGGAGGTGCTGGAGGTGTATCAGGACAGGGGACGTCTGCCTATTCTGGAGTTGGGTACCCATATTAAAATTTCGCTGCGGAATTCTCGGCTGGGGATGCAGGTGATGGCGGGAAAGATTGCAGCTTCCGACGAAAATGTGCTGCGGCTTACCGATCTGCAGATATTTTCTAACTATGAAAAACGCCGCTTTTTCCGGTTGGCGCTGGATTATGAGGCGGAGATACTGCCCCCCTCCGGCCGGATGGCAGGGGCTCCCGTTATTTTGAAGGATATCAGCCTAGGCGGCTTTTTGGTGGAATCAGAGGTTCCTATGGGGGTAGGAGACCAGCTACGGCTCCGGATTGCCCTGGATGAGGGACTGACGGAAATATTGGACTTTGTGGTCCGGCGGGAAGTGGAGGAAAACGGCATCGTCTTATTTGGCTGCGAATTTATTGGGCTTTCTTCTCATTCGGAGCAGAGACTGTGCGCTTTCATTTTCAGCCAACAGCAAAAAAAGATCCGATTTGCCAGAAACGCAACCTGAAACCTGAGAAATGAGGATAATAAAATGAAAGCGGAAGACTTGATTTTTATTTTGGACATCGGCACCCGCAGTGTGATTGGCCTGGTGGGCAGGATGCAGGAAGGCATGCTGGAGGTGCTCTGCGTCCAGTCGGAGGAGCATTCCTCCCGCGCTGTGGTAGACGGGCAGATTGAGGATATTGAGCAGACTGCCCGAGTGGCTGCCCGGGTAAAGGCCCGGCTGGAGGAGGAACTTGGCGTTACGCTGACAGAGGTGCATGTGGCTGCTGCGGGCCGGGTGCTGCAAACCCAGCGGGTGGTCTGCACTATGGAGCTGGACAGCAGCTACCCCATTGGAGAAAAGGACATGACTGCCTTGGAAACTGCCGCTTTGCAGCAGGCTTATGAGAATCTGGCAGAAAGCCTGGAGGAGGGCGCCGCTGCTGATTTTTGCAGCGTGGGGCACAGTATTGTCAGTTATCAGCTGGATGGCTACGATTTTTCCACACTGCTGGGCCACCGGGGCAAGCAGGCACAAATTGAGCTGATTGCCACCTTTTTGCCCAATGAGGTGGTAGAAAGTTTGTATTCCGCCATGTCCATGCTGGGGCTTTCTATCGCCAGCATGACGTTGGAGCCCATTGCCGCCATGAGCGCCGTGGTGCCCAAGGAGCTGTATCTGCTGAACATCGCTTTGGTGGACGTAGGCGCAGGAACCTCCGACATTGCGGTAACCAATAAAGGTAGCATATGCGGCTATACTATGGTGACGGTAGCGGGAGATGAAATCACCGAGCAGATTATGCAGGAGCTGCTGGTGGATTTTTCCACCGCTGAGCAGATAAAGTTTGCTTTAAGCGCCGGCAAAAGAATGATTGAATATGAGGATGTTTTAGGGGTAGCCTATACAGTTGATGCCCAAGAGCTGATGGAGAAGCTTCTGCCTGCCATTGAGAACCTGGCGAGGCAGATTGGCGAGGGAATCCTGCGGATTAACGGCGAGCCGCCCCGGGCCGTGTTTATGGTTGGAGGAGGAAGCCGCACGCCTAACCTGTGCGCTTTAGTCGCAAGGGCTTTGGGCATTGACGAAAAGCTGGTTGCTACCGGCGGCAGCAACTATATGAAGCGGCAGATTAAAGCGGAGGAAACTTATTTAAGCGCCGAGTACGCCACCCCGGTGGGCATTGCTGTTACTGCCATGAAGGCGGAAGGCAATGGCGAGGGGCTGGCAGTTTCGGTAAATGGAGCGCGGCTGCACCTGCTGGGCACTACCATGACAGTGATGGAAGCGCTGCGCCGGGGAGGCTATCAGTATGGGCAGATTATGGGGCACTCCGGCAAAAATGTGATTTATGAATATAACGGAGAACGGCGGGGGGTCCGGGGCGGGCTGCATACCCTGGCGGAAATTCTGGTAAACGGCGAGGTTGCCGGGCTTTCTACCCCCTTGAATGCCGGGGACAGCATCACTTTTACCCCCGCGGCTGACGGCAGGGATGCCGCGCCTCGTCTGATGGATATTGCTGATTTATGGAACCCCATGGAGGTAGAGCTGTTCGGCGCGCCTGTTCCGGCCGGTACTTTGGCTTGGATCAACGGCAATTCAGCTGACGGGGAGGATTTGATCCGCCAGATGGATAAGGTGACGGTGCAGCAGATCGACACGATCGGCTCTTTGCTGGAAAACGCCGGGTTTGAGCAGCAGCCGGAGCAGATTACGGTAAACGGCGTGCCCTGCACCGGGTTTGACCAATTGCTGCAGGACGGCGATAAAATTGACTTGACAGCGCCCGTTGTTCCTGTAGAGGAGCCAAAGCCTCAGCCGGCAGCAGCTCCTGAGAGGGAAGACTCTCCGCTTCCGCCAGCTCGTCAGCCGGTTTTGGGCAGAACGCTGCGAATTCTGTTTAACGGCAGGGACTGTGTTCTGCCGCCCAGACAGGATGGAGAGTATCAGTTTTTCCATCTGCTGGCGTGGGTGGATATTGACCCGGGAGATCCTCACGGGGATATTGTGCTGACGCGGAACCACCGGCCGGCGGCGTTTTTGGAATCGATCCAAAATGGGGATCAGATTGAAATTTACTGGTCGGAGGAAACCCCTGGGGACAGAGTGCCCAGAAGACCTGAAAGGCCATAAATATCGCAGTAGTCTTTGGGACAAGACAGCTCTTTTGGTTCCTATGCTTTTTAGGGGAATTCTGCTGTTGAATCAGGCTTCTGTTTTCAGTAGGTCTGTGTTTATAAATCCCCGGGCAAACCAGCTTGAGTTTTTCTTCATTTTTAAGATAGAAAAGGAGAACCGTGCAGATGGAAGAACCGCTGACTCCCCAAAACCTGCCGGATCAGAAACCGGAAATCCCGCCTGGGCCGCTTCCCCTCCGGTGCTCCAAGTGGAATAAGGCCAATCGGCCATATTATAATGATACCGTCCCCAAAAGAACCATTGTGCCCAAAGGGTTTGCCATCGTTCTTTTGGTAGTGGCGATTGTCTTAATCAGCAGACGGTTGCCCCAAAGCTCCACTTCTCCGGAGGATGCAGATGCTTTGCTGAACCATATCGTGCTGCTCCAGCTGACAGAGGCGGACATCCATCAAGGCAATTTGATTCTGGTAAACAGCCAGCATCCTTACATCCCGCCCTCGGAGGAGCAGGAGTTTACCCCTGTCAGCCATGGGGAACCCCGGGCCGACAAAGCGGCGGAGGGCAAGCTGCTGCCCCGGGCGGCCAAAGCCCTAAACCGGATGCTGGAGGCTTTTTCGGCAGAAACCGGCAGAACTATCTGGGTGGAAGCAACCTACCGCTCTCAGGAAGACGCGGCCCGGCAATCAACCTCCTGTGACGAAGCTGCTGCCGGAAGCAGCGAGCATTACACCGGCTTGGCGGTGGACTTTGTTTCTGCCGGAGAACCTGCCGGCACACTTACGTCACAGGATGCCCAATGGCTGCAGCAGCATGCGGCAGGCTACGGGTTTATTTGGCGCTATCCCGAGGGGAAAGAGCAGCAGACCGGTACCCAGGCCCAGCTTGGGCACTTTCGGTACGTTGGCAGCCCCCATGCCTCCATGATGAAAGCCTTGGATCTTACTTTGGAGGAATATCTTGACCGGATCCGGCAAAAACATCCCTGGAACGGTGAGCATCTGCTCTGCCAGGCGGGGGATCTGGAGTATGAAATTTACTATGTTCCTGTTGCGGAGGAAGGGTTTACCCAGGCCCCTGTGCCAAAAACAGGGGAATATACCCTTTCCGGCAATAATCAAAGCGGGTTTATCGTTACCAGCTGGCAGCCAAAAGTTGGTGACACGAAGCCAGCGGAATAGTAACCACAAAAACAACGCCCCGGTGTGAGTGTGCTCACATTCCGGGGCGTTTTTGTACCTGGCTTGGGCTTTTGGGGGCACATATGCCTAAAAGGGGAGCAGCACCGTTATTCTCAGCTTGTCCTTCTCCGGGACATGGACGGAAATTTTACCCCTGTGCGCTTCCGTAATTGCCTTTGCAACCGAAAGACCGATGCCGTACCCCTGGCTGCTGCGGGACTGATCCCCACGGTAAAAGCGGTCAAATAAGCGCCTTAGCTGCTCTTTTTCCAAGGCCCCCGCCACAGTGTTCTCCACCACAAGCCGGGCAAAACGGCCCTGGCGCTCCAGTCCTAAAAAAATGCTGCCGCCGGCAGGGGAATATTTCAGGGCATTGTCCAGCAGGATAGAAACCAGCTGTTGAACGGCCTTTTCATCTCCTTTTAACGAAAGCAGCGGATGAATATGGCAGGAAAATCTTTTCTCCCGGGTTTTGGCAATCGCCTCAAAGGAACGCGCTGTTTCCTCAATCAGGTCGGAGAGGGGAAAATCAATCATGGCCAGCCGGTTTTGCCCCTCCTCCATCCGGGAAAGCAGGATCAAGTCCCCCGTTAAGCCGGAAAGCCGCTTCACCTGGGCCTGAATATCCTCCACCCACTGGTTTTCCCCCAAATCCATTTGCAGCACCTGGGCGTCGGCGTCTATGATGGTAAGAGGGGTCTTCAGCTCGTGGCCGGCGTCGGTAATAAACCGCTTCTGCTTCTCATAGCTTTCGGAAACCGGCGCAATAATTTTGTGAGAGAGCACCATCAGCAGCAAAAACACCGCGGCTATCCCCAGGGCGGAAACTCCAACGCTTACCCCCAAAAAAAGGCGGAAGGTTTCCATCCCCCTGCCGATATCCAAAAAAATTACCCGGCAGCCCGTCTCAAACGCCTGCACCTGGTACCGGTATCTGCCCAAAGTACCCTGTTCTCTGCCGGTACCCCAGGCTTTTTGCGCCAGGCTGATGGCAGCAGCCTCGTCCACAGCGGCAATGCGCCCCATTTCGGACGAAACAGCAGCCCCGTGGTCATCCAGCACCACGGTAAAATAGCGGGTTTCAAAAGGCGCCTCGGGAGAAAGCCGCCGCTGCTCTCGTCTACCGGTTGGGTAAGCCGGGGCCTCCGGCGGACTGTCCGGCTGGTCAAATTCCGGAAAAGGGCGCGGCTCCTCTTTTGGAAAGCTGCCGCCGTTTTCCGCCAGCAGCTCCAGCAGCATGTCCGCCTGACTGAGTACCGACCGATAGTTCAATAAATTTACCGTACCCATAATCACCAGCAGCACCGTAAACAGTGAAAGCATTGAGGCCCCGATCAGCCTCCGCCTTAATTTTTTAATCATCTGATTTCCTCCAGACGGTAGCCGGTATTGCGGGTGGCTTTAATCCGTACATCCGCATGGAGCGCCCCCAGTTTTTTGCGCAGGTAGGAAAGGTACACCCATACCACGCTCAGCTCGGCATCACTGTTATATCCCCAAATCTTCTCCAAAAAACGCTCTGTAGAAATCAGATTGCCGGGATTGCTCATTAAAAGCTCCATCATTTGAAACTCTTTCCCTGCCAGCTGAAAGCTGCCGGAAGGGGAGGAAAGGGTATAGGCCGCCCTGTCCAGAGTTAGGTTGCCCACCTGCAGCAAATTGCCGGGCTGGGCTGCCTGGGGGCGGGTCATTACCCGTATCCGTGCCAGCAGCTCCTCAATATGAAACGGCTTGGTGAGGTAATCGTTTGCGCCGCTGTCCAGCCCCTGCACCTTATCTTCCACCTCCGCCTTGGCCGAAAGCAGCAGCACCGGCAGCTGGCTGCCCTGTTCCCGTATTTTCCGCAGTACCGAGATACCGTCCGTCCCGGGCATCATAATGTCTAAAATCACCCCGTCATACTCCCCGGCCTCCAGATATTCCAGTGCCTTCACACCGTCGTAAACCGCATCTACCGAGTAGTTATTGCGTTCCAGCAAAGTTACAATCGCCCGGGAGAGGGATCTCTCATCCTCTGCCAGCAAAAGCCGCATATGGAGCACCTCCTTTCTCTGCAAAAATGTTTCACGTGAAACAATCGTTCTTTTTTATGACGTAACTGCTCCACTGTTGTCCCCTACTCCCAGATCAGCCCTGCGCCATAACATTAGTCTTGCCGGTTTGCCGCCAAAACCTGCTCGACCAGCGCTTCCGCTTCCGCCAAGGTGGAAACCGTTCCTGCAATCCGCCGGAACTCCGCAGCCCCCCGCAGCCCCTTCATATACCAGGCAATATGCTTTCTTGCCTCCCGCATAGCCGCCTTCTCGGTTTTATACTCCGCCATTTTCCTCAAATGACGCAGCATAACCTCCATCTTGATCTCCAAAGCAGGCTCCTCCAGCAGTTCCCCACTCTCTAAAAACGCCTTGATCTGTTCAAAAAGCCAGGGCGCCCCCATGGCCCCCCTGCCAACCATTACCAAATCCACCCCGGTCTGCTCATACATGGCCTTTGCCGCCTGGGGGCTGTCTACATCCCCGTTGCCTATTACCGGAACAGAAACACTCTCCTTCACCTGCCGGATAAACTCCCAATCCGCAGAGGGCGCATACATCTGCGCTCTCGTCCTGCCGTGAATGGCAATGGCCGCCGCGCCGCTCTGTTCCGCCATTTTGGCAAACTCCACGCCGTTTACCGTCTGATCATCCCACCCCTTGCGGAACTTTACCGTAACCGGCACCGGCACCGCCGCCGCCACCTCCCGGATAATCTCAGCCGCCAGCTCCGGCCGCTTCATCAAAGCGCACCCACCCCCGCTGCCTGCAATTTTAGGGGCGGGGCAGCCCATATTCAGGTCAATAATGCTGGGGGCTTCCGCCATAGCCATCTCCGCCGCGCGGGCTAAGGTTAAGGGCTCGTCCCCAAAAAGCTGTACTGCCATAGGCTGCTCCTCCAAAGTAACCGCCAGCAGCTCTGCCGACTTTTTATCCCCATAGGTCATCCCCTTGGCGCTTACCATCTCACTTACCACATAGGCGCAGCCAAACTCCCGGCATATCTGCCGAAAAGCTCTGTCCGCCACCCCCGCCATAGGGGCCAGCGCCGCCGTTTTTTCTATTTCCACCGTTCCAATTCGGAGCGTTTCCATCCAATCTTCCTTCCTGCATTACAAAAACATCCCCAGGGCCCGGGGGATGCCCTGCCCTGTTACGTCCCAAAAGCAAAGCGGCGCCTTTTTTGCAGGACGTCGCGCATTCTGATCGTCTCAGGCCCGTTCCATCAGCGTGCCGCCTCTTGAAAGCTTTTGGTAATAGAGCAGCCCTGTTATGTCCGCCGCTACCCATCCAATGGGGATAGCCGCCCAGATGCCCACAACCCCTGCAACCGGCGCAAACAGATAAGCCAATGCCACCCGCAGCCCCAAAGAGATTATGGTGAGCACCACCGAAACCCCGGGCCGCTTTACCGCCCGGAACAGCCCGTACAGCAAAAACAAGCACCCGATGCCCCAGTAAAAAAGCCCCACCACCCGCAGATAGTTTACACCTACCGCCAGCATTTCAGTCTCCTGAGCGGGGGTAAACAGCAGCATCAGCGGCCGGGCAAACACCACTACAGCGGTGGAAACCACCGCGCAGAACCCCAACGTAAGCCCCACCGAGCTTTTAATCCCCTGACGAATCCGTTCCTGCTGGCCTGCGCCGTAATTCTGCGCCACAAAGGTGGAAAAGGCGTTGCCAAAATCCTGCACCGGCATATAGGCAAAGGAATCTATTTTTACAGCGGCGGAGAAAGCAGCCATTACAACCGGGCCAAAGCTGTTTACCAGCCCTTGAATCATCAAAATTCCAAAATTCATCACCGACTGCTGCACACAGGTTAGGATAGAAAGGCTGTAAATCTCTTTGAGAATCCCCTTGTTCCAGTGCAGCTCCTTCCGGGTAGGCAGCAAGTCTCTGCAGCGGAAAAGGGTGTAGCACATTAGTCCTAAAGCGGAAAGGTACTGGGACAAAACCGTAGCAAAGGCCGCTCCGCCCACGCCCCAGGGGAATACCAGAATAAACAGCAAGTCCAAAAGGATGTTCAGCACTGCCGATACCCCCAAAAAGACAAGGGGAGTTGCGGAATTGCCTACGGCCCGCAGCAGGCAGGCAAAAAAGTTATATAAAAAAGTGGCGGCAATGCCGGCAAAAATTACCAACAGGTATTCCTGCATCAGGGGATAGACCTCCCCAGGCACCTGCAAAAGCCTTAAAATCTGCGGAAGAAGCAGATAAGCCGCTGCATTCAGCAGCAGGGTAATGGCGGCAATCAGCCCAAAGGCGTGGAGGACAGCCAACCGCAGGCGGTGCTTGTCCCCCCGGCCCTGGTAGAGAGAGAACAGCGCCCCCGCCCCCATAGAAAGCCCCAGCAGTGCCGAGGTAAGAAAGGTCATCAATGTGTATGCGGAACCTACCGCCGCAAGGGCGTCTCTGCCTAAAAAGCGGCCTACGATCAGGGTATCGGCTATATTATAAAACTGCTGGAGCAGGTTGCCGGCTATCATAGGCAGCACAAACAAAAGCAGGGTTTTGGTAATATTTCCTTTGGTCAAATCCCGGTACACAGGCGTCCTCCGTTCTTGCAAATGTTCTTTTTATTCTATCACAGGAGCGCCCCTTTTGGCAAGCCGCCGCGCATTTTCTTCCGGGACGTAAGCGCAAGTTAGAGTTTTAAGGGAATAACCTTAACCGAGCGGGAAGATCCATTTTTTTGTAAGGATCCAGCCCAAACGGCCGTTCTCCCCTATTCCTTCCGTTCCTTCCTTACAGGGCTCCGGTGGAGGGATTCGCAGGGGTGCTCGGTACTTCATCAGTAGGCGCGGAACTGCTGCTGTCCTCTTCCTCAGGCTCGTCCTC
>CATJLA010000131.1 GCA_949741215.1 uncultured Oscillospiraceae bacterium
AAACTCGCATGGTACTTTGCGCAGCAAATTACCATTTACCGATTATCGATGTTTCCAATGCAATCAGAAACTTGCATGGGCGCTTGATAGGCCAGCCTAAAACCGTTTTGCCGTTGCCTCCACTATTTTTTAAGCTTTGCAATTTCCCTCTTTAGTTCTTCCACCTCTGACTGTGCCCTGGCTGCATCAGAAATATATCCTGTAATCTGCTGCCGCAGCTTATCGCAGTCCTCTTCCGCCTTTCGCTTTTCATCCATAGCGTTTAAGGCGCAAAGTACCATTCCGTCATAAATAGAAAGATTGGGGTTATGCCGTGTCAGGGTTTGCATCTGTTCCTCCAGCAGGCGGGCTACCTCCAGCACATGGGCCGGGGGTTCTTCGGTAGCAATAGTGTATCTGGAACCGGCAATCTCGATTTTTACTTTATTCAGCGCCATAGCTTTCCTCCTGTATCATAGGGCCTTGTCCCCTACATTCTGCCCAAATAGGGGGCGCAAGGTCCAAAATCACTTTAATCTATTACCAGTATAGTACATTTTCGTCAAAGAAAAAAGCCAAAAACCAAAAAAAACTTAAAAATATTACAGAGAATGCAGGAAATTTCCGGTTTCACAATTGCAAAAATGCCACAAAACGATTATAATAGAAAAAGATAGGCTTTTGAAACTGGGGAAAGCCGGCGGTTTCCCGCTTCGGCGTCCCTTGCAAACAAAACTTTTTGAACGCTGCAGCACAGCAGCCGTACTTTTTCTTTTTCCTGCCGGAGGCCTGCAAAGCCTTCGCAACAAATTCTACAGAGAAAGTTGGTATAAGCTTATGAGCACACAGCATGAGTACACCGCAGCAGAAATTAAAGAGAAAATTTGCGAAAGTCTGGTAGAACAATTTTCTGTAAGGCCGGAAAACGCCCCCAACGCCATTTATTACAAAGCCTGTGCCAATGTGGTGCGGGAAATTTTGCGGGAGAAAAAGCGCAACTTCAAAGCGAAATACAGCTTGGAGGGAAGAAAGCGCATCTACTATATGTGTATTGAGTTTTTGCTGGGGCGCTCCCTCAAAAACAACATTTACAACCTCAAGCTGGCAGAGCCTTTTCAAAAAGCGCTGCAGGAGCTGGGCGTTAAGCTGGAAAATTTGTATGAGCACGAGCCGGACGCAGGCCTTGGCAACGGCGGCCTGGGCCGTTTGGCGGCTTGCTTTATGGACGCGCTTGCTACCACAGGCTATCCGGCCATGGGGTATTCTATCCTGTATGAATTTGGCATCTTTAAGCAGAAGATTGTGGACGGCTGGCAGACCGAGCTGCCTGACAACTGGCTCCCCGGGGGCGATGTTTGGCTGATGCCCCGGCCGGAAATTGCGGTGGATGTCCACTTTGGCGGGCAGGTAGATGAGTTTTGGGATAAAAATTACCACCATGTGAGCCACAAAAATTACACTACCGTCACAGCGGTGCCTTACGATATGTATATTTCCGGCTATGATTCTGACGCTGTAAGTGTGCTGCGGCTTTGGAAAGCCGAAAGCCAGACTTTAGACATGGCCTCCTTTAACCGGGGCGACTACACCACCGCCGTAGGCACTAACTTTGCGGCAGAGCTGATCAGCAAGGTGCTGTACCCCAACGACAACCATCCTCAGGGCAAGGCGCTGCGGCTGCGGCAGCAGTACTTCCTGGTGGCGGCCTCCATGCAGGATATTATCCGCCGGCATATGGATACCTACGGTACCCTGGAAAATTTTGCGGAGAAAAACGCTATCCATATTAACG
The DNA here is from genome assembly GCA_949741215.1 of uncultured Oscillospiraceae bacterium. GTDB lineage: Bacteria > Bacillota > Clostridia > Oscillospirales > Ruminococcaceae > CATJLA01. Next base: position 1,772 of record CATJLA010000131.1, read on the forward strand.
ATACCCACCCCACCCTGGCCATTCCGGAGCTGATGCGCATTTTAATGGACGACTGCGGCTACAGCTGGGACGATGCCTGGGAGGTTGTTTCTCAAACCTTCGCCTACACCAATCACACCGTTATGAGCGAGGCGCTGGAGCGCTGGAATGAGGAGATGTTCCGGGAGCTGCTGCCCCGTATCCATCAGATTATTCACGAAATTAACGAGCAGTTTTGTCAGGAGCTGTTTAACAAGCACCACAAGTCCATGGAGGAAATTTCCCGCATGGCCATCTGTGCTGACCATCAGATCCGCATGGCAAACCTGTGCGTAGCGGTATGCCACAGCGTTAACGGTGTTTCCAAGCTCCATTCTGAAATCATCAAGGATGATCTGTTTAAGGATTTCGCCCAGATTACCCCCCAAAAGTTTAAGAATGTTACCAACGGCATTGCGTCCCGGCGGTGGCTGTATCAGTCAAACCCGGAGCTTACCGCTTTGATTGAAAAGCTGATCGGAGAGGATTTCCTCAAGGATCTTTCCAACCTTACCAAGCTGAACCAGTATCTGGACGACAAAAAGGTGCTGAACCAGCTTACCACCATCAAAAACCACAACAAAAAGCGGTTTGCCGCCTATATGCTGCAGAATTACGGCGTAGCGGTAAATACCGATTCCATCTTTGACGTCCAGGTTAAGCGCCTGCATGAGTACAAGCGCCAGCACCTGAACGCCCTGCATATCATCAGCCTGTACCAGCAGCTGCTGGATAACCCGGAAGCGGATATCACCCCCAGAACCTTTATTTTTGGAGCAAAGGCTGCCCCGGGCTACCATATGGCCAAGCAGATTATCAGCCTGCTGTGCACCCTTTCCAAAGAAATTGAGAAGAACCCGGTGATCAGCAAAAAGCTGCAGGTAGTTTATATGGAGGACTACCGAGTTACCCTTTCCGAGCTGCTGATGCCTGCGGCTGATGTTTCGGAGCAGATTTCCCTGGCAGGCACCGAGGCTTCCGGCACCGGCAACATGAAGCTGATGCTCAACGGAGCGATCACCTTAGGCACCCTGGACGGCGCCAATGTGGAAATCCGGGAGCAGGTAGGGGACGAAAATATTGTAATCTTCGGCATGAAAACCGAGGAGGTCAACGTCCGTAAAACCGGCTATAATCCCCAGGAAATTTACCATACCAATCCCGTGGTTAAGCGGGCGATTGACCTTTTGTACGCCGGCATTGGCGGCAAGCAGTTTGTGGATATTGCCAACTCCTTGGTATACAACGACCCGTATATGGTGCTGGCGGATTTTGAATCCTACCGCCAGGCCCAGCAAAAGATCGAGCAGCTTTACAACCAGAAGTATGTCTGGAACCGGATGTCCCTGAAGAATATCGCCCAGTCCGGCATTTTCTGCAGCGACAGATCCATTCGGGACTACGCCAACACTATCTGGCACCTGAACTAACATAACCGATACAAAAAAGGGGCGGAAAGGGCGCGTCAGGCTCCTTCCGTCCCTTGCTCCGTTTTGTAAGCCAAGGCTTACCGGGCAGTTTTTTCAGGACATCGCGCCTGGCTCTGTTCTCCGGCGCCGGGGCGGGTTTTCCAAAAGCGCTGGGGCGGCCCGGCTGCACTTACGTCCTATAAAACGGCTTTGGTACGGCTTTTTCCCGCGGGACATCGCGCTTGGCCTCCTTCTCCGGAACTGGGGCGGGCATTCCCTAAAGCGCCGGAATCTGCCGGTTACGCTTACGTCCCAGCAAAACATTTTGTAACAATAAAGGAACGGGATGATTTATGTCTTTTACCATCTTCAACAGCGGCAGCAGCTGGTTCCGCAGCCCCTTTGGCGCAGTAGCAGACCATCAGCCGGTATCCTTCCGGGTACATCTGCCGGTATCCTCTATGGCAACCAACCCATGCCTGCTGGTTTTTGAGGCCGACCGTTGGGACGATCCTCAGGCCTATCCCATGATTTTTGAGGACTGCACCACTGTCTCCAGCATTTACCGGGTGGAGTATATCTCCCCAAAACCGGCCCTGCTGTTTTACTGCTTCCGGTTTGAGGAGGAGGGCCGGTACCGGTATATCTGCAAAAATCAGGATCACCAGGGGGTGCTTTGTGATAACCGGGGCGACCTGTGGCAGCTTACCGTTTATGATAAGGACTTTCAAACCCCGGAGTTCCTTAAAGGCGGCTTAATTTATCAGATTTTCCCGGACCGTTTTTATAACAGCGGCGCGCCTAAAAAGGATGTTCCCGCTGACCGGAAGCTGAAGCCCTGGGGAACCCCGCCGGAATGGCGCCCGGACGAAAAGGGCCAGGTTACCAACTCCGACTATATGGGAGGCGACTTGAAGGGCATTGAGCAAAAGCTCCCTTACCTAAAGGAGCTTGGCGTTACTGCCATTTACCTGAACCCTATTTTTGAGGCCCATTCCAACCACCGCTACAATACGGCCGATTACTGCAAAATTGATCCTCTTTTAGGGGACGAGGCGGATTTTTCCTCCCTGTGCGCCGCGGCAAAAAAGCTGGGCATCTCTGTTTTTATTGACGGCGTTTTCAGCCATACCGGCAGCGACAGCCGCTACTTTAACCGGGAGGGCCGCTACCCGGAAACCGGAGCCTATCAGTCACAACAGAGCCCTTATGCCGGCTGGTACCGGTTTGAGAGCTTTCCGGAGAAATACGCCTCCTGGTGGGGCTTTAAAACCTTGCCGGAAGTGGAAGAAACCAATCCCGATTATATGAACTTCATCTGCGGGGAAAACGGTGTGCTGGAAAAATGGCTGAAGCTTGGGGGCTCCGGCTACCGTTTGGATGTTGCCGACGAGCTGCCCGATGCGTTTTTAGACAAGGTGAATGAAACCGTCAAACGGGTAAACCCCCAGGCTTTGGTGCTGGGGGAGGTTTGGGAGGATGCCTCCAACAAAATCAGCTACAGCGTGCGGCGGAGGTACCTGCTGGGCAAACAGCTGGATAGCGTGATGAACTACCCTTATCAGAACGCTATCCTCCATTATGTGCGGTATGGCGGGGGTAAGGCTTTTTACGACCAGATTTTGAACATTTTGGAAAACTACCCTCCACAAGTCATCAGTTGCCTGATGAACTCCCTGGGTACCCATGATACCGAACGGGCCATTACCGCCTTAGGGGGCGAGCCTGCCGGAGAAAACGGCCGGGAATGGCAGGAACAGCGCCAGCAGCTCACCACTGTCCAATACTGCATAGGGCGGGAGCTTTTAATGCTTGCAAGCATTCTGCAGTACACCCTGCCCGGCACCCCCTGCCTTTATTACGGGGACGAAGTGGGCATGGTAGGTTACAAAGACCCCTTTAATCGCTGCTGCTTCCCCTGGGACTCCATGGATATAGAGCTGCTGGAGCATTTCAAGCGCTTAGGCAAACTGCGGCAGGAGAACCGGGAGCTTTTTGCCCAAGGCGAGTTTATCCCCATTGTGTTCCACGATAACCTTTGCGCCTATATGCGCCGGTTGGGCAGCCGCTGGGTGATTACTGCAGTCAACCGGTCCTCTGTCACCCAGGCCTTAAGCCTGCCGGAGTTTATTTCTCAGGAGGATTTGCTGTACGGCAGCTTCCAGAATGATACCCTGCCTCCCCTGGGCTTTGCTGTCCTCACCGGCAGCCAAACAAAGGATAACGGAGGTGCCTAAAGTAAGCCATGGGCTTTTTATCCTACAGCCTGCGTTACTACCGGGAAAAAATAGAGCAATATGAAACGGAGCCCCTAACCCCGGCCGCCGTTTATGAGGCAAAGCAGCTTCTAAAAATGCTGGATGACCTGCTGGACGAGGGCTACACCGCCCTGAACCAGCAGATGGAAGAAACCTTTTCCGGCGTTACGCGGCTGAAGCGCCTGCTTACCGCTTGGGGGCAAGCTCCCTTTCCCCTGCCTGCGGTTCGGCGGCCGGAGGGGGAATACGGTGCCCCTCAGGAGCTTACCGCTTATCTGAAAGGTCTGCGAAAATCCCCGGGGCAGTGCGGGCAGCCCTCCCGAAGCCCCTTTTTAGGGGAGCTGGAGCGGTTTTGCGCCTGGATTGGCTATCGGGACGATACCGCCTATGTCTTTCTCCTGCGGGACACTTTGCTGCCCTTCTTGTACTATCAGGCGGCAGGGCGAGAAAACCTCTATCCATGGCTGATAGGCCGCAAATTTGTGGACAGTCTCTCCTCTGCCCCCCATTTGGACGACCATATTCGCGCCGTATTTTTTGAAGCGCTGGAAAGCGGTATGGAGCAGGAACAGGAGTTCTTAGACTACAGCCGCCGAGAGATAAAAAAGCGTATCCGGCAGTTCCCCGCAGTGGAGAAGGCCCTCAGGCAGCTGCTTGAGCCGGTAGCCGCACCCAAAATTCTGGTGATTGAATCCGGATGCTACGGCACCTTTCCCATGTTGCTTTGTTCTTTGGACGAAAGAGCAGATTTCAGAATGTTCACAACGGTTCCCTTTTTGCTGCCTGTTTACGGCGCCCGGATTTATTCCGGCGCATACGAAAAAAACCGCCTGTTTGAAACCTTTTGCTGCCATGACCAGCTGTTCCGGTTTCACAGCTTTACCGGCAGCAGGTTTTATGTTGAGGAGCACTTGAATCCGGAGATTCTTACAAAATCCCGACAGGAAATCTGTGGGATGCTCGCCCCTAATCACCCAAAGCCCCAAGGGCTGTGCTGGGGAACAAAAGAGCAGTCCCGTCCCCCAAAAAGGAGATTACTATGGTTATTTTAATTACCGGCGCGTCCCACACCGGCAAAACCGTGCTGGCCCAAAAGCTGCTGGAGCGGTACCATTACCCCTGCCTTTCCCTGGATCTTTTGAAAATGGGGCTGATCCGTAGCGGCCAAACCGCCCTTACCCCCGAAGATGACCGGGAGCTTACCGGCTACCTGTGGCCCATTGTTCGGGAGATGATCAAAACTGCGGTTGAGAACAACCAGCACCTGATTATAGAAGGCTGCTATATCCCCTTTGGCTGGGAGCAGGATTTTGACGAAGCTTACCGCAAGGAAATCCGGTACGTTTGCCTGGTGTTGTCCCAAAGCTATATTGAAGGCCACTTTGACGACATCAAGCTCCATGCCAGCGATATTGAGCAGCGGCAGGACGACAGCTACTGCACCAAAGAACTGCTGCTTCGGGATAACGCCTGGTATCTGCAGCAGTGCCGGCTTCACGGCTACACGCCGTTGGTGGTGGAGGAAAGCTATCAGGTGGACTTTAATTTTAAGTAAAAGGTAATAGTGAATAGTAAATAGTGGAGGTACGTTCCTTGCAGGAACGATTGAAATGTTGCTGTGGATTTTTTTGGTTGTAAGGGTTTGAAATAGCTTTTTTGTAAAAAAAATTGATCGACCGGCGTTTCTATAGATATAAGGAAGCCCGAGTATAAAAGGAGAACCATCATGATGCGGATTGTATTAGCCTCTAACTCTCCCCGAAGGCAGGAGCTGCTGCGGTATATCTTTCCTGAATTTGAGGTAATCCCCGCAAAAGGGGAGGAATCCCGCCGGCCAGGCGAACCCCCGGAGCAGCTCGTCACCCGCCTGGCGCTGGAAAAAGCAGCAGAGGTGTACAACCGCCTTGTCAACGGCGCCAATAGTCCCTCTCTCTCCCCGGAGCAGCTGCTTGTCATTGGCGGAGATACTGTGGTAGCGCTGGAAAATGAAATTTTCGGCAAGCCTGCCAACAAGGCCGACGCCGCCCGGATGCTCCGCAGCCTTTCCGGCAAAACCCATCAGGTTTATTCCGGTACGGCAATCCTTTGGGGGGCCAGGCAGGAGGCTTTCTGCTGCTGCTCCCGGGTTACCTTTTACCCGCTGACAGAGCAGGAAATCCACAGCTATCTCTCTACCGGAGAGCCTATGGGTAAGGCGGGAGCCTACGCCATCCAAGGGGCAGGCATGCTGCTGGTAAAGGAAATCCAGGGCAGCTACCCCAATATAGTAGGCCTGCCGGTTGCGGCCTTAAAGCAAAAACTGAAGGCTATGGGCATGATTTTTGACAAATAATCCGCTTTTTGGAAACAAAACGCCAGGATTTTTCTGAAATTCTTGAACAAACTATAAAAAATGAAAAAATAAGGAAATTATCTGTTGAGAAATCCCGAAACAGAGAGTATAATATTCTATGTGTGGTACTTTTTGGACGAAGCGCCTTCCCGTTTTGCAAAAGCCCGGGGGTAAACGCCGCGGATCTCCCTTTCCGCAACGTTTCGGAACCCTGCGCTTTGTGTGTTGTTTTTTTCGGCACCAAAACAGAGAAAAAGCGGCTGCACCAAACGGCCCGCTGCCGTCCCCTGAAAAACAGGCGGGGCAGTTGGAGGGATATGCCCGGAAAAGCACCCATATACATGGCAAAAGGGAGCAAAAAATAAAGGAAAATCAGTGGTTCCCCCAAAAAAGGGGCCGCTTTTTCAGGAATAAAGATTGAGAGGGACAGAACATGGGTATTTTTTCAAGGCTTTTCTCCAAGGACATCGGTGTGGACCTGGGTACTGCCAACACTCTGGTGTTTATGAAGGGCAAGGGTGTCATTATGCGGGAGCCGTCGGTTGTGGCGGTGGATACCCGTACCGATACCGTCCGCTATGTAGGGCAGGAGGCAAAGGATGTTATCGGCAGAACCCCCGGCTCCATTGTAGCGGTGCGCCCCCTGCGGGACGGCGTTATTGCGGATTTTGATATTACTGCCAGCATGCTGCAGCTGTTTATTAAAAAGGTATTCAAAAACTCTTTGTTTGCGCGGCCCCATGCGGTTATCTGCATTCCCTCCGGCGTTACCGAGGTAGAACGGCGTGCTGTAAAGGAAGCGGCGGAAAAAGCCGGCTGCAAAAGCGTTGCGGTAATTGAGGAGCCTATGGCGGCTGCCATTGGCGCAGGCCTGCCTGTGGCTGAGGCTACCGGCAGCATGGTGGTGGATATCGGCGGCGGTACCAGTGAGGTTGCGGTAATCTCCCTGGGGGGGATTGTGGCGTCCAAATCGGTACGGGTTGCGGGAGACGAGTTCGACTCCGCGATTATCCAGTATGTAAAGAAGAAGTATAACCTGCTGATCGGTGAACGCACCGCGGAGGATATTAAAATCACCATTGGTTCCGCCCATGAATATGAGGGTGAGGAGCCTATGGAAATCAAGGGCCGCAACCTGGTAAATGGCCTGCCTAAAAATCTGTATATCAGCCCGGAAGAGGTGCGGGAGGCTTTGGCTGACCCTCTGGCGCTGATTATGGAGGCGATTCGGAACACATTAGAGCGTACCCCGCCGGAGCTTTCGGCCGATATTATTGATCATGGTATTGTGCTGGCAGGCGGCGGCGCGCTGCTCAAGGGTATGGACATCCTGATTTCCCAGGAAACCGGTATGCCCGCCTATATTGCGGAAAATCCTCTGGATTGTGTAGCGGCAGGCACCGGCAAGGTGCTGGAGGATATTGAACGGCTGCGGGAGGTTCTCTCGGAGGACGACAGAAGATACTAAGAACCCGGGTAAAGGAAGAGGAAAAGAGCTAACAGCGGTTTTGGCGCAGGGACGGAGCGGCAGTTTAAAATCCCCTCCCCTCTGCGGCGGGGCTACAGCTCTTTTCTTTTTGTAATTTTCAGGACGTGAGCACCTGCCTTGTTTGCCTGTGCTTTCAGGTATTTTTTGCAGGCAAAAAACGGCTGATGTAAGCTTTGCCTGCCGTTGCGTCCCCCCTAAAATTACCGCAGAAAGGAGCATGCCGGAATGAAGGATTTTTTTAAAAGCGCCCGCTTTAAAATTTTGCTGGGCGTGGTGATCGTCATGGGCGGGTTTCTGCTTCGGGCGGCATATATGGGCGGCTTAGGCACGGTAAGCAGCTATACTTTGGGCGTAATTACCGAGCCGTTGCAAAAGGCTTCTGCCCAGCTTTCCGGCCGGATTGCTGACTTTTTGGGCACCTTCCTCCGGGCCCAGGAAATTAAGGAGGAAAACGAAGCCCTGCAGAAGGAAATTGAGCAGCTGCGTAACCAGATGATTGATTATGAGGATTATAAGCACCAAAACGAGCAATATAAGCAGTTTTTGGAGATTAAAGATAAAAATATGGACTTCCAGTTTGAGCTGGCGTCGGTAATCGGGCGCTCTCCGGACGACCGGTTTTACTCCTTTACTATCGACAAGGGCTCTTTGGATGGCCTGGCCCTGCGGGATCCTGTGATCACCTCTGCGGGGCTGGTGGGCTATATTGACGAGCTGAATCCTACCTATTCCAAGGTGATTACCATTTTGGACCCCTCTATCCGGGTGGGCAGCCAGGATATCCGTACCCAGGATACCGGTATTGCCATGGGTACCGTGGAGCTGTACCAGAACGGCAAGTGCAAGCTGGCCTATTTGGACAGGGAATGCGGTGTACAGGCAGGGGACATTATTGTAACCTCCGGCATTGGGGGTATCTTCCCCAAAGGGCTGATGGTAGGCACCGTGGATCAGGTGGAGGTGGAAAGCCATGGGGTTTCCATGTATGCGGTGATCACCCCCTCCAGCGAGATTAAAACCGTCAAGGACGTACTGGTGATTAAAAGCTTTGCGGGCCAGGCCAGTGAAACCGAGGCTCTGGAGCAAAGCAGCTCTCAAAACAGCAGTTCTTCGGACAGCGCCGGCCAGTAGGCCGCCTGGACCGGGGGGAAGCTTTTTCTCTATGGGCAAAACCAATGGGCGCTGTCTTGTCCCCTGAAATAACGGCGCGCCGGACAAGGAAGGTTTGCGATGGAGCATCGAAAAAAATGGTTGGTATTAAAATACGCGTTGTATTTTGTGATATTTGTTCTGCTATATGTTTTACAGAATATTCCCGGGCTGTTTACCGTGTATGAGGTAAAGCCGGTGCTGCTGATCCCGGCGGCGGTGGTGCTGGCCTGCTTTGAGGGGGAGTTTATCGGCGGGCTGTATGGCGCGTTGGCAGGGCTTTTGTGTGATACCGCAGCTTTCTCCCTATTCGGTTATGACGGAATCTTTGTCCTGGTTTGCTGCGTGGCTGCCGGGCTGCTGGTTATTTATTTGCTGCGGCAAAATCTTTCCAGCGCGTTTATGCTGGTAGGAGCGGTTATGACCCTGCGGAGCCTGGGCAGGTTTTTCTTTCAGTATGTGTTTTGGGGATATGAGCAGGTAGGATTGCTGTTCTGGAAAGAGGCTTTTTGGGTGGCGGTGTATTCCACCCTGCTTACGCCTTTGTATTTTTGGCTTTGGAAGCGGCTTGTCCACTGGTTCCGGCAGAAGCTGGAGCAATAGGACGGCGGAGCTTTGAATTATGAGATAAGAAAGGATGCTGTATGAACCGTTCTTCGTTTAATGCCCGTATTTTTCTTTTGGCGGGAGGCATTGCGCTGATTTTTTTCCTATACGGCCTGTGCCTTGCGGATATGCAGATTGTAAAGGGGGAGCAGTATGCTGCTCAGGCCCAAAGCACCAGCAGCCTGGAGCGCACCCTAAAGGCGGCCCGGGGGGAAATGGTGGACTGCAACGGTACCCCGCTGGTGGTAAATGAGATCTGCTATGATGTGATTTTTGAAAAGGCCTATATGCCCAAGGGGGAGGAGAATGAGATTATCCTCCGGCTGTTTGCCCTGTTTGAGGAGGAGGGGCAGGAGTGGATTGATAACCTGCCTATTACCTCTGAGGCGCCCTTTGTCTTTTTGGAGGGGCGGGAAAGTGATATTCAGCGGCTGCGGGAGGATATGGGGCTGCAAAGCTGGGCTACCGTCGCCAATGTATTGGACGAAATGGCGGAACGGTATGGCCTGGAGGATTACTCCCCCCAAACCCGCCGGATGCTGGCAGGGGTGCGGTACGAGATGGAGCGGCAGGGCTACTCGGTAAATGTGTCCTACACCTTTGCGGCCGACGTTTCCAAAACGATGATCACCAAAATCAGTGAGAGGAACAGCCAGTTCCCTGGGGTGCGGGAGAAGGAAAGCACCACCCGGCATTATCTCTCAGGGGATTTGGCGCCTTGGGTGATTGGTCAGATCGGCCCCTTGTACCGGGAGGAATACGAGGAATACCGCAAGCTGGGGTACCAGATGAACGACGTTATAGGAAAGGACGGCGTGGAGCGGGCTTTTGAGCAGGAACTGCGGGGTCAGGACGGCAAGCAGCTGATCTATATGGAAAACGGCATTGTAGTGGATATTCAGGACGAGCAGGAAACCATTCCGGGCCATACCATTCAGCTTACTTTGGATATGGATCTGCAAAGGGCTGTTCAGGACGCACTGGAGGAGCAGGTTCTCTACCTCCGGGAGCATGCCGAGCCTACCCGGGGACAGGAGGCCAGAGGGGCCGTTGCCGTTGTAATAGAAGTAAAAACCGGGGCAGTAAAGGCTTTGGGCAACTATCCCAGCTATGACTTGGGCACCTACCGGCAAAATTACTCTGAACTGGCGTCAGATCCCCTTACTCCGCTGTTTAACCGGGCGCTGCAGGGGCTTTATACTCCTGGCTCCGTCTATAAGCCCGGTGTTTCGGTTGCGGCGCTGGCGGAGGAGATTATCACCCCCACCTCCACAGTGGACTGCCAGGGCCGGTATACCTATTATGAGGACTATCAACCCGGCTGTACCGGCTATCATAGGGAAATCTCCGTGCGCAACGCCATTATGCAAAGCTGCAATATTTTCTTTTATGACGTAGGCAGGCGTTTGGGCATTGAGGCAATTAACCGGTACAGCACCTGGTTTGGCTTCGGCCAGGCAACCGGCATCGAGCTGTATGAGGAAACAGGACGTCTTGCAAGCCCGGAGCTGAGCGCCGCGTGGGGCAATACCTGGACACCCGGCAACGTCATTCAGGCATCCATCGGCCAGTCAGACACAGCGGCAACCCCTTTGCAGCTGGCCTGTTATGCCGCAACCATTGCAAATAAAGGGGTGCGGATGAAGCCTCACCTCATTCAGTCTGTCAACACCTATAACTGTGATAGTATCATTCGGGAGACCCAGCCGGAGGTTATTTGCCAAATGGACGTCGCGCCTGAGGTATTTCAGGTGGTTACTGAGGGTATGATGCAGATGTCCACCTACGGCTTTGCGGACTACCCCATAAAGGTGGCCACAAAAACCGGCAGCCCCCAGATAGACAATATCTATACCAACTCCACCTTTATCTCCTTTGCCCCGGCGGACGACCCGGAAATTGCTGTTGCCGTGGTTGTGGAATATGGCGGCGGTGAATCCTGCGCCCCCATTGTGCGGAAGATTTATAACGCCTATTTTGGAATTCAAGATCCGGCGGACCAACCGGAGGGGAGAGAGCTGTCCCCCATGGAAATACCGGTTGACGGGGAGCAGGCCCCGGCGGTTCCAAGCGAGGAATAAAGGCAGAGAAAGCCCTCCAAACAGGGGGCTTTTAGTGCAATTGCTCACCAAAATCGAAAAAAAGCGAGAGGGACAGCGGATGAAAGCGCTCCCCGGGAAAAGAGAAGATAAGCTAATTCCGGTGCTTCCCCCAAGAGCGAGGACTGCGGGAAAAACAATGTCAAAAAAACGATATTTTTTCACGTATTTTTTATAAATTAAGGCTTATCTTGAATACTTTTGTGAAATATGTACGAGAATTGTACAACTTGCACAAAGAACACCCCGGAAAAATTGGACGCACCCCTTTGGGTTTTTCATGAAAGGGTATAGGAAACCACTGTAAAATGTGGTAAAATAATAAAGGATATCCCCCTGAAGGCGATGGCTTTTTATCAAAAGCCGGACAGCTGCCTATTATGTGGGGCCACGCTTTACCGGGCACAAAAAGCAGCCGGCAAAGAAATTGGTGAACAGTAAGGTAAGGAGCTTCTTGTGGCTGAAATTATTTTGGTAACCTCCGGCAAGGGCGGCGTGGGTAAATCCAGCTGCTGTGTTTGCCTGGGGTATGCGCTGGCGGCGCGCAAAAAAACGGCTTTGATCGTAGAACTGGATGCCGGCTTGCGGGGGCTGGACCTGATGATGGGCGTTTCCGACAAAGTGGTGTATGATATCAGCGATGTGATTCTTGGCCGGTGCGAGCCTGCCCAGGCGATGGTTTCTTCTGACATTGCGCCGGAGCTGTTTTTGTTCCCGGCGCCGGTTTCCCGTTGGACAGGCTTGGAAACAGAGCATTTGCTCAAGCTGTTCCGAGGGCTGGGAGGACATTTTGACTTTTTGCTGATCGACGCCCCTGCCGGCTTTAGCCAGGGGTTTGAGATCGGTATGGAGATAGCGGACCGGGCGCTGGTGGTAGTAACCCCGGATCCTATTGCGGCAAGGGACGGGTTTCAGGTTTCCCGGCTGCTTTCCGCCAAAGGGATAGAAAACCAGCGGCTGGTGATCAACCGGGTAAAGGCCCGGTATCAGCGGCTGGAGCTGCTGCCGGATCTGGACGAAGTGATCGACCAGGTGGGGGTGCAGCTGATCGGCGTAATTCCCGAGGACGAAGGGGTGCTGCGGGCCATGGCAAAGGGAGAAATGCTTTTGCCTGACTGCAAGGCGGCACAGGCCTTTGAAAATCTGGCGGCCAGAGTGCTGGGGGAGTACCGGCCCTTAGCGGTTCGGTAAAGCCAGGCGGCACTGGTTTGGCGGGCTGGGCCCTCGGGTTTGGCTTGGGGACGTGACTGCGCAGTTACGTCCGGTGCGTTTGGGGAAAGCTTGGCAAAGCTTACAGGCATGCTGCTCTATGGGCTTTGCGGATATAGGATCAATAATTGTAAAAAAGAACAGGGAGGAAATCGCCTTGAATATTGCACTGATTGCCCACGAAAGCAAAAAAGAACTGATGGTACAGTTCTGTATTGCCTATTGCGGGATTTTAAGCCGGCACAACCTGTGTGCCACAAATAAAACCGGTAAGCTGGTTTCAGAGGCTACGGGGCTGGATATTTTCAAATTTTTAAGCGGCTTCCAGGGAGGAGATCAGCAGATTGCCGCCCGGATTGCCTGTAATGAGATTGACCTGCTTTTGTTTTTCCGGGATCCGATTCTGGCGAAAAACGACGAGCCGGACGAGGCCAATCTGCTGCGGCTGTGTGATGTTCACAACATCCCGGTAGCCACCAATATTGCCACGGCTGAGGCTTTGATCCACGCCCTGGAGCATGGAGACCTGGATTGGCGGAATATTATCAATGCTAAAGGCTAAGATTGGCTTGAAATAAAAGGTAATAGGGACTTGTGCAAGAACCCTCCCTGCGGGAGCGATTTTCATATTGCAGTAAGAACTTTTGCCGGCTGTCTTCAAAATAGCCGGCGGTTTGCAGGGAGAAGGGGTTCTGTAATGTTTCACGTGAAACAATTTTGAAAAATTCCTGTAAGGGGAATTGGATTTTTTGCGTCTATAATGCGCCGCTGAGCAGATTGGCGGTGCATTTTTATTTTAAGACGTGAGAGCGTGGGGATGTGCTTACGTCCCCGGGAAAGGGGAAGGAGGATTTTTGTGCAGACAGAAAAACGGCAGGGATGGGAGCATCAGGAGGTTGACAAGCCGAATAGGGGCCTGGGGTGGACCTTTGACACGGTGTCAAAGCAGTATGAAAAGCTGCGGCCGGGGTATCCGCAGGAGTTGTATGAGGATGTTTTTCGCTATGGCGCCATCGGGCCGGGGAGCCGGGCGGTGGAGGTGGGCATCGGCGGCGGGCAGGCTACTTTGCCCGTTTTGCAGACAGGCTGCCAGGTAACCGCTGTAGAATATGGGGAGAACTTTACAAGGCTTTGCAGAGAGAAGTTCCGGGAGTTCCCCGGATTTGCGGCAGTAACCGCCAAGTTTGAGGACTTTACTGCCGAAAGCGGCTCGATGGATTTGATTTATTCCGCTTCGGCCTTCCATTGGGTGCCGGAGGAGGTAGGCTATCCCAAGGTGTTTGACCTGCTGAAAAAGGGCGGCGTTTTTGCCCGGTTTGCAAACCATCCTTTTCGGGATAAGGGGAAGCCGGAGCTTTCGGAAGCGATAGACCAGGCTTATGCCAAGTATTACTACCCCTTTTATAAGAAGGAGCCGACCAAGCTGCAGGAGTATAGTGGGGAGCAGGCGCAAAAGCGGGCGGAAATTGCGGGAAAATACGGGTTTACCGATATCGTCTGGAAGCTGTATACCAGAACACGGACGTTTTCCGCTCAGGAGTATCAGGCGCTGTTGGGCACTTACTCTGACCATATTGCGATGGACGAGCCGGTGCGGACAGCGTTTTATGCCGCTATTGGAGAGGCTATTAACCGGTTTGGCGGGGAGATTACCATTTATGATACCATTGATTTACAACTGGCGAGAAAGCCTTGACTGCAAAGGGGCTTTTGAGGAGAATATGGAGAACAAAAAGGGCAGTTGCGTCCCTAAAAAAGAAAGGATGCTGCAGAATGAAGTATAAAAAATTACGGGAGGACGCTGTTCCTCCGTGCAGGGCGACCGAGGGCAGCGTGGGGTACGACCTTGCCGCCTGTTTGGACGAAGCGCTTACTCTGAATCCCGGGGAAAGGGCTTTGGTGCCCACCGGTATCGCCATTGAGCTGGAGCCGGGGTATGGGGGCTTTGTGTTTGTGCGCAGCTCCATGGGGGTGCGGTATGGGGTTACTTTGCCAAACTGCGTGGGCGTGGTGGACTGGGATTACCGGGGGGAAATGAAGGTGGGGCTGATTAACCACGCCCGGGAGCCGTATACCATCCAGCCTGGAGACAGGATTGCTCAGCTGGTAATTATGCCGGTGGCTACCCCAGAGCTGGAGGAGGCGGAAGAGCTTTCCGAAACCCGGCGGGGCGCTGGGGGTTGGGGCTCTACCGGGAAGAGGTAGGGGGTTTTTGGCAGCAGGACGTCCGCCAAGCTAAAAAATTTTTGCTTTGTACACATAAGAAGCATTATTTCTTTGCAAAATTGAGCGATACTAAAAGGGTATTTTGCTGCAAGGAGCGTGAACGATTTGCCGGCTTTGATTGACATCCGCAATGTGTATAAGATTTATAACCCCGGCGAAAATGAGGTGCGGGCGCTGGACGGCATCTCCCTGACTATGGAATATGGCGACTTTATTGCCATTGTGGGGCACTCCGGCTCGGGGAAGTCCACCTTGATGAATATGCTGGGGTGCTTGGATGTGCCTACCTCCGGGGAGTATTTTTTGGATGGACAGGATGTTTCCAAAATGAGCGACGACCAGCTTTCGGATATCCGGAATAATAAGATTGGGTTTGTTTTTCAGGGGTTTAATCTGATTCCCTCCCTTTCTGCCGTGGGGAATGTGGAGCTGCCGCTGATTTACAGGGGTATTGGCAAGGCGGAGCGGAAAAAGCTGGCGGTGGATGCCCTGACCCGGGTGGGGCTGGGGCACCGGCTGGATCATAAGCCAAATCAGATGTCCGGCGGGCAGCAGCAGAGGGTGGCTATTGCAAGAGCCATTGCCGCAAAGCCCCCGGTGATTTTGGCCGACGAGCCTACCGGCAACCTGGATTCCCACTCCGGCACCGAGGTAATGGGGATTTTGGGGGAGCTGCAGGCCGAGGGGCATACTATTATCCTGATTACCCACGACGATGAGATTGCCCAAACTGCCAGGAGGATTATCCGTATTTCGGACGGGCAGGTGGTGGAGGATTTCCGCAATGATTAAGGCGGCTTTGGAAGGAAGGCGGGCTGCTTGGCGCTGCCGGGAGGGGGGACTGCTTCCGGAAAGCGCTTGTGTCCGGACGGTGAAAGGGGTATAATGAAGGCCAGCTTTATTATTTGAGGAGGTTGGTTTTTATTTTGAAACGGGTTGTTTGTTTTGGGTTAGCGGTAGTTGCAGCTTTTGTTTTTGCGGCCTGCAGCGTCTCGGAGGAAAGCTCTTCAGAGGCTTCCGGTCTTTCTTCATCAACGGCGGAATCGGATTCTGTTTATACAGACACCCCGGAGGATTCGTCGGAAAATACGGAGCCTGTTGAGACGGCTGCCGTGATTGCTTATCCGGAGCTGGTGGATGAAAGGCTTGCGGCTTCGTCTGTGTACCAACAGGCGCTGGAACGGCCCTCCGTTATTGCTTATCAGGACGAAGTGGTTACCGATGCCCAGCCGGTTTATGATTTTATTGATAAAAAGAATGGGGATTTGTACATCTATGAATTTCAGTCCTCTCCGGATTATGGGGAAGGATGTTATTTCAGCCATTATTTTGCGGACGAAACCGGTACGGTAAAATACAGCGACGGCTATGCCTACAACTGGGACAGCATAACCGAAAGCGGAGAGATGGAAGCAGGGTCGGTTTTCTTAAATGAATATGGATATTTTTGTTATGGCGAAGATATGGGAGTGCAGGTGGTGAATGACCGTGTTCTGTACGACGATGCGGAAGAACGGCAGCGGCTGCATAGCGCCTATATCCGGCCTATTTTTTACAGCGGGATTGCCAGCCACGGGGAATGGGCATCCCCGGAGGAGATAGGGAGCTGGGTATTCCTTTTTGAGGATATTTACTACTATGAAAACAACGCAAGCCCATGGGAGCAGTTTGGCAGCGATTGGCCGATAGATGATATCGTTGCTGTTTTGTCCCGGTATTTTGATGATATTACCCCGGAGGTTGTTATCAAGAATGCGCGGTATAATAGCGGCATGGACTATGATGCCCAAACCAATACCATCCACTATGAAGGGGGACGGGGCGGTGTTCCGATGCCGGTTCGGGTTACCGGATACAGCCAAGAGGGGGATGTTCTCCGAATAGAGTATGAGGGCTATTCCTTTAATACAGGGGTTCCTATGGGGGAGGAGAGAATCCTTTCGGTAAGGCTGGTGGAGGACGGAAGCTTTCGTTATATTTCCAATTTGCCCAAAAACGGATAGGAAAGAACGGCCCGAAGGTGCAGTAGCGGTTCAAGGCGCTGCTATAAGGCTTTGGGCTTTTGCGACGTCGCTGAGCATTGTGTTTGCCGGAATTGCGGCGCTTTTGGGGGAAAACCGGCAGGAATAGCTGCTTTTTTGCAGGATTTCCGGCTTTTTTTAGAATAAAAGGCTTGACCGGCAGAGAAAATAATGCTACAATCAGAAAAATGGCGTTTGCATCTGAGGAATTGGCAGGGATGGGTTCTTTTCCAGAGAACTGTGACATTGGTTGAGAGCACAGAAAGATACCCCCTTGCGGGACAGCCTCAGAGAGCCGGCGTGGAAGCACGCACGCAGCCCCGGCGTTATCGGGGAACACAAGCGGAACGTTTGGCTTGGGGGGAAGTATCCTACAGGCCTGGCGTTCAACAAGGGTGGTACCGCGCGGAAGTTTACTCCTCGTCCCTTTTTCCTTTTAGGGGGGCGGGGGGTTATTTTTTTAGGATGGGAAAGGAGAGGGTTGCTGTGGCAAGAGCGTGCTTTCAGGTACTGGTGATTCCCTTTGTGCAGCGGGGAGAGGAGATTTTGTATGGGGTGTTCTCCCGCAGCGATATGGATGCCTGGCAGTTTGTTTCCGGCGGAGGGGAGGATGCGGAACCCCCCATACAAGCCGCAAAAAGGGAGTTT
This sequence comes from uncultured Oscillospiraceae bacterium, assembly GCA_949741215.1. Lineage (GTDB taxonomy): Bacteria > Bacillota > Clostridia > Oscillospirales > Ruminococcaceae > CATJLA01. The sequence goes on from CATJLA010000131.1 coordinate 19,236, forward strand.
TGGGAGGAAACCGGGCTGAAGGGGCAGCCCTTTTACCCGCTGGAGAGCAGGTGCAGTATTCCTGCGGGGATTTTTCCGGCAGAGTACCGGGCAAATTGGGACGAAAACTGCTTTGTGGTGCCGGAGTTTGCCTTTGGGGTACGGCTGGAGCAGGAGAAGCTGACCCTTTCCCACGAGCACAGGGAGTACCGCTGGGTGGATTATGACACCGCCTGGAAGCTGCTGCGGTATGACAGCAACCGAACCGCCATGTTTGAGCTACGGGAAAGGATTGCCCGCGGCAGGCTGGCTGAAATATAGAGGAAGATGGAACCGATAGCAACAAAGACAATAAGGGCAGTTACGTCCTTGAAAGAAGAAAGGAAGAAATGAGATGGCGATGATTACCAGGGCGCCCAGAGGGACGCAGGATATCTCTCCTGCAGAAAGCTATAAGTGGCGCTATGTGGAGCGGGTGGCCGCTGAGGAAGCAAGGAATTTTGGCTTTAACGAGATCCGGACGCCTACCTTTGAGCACACCGAGCTGTTTGTAAGGTCGGTGGGAGATACCACCGACGTGGTGCAGAAGGAGATGTATACTTTTCAGGATAAGGGGGACAGGTCGATTACCCTGAAGCCGGAGGGTACTGCCGGAGCGGTGCGGTCCCTGATTGAAAAGGGGCAGTTAAATGACGCGCTGCCCGTGAAGGTTTACTACATTACCTCCTGCTTCCGGTACGAGAAGCCTCAGGCGGGGCGGTTTAGGGAGTTCCATCAGTTTGGGGTGGAGATGTTTGGGCCGGCGGGGCCGGCGGCGGATGCTGAGGTGATTGGGCTGGCTAAGTCCATTTTGGGCAGGCTGGGGGTGGAAAAGCTGAGCTTGGAGATCAACTCCATTGGCTGCCCGGAATGCAGGGCAGTGTACCACAAGGCGTTAAAGGAGTACTTCTATCAATATAAGGACAAGCTGTGCGAGACCTGTTTGGGACGCTTGGAAAAGAACCCTATGCGGATTTTAGACTGCAAGAACCCGGAGTGCGGGGAGATTGCGGCGAATGCCCCAAAGATGGTGGATTATATCTGCGGGGACTGCAAGGAGCACTTTGAGGGGGTTAAGGCCGCTCTTAGCGCTATGGGGCTGAGCTATACGGTAAACCCCACCATTGTGCGGGGGCTGGATTATTATACCCGCACGGTGTTTGAGTTTATTTCTACCGACATTGGCGCCCAGGGTACGGTTTGTGGCGGCGGGCGGTATGACGGTTTGGTAAAGGAGTTAGGCGGGAACAGCTTGCCGGCCTTGGGCTTTGGCATGGGGCTGGAGAGGCTGATTTCCGTCATGGAGAAAACCGGGTGTGAGTTTGAGCCGGAGAAGAGCTGCGGGATTTACATCGGCAGCATGGGGCCTGCGGCGGCGCTGGAGGCGGTGAAGCTGACCTCCAAGCTGAGAAGCGAGTTTGGAGTGCAGGCGGAGTGCGACTTGATGGGCCGGAGCGTAAAGGCCCAGATGAAGTATGCCGATAAGATTGGGGCGAGGTTCTCGGTGATGCTGGGGGATAACGAGCTTGCCGAGAAAAAGGCCCGGGTGAAGAATATGGCCACCGGGGAGCAGCAGGAGCTTTTGCTGGATGACAGCTTTGCCGGGAAGGCGGCGGATCTCATCAATTTTGCGGATTTGTATGAGGTTTGCGAGAAGTAGCGGGGTGCTTTTGGGGACGGAACTGCGTTGTTGACGCCCTGTGCTTTGGGATGTGGAACGAGTGGAGGGAATATGAAGGTTGAAAAGTGTATAAAAGAGTCTTTTATTGTAATAGGAAAAGAAGGTTCAACTTTAGACGGAGAGGGTTTTATTCAAAGATTATGGGTTGATGCAAATTCTCATTTTGAAGAAATTCAGCATTTAGTGAAGAAAGATGAAAATGGAAATATAAGCGGCATATGGGGAGCTATGTCTGATTACTCGCATTCATTTAATCCGTGGGAAGATTTCAACAAAGGACTTTATCTTGCCGGAGCAGAATGCAGGGATGACGCAGAAGCCCCCCATGGGTGGACAAAGTGGAGGATTCCTGGTTATGAATATATTTATATAGAACATGAAAATGATGATGCCTTTTCAATGACAATAAAATATCTGGAGGATAATGCTATTCCGTTGGTGGGGGCAGTCCACGATTTTATTTGCCCACAGACAGGGAAAAATTATATGTTTTTTCCAATTAGAAGGTTATAAAGAATTCCAGTTTACCGATTATTGAGTAGCAAGCAGGAACAAAAAAAGGTGAAGGACACTGCACACAGGATGGGATTTGTGCTTTGGGGGAGGAGTTCTGTATGGAGATAACCGATATAAAGGGCAGGCTGCATGACCAATGGGTTTTGGCGGTGCTGGCTGACTGCCAGTATATGCCTACAGAGGAAAAAATGCAGAAGCTGGCTGACCGGTATGAGGCGGACCCGGATATTTATGCTTTTGGCTGCGGGGACGAGGCGGACAGGGGTGGTTTAGGAGTGATTATCCTGAAACGCAGGGCGGAGACAGCTTTTGAAATTATGGGGATTGCGGTAGAGCCGGCTGCCAGAAAAAGGGGTGTGGGAGCAAAGCTGATTGATTTTGCAGCCCAAAGCCTTGGGTGCCAAAAGATATGCGCCGAGACCGATGACGGGGCCATGGGGTTTTACCGGCGGTGCGGGTTTAGGGTAGAATCTTTGGGAGAGAAATACCCGGGGTGCGTTCGGTATTGGTGTACCCTGAGTTTGGCTTGACACCTCTGAAAAAGGGGCTTACAGAAAGGCCGGAGACGATAAAATGGCTGTTACGTCCACAAAAGGGCGGCAGCGTGGTGATACAATATGAAAAGGAGTGGTTTAACATGGCGGAGACCATGAGCGGGCTGAAAAGAACCTGCTACTGCGGAGAGTTTACTACCGAGAAGATTGGACAGGAGGTTACCGTTGCCGGTTGGGTGCAGAAAATTAGAAATCTGGGCAACCTGATTTTTATTGACCTGCGGGACCGCAGCGGCGTGGTGCAGCTGGCCCTGGACGACGGCACCGACCGGGAGATTTTTGAGAAGGCGGCAAGCGTGCGGGGTGAGTTTGTGCTGGCCGCTAAGGGTGTGGTGCGGCAGAGGGAGTCGGTCAATAAGGAGATTAAGACCGGCGAGGTGGAGATTTACCTTAGCGAGCTGCGGATTTTGGCCAAGGCCCAGACCCCGCCCTTTGAGGTTACCGACCAGACCAATGTAAAAGAGGAGCTGCGGCTGAAATACCGTTACCTGGATTTGCGGCGGGGGCCGATGCAGAATTATATTGCAGTTCGTCATAAAATTGCCAAGGCGGCAAGGGATTATTATGACAAAAACGGATTTATTGAGATTGAAACCCCGATGCTGGTGAAATCTACCCCGGAGGGGGCGAGGGACTATTTGGTGCCCAGCCGGATTCATGAGGGAAAGTTTTATGCGCTGCCACAGTCTCCTCAGTTATATAAGCAGCTGCTGATGCTCTCCGGGTTTGACAGATATATGCAGATTGTGCGCTGCTTTAGGGACGAGGATCTGCGGGCGGATAGGCAGCCGGAGTTTACCCAGATTGACCTGGAGATGTCCTTTGTGGATGAGGAGGACGTGATGGAGGTAAACGAAGGGTTTATTAAGCATGTGTTTCAGACGGTGCTGGGTATGGATGTGCAGACGCCTTTCCGCAGAATCCCTTACAGTGAGGCTATGAACCGGTTTGGTTCCGATAAGCCGGATACCCGGTTTGGGCTGGAGCTTCAGGATCTTTCCCCGGTGGTGAAGGGCTGCGGGTTCCAGGTGTTTTCCGGCGCGGTAGCGGCTGGGGGCAGTGTAAGAGGCATTAACGTAAAGGGCGGGGCGGATCAGCTTTCCCGCAAGGAGATTGACAAGCTGACCGAGTTTGTAAAGACCTACAAGGCCAAGGGGCTTGCTTATACAAGGCTGGCCTCCACCGGGGAAAGCTCCTCCTTTGAGAAGTTTTTGACCGAGGAGGAGAAGACTGCTTTGAGAAACGCCATGGGGGCGGAGCCCGGGGACCTGCTGCTGATTGTGGCGGATAAAAATGCCGTGGTGTTTGCCGCTTTGGGGGCGCTGCGGTGCCATTTGGCGGAAAAGCTGGGGCTGCTGGATAAGAGCAAGTTTGATTTTTTATGGGTGACTGACTTCCCCATGTTTGAATATGATGAGGAAGAAAACCGGTATGTTGCAATGCATCATCCCTTTACCAGCCCTAAGCTGGAGGATTTGGACAAGCTGGAAAGCGACCCCGGAAGCGTAAGAGCCAGAGCCTACGACATCGTCATGAATGGATATGAGGCCGGCGGCGGGTCGATCCGGATTAACGACCCAGAGCTTCAGCAGCGGGTGTTTCAGGCCATTGGGCTTTCCCAGGAGCAGGTGGAAAACCAGTTTGGATTTTTGGTGAATGCCTTCCAGTATGGGGCGCCGCCTCACGGAGGGATGGCTTACGGGCTGGATAGACTTACCATGATTATGACTGGCACAGAGAATATTAGGGACGTGATCGCCTTCCCCAAGGTGCAGAATGCCAGCGAGCTGATGACCAGCTGCCCCAGCCCTGTGGAAGAGAAAAATCTGCGGGAAGTGCATATCCAGGTTTTACCGGAGGAAAAATAAGGAAAAAGAGAGGCCTGCGCTGGCAAAGCCCTTAATGCTACCAAGGACAGCAGAGCATAGAAGAAAATAGCGGAATGCCACAAATTGGAAGACGCTTTTTTGTCGGCTTTGTGTATGATTCTTGAAAATTTATGGGATTGAGCAGAATTCTTTAATCTTTATTTACAATTGAACAGCCGGCTTTTGCTACAATAGCATTGCAATTCCGGCGGTTTTTGACCTTGGGAAGGGTTTGAAGGCCCGGTGCGGGCGGGACGTCAGCAAGCGATGGCCCGCCGGCAGCTGCAGCCGGATGCTTTTCCCGGCGATGTATCATAAGACCGCTTTTCCCTAACGGGAAGGGTATTAGGAGGGAACAGTTCAAATGATAGAGGTACAAAACCTTATCAAGCTTTACGGCAGCAAGCGCGCGGTAGACGATGTGAGCTTTACCGTAAAAAAAGGGGAGATCCTGGGTTTTTTGGGCCCCAACGGCGCAGGAAAGTCTACTACCATGAATATTTTAACCGGGTATCTTTCCTCCACCTCAGGCACTGTGACCATTGACGGCAAGGAGATTCTGGAGGACCCTATTGAGGCGAAGAAAAGAATAGGCTATCTGCCGGAGCACCCGCCCCTTTACTTGGATATGACGGTGAAGGATTATCTGGGCTTTATGTATGATCTGAAGAAAATTAAGCTGCCCAAAAAGCAGCATATTGAGGAAATTTGCCAGGTGGTGCGCATTTCGGACGTTTATGACCGGGTAATCAAGCACCTTTCCAAGGGGTACCGGCAGAGGGTTGGTCTGGCTCAGGCGTTGCTGGGAACACCGGATGTGCTGATTCTGGATGAGCCTACTGTTGGGCTGGATCCCAAGCAGATTATTGAGATCCGCAACCTGATTAAAAGCTTGGGGGAGAAGCATACCATTATCCTTTCCTCCCATATCCTGCCGGAGGTGCAGGCGATTTGTGAACGGGTGATTGTAATCAACAAGGGCAAAATTGTGGCTGACGACACGCCGGACAACCTTTCCAGAGCCATGAGCACTGACCATAAGCTAATTGTCCGGGTAGACGGGCCGGAGGCGGAGGTTTACAAGCTTTTATCCAAAATTCCTGGGATGGAGCAGGTGAATACCCTGGGCCAGCGGGAGGACGGTGTGTATGATTATTCTTTGGAAGGCGAAAAGGGTGTTGATATGCGCCGCGAGGTGTTTAAGCGCTTGGCGGAGCGGAACTGGGCTATTTTGGGAATGAGAAGCTCCGAACTGAGCCTGGAGGACATCTTCCTGCAGCTGACTGCAGATTCTGCTGAGGATACACGGGCTAATCTTGGAGGTGAAAAGTAATGTTTGCTATTTTGAAGAGGGAGCTTTCCGCCTATTTTACCTCCCCTATCGGGTATATTTATCTGGCGGTGTTTTATTTCTTTTCCGGCTTTTATTTCTTTGCTTATACTTTGCTGCAGAATACAACCAACCTGACGAATGTGTTTATTATGATGTTTACCATTGTTACCTTTTTGATTCCTATTCTTACCATGCGGCTGATGAGCGAGGAGAAAAAGCATAAGACGGATCAAGCGCTGCTGACCGCGCCTATCAGCCTGGTGGCGCTGGTGATGGGCAAGTTTTTGGCCGCGGTGCTGGTGTTTGCCATGGGCGTTGCCATTATGGTAGTGTTTGGTATTGTGGTGGCATGCTTTGCTACGCCGGACTGGGCGGTGTTCTGGGGCAACGTGGTGGGTATGCTGCTTTTAGGCGCTGCGCTGATCGCTATTGGGATGTTTATTTCCGCTTTGACCGAGAACCAGGTGATTGCCGCTATCGGCGGGTTTGCGGTAGGGATCTCTTTGGCGCTGATCGACTCGCTGACTTCGCTGATCAGTGTTTCGTGGCTGCGCAGTGTGGTGGACAATCTCTCCTTTATGACAAGATACTCTGATTTTACCCAGGGAATGCTGAATATTTCCAACGTGCTGTTTTTTGTAAGCGTTTGCGCCGTGTTTGTGTTTTTGACGGTGCGGGTGTTTGAAAAACAGAGATGGGCCTGATTAAGGGGGAGAAAAAGAAGATGAATATCAAAAAGATTTTATCCAGCCGAAAGGTGCGGTACGGCAGCGTGGCTACTGTGCTGACCGCCGCGTTTTTGGCTGCGGTTGTTTTGATTAACGTGATTGCCACCGTTTTGGTGGAGCGGTTCCCCCTGAAGGTGGACTTGACCGAAGGAGGGATCTTCCAGCTGACCGATGATTCTATCAACTTTTTGCGGGAGCTGGACAAGGATGTGGAGATTACCGTTTTGGCAGACGAAAAAACCTGGACTTCTTCCGGCACTTACTTTGTGCAGGCGGTGGAGGTAATTAACCAGTATGCCCAGTATTCCTCTCATGTCACTGTTTCGTATGTGGATATTGTAAAGAATCCTACTTTTGTATCCAGATACCCTGCGTTGAATTTGGTTTCTAATCAGATTTTGGTAACCAGCGGGGACCGGAGCAGGGTGGTAAATTATACCGACCTGTTCAATGTAGAAAATTACTATGTGACATCCTCCAAGGCAGAGCAGGTGATGACCGCCGCTTTGATGTATGCCACCAGTGACGACTTGACCAAGGTTTCTCTGCTGACAGGCTTTGAGGAACAGGATTCCAGCGGAATTGTAAGCTTGCTTGAGAAAAACAATTACTTGGTTACGTCACAAAACCTGGTAACGGAGGACATTGACCCGGAGGCTGATATGGCGATTTTGGTGGCGCCTGCCAGGGATTTGGATGCGGATATTCTGAAAAAGCTGGATACCTTTTTGAATAACGGCGGGAAGTATGGCAAGCATCTGTTGTATTTTGCCGATACTGCCCAGGGCGAGCTGCCTAATCTGGATGCCTTTTTGCGGGAATGGGGTATTGGGGTGGAATCCGGTGTGGTGTTCCAGACCGATGCTACCAAGATTTTTAACTACTCGCCGTATTTCTCTTTGGTAGACTATGCGGACGAGGTGTTTGCAGAGAAGTTTACCTCCCGGAATATATACCCCATTATGCCGTATGCCCGCCCCCTGACCCAGTTATTTACCGAGCGCAACGGATTTTCTACCCAGGTTATCCTCCAGTTTGGCGAGAAGGCGGGGGTTTTGCCGGCTGACGCAGGACAGGATTATCAGGTGACGGAGGACGATATTCGCGGGCCGATTCCGGCAGCGATTATTTCCAGCAAAATTGAGTATGAAGGATTGGACCGGAAGGTTTCCAACGTTGTGGTGGTGGGCTCCACCCTTTCCATCGACAATTCGCTGCTGGAATCTACAGCGGTGAACAATGGGGAGTACTATATCAATATGGTAAACCAGCTGACCGAGCGGGGCGATACCATCAGCATTGCGCCCAAGAGCTTCGGCGGTGAGGCGCTGAACATCAACCAGCAGCAGACGAATACCCTGATGATTGTGTTTGTAGTTTTGGTGCCGGTGGCTACCTTGGCAGCCGGCCTGGTGGTTTGGCTGAGAAGACGCCATAAGTAAAAGCGCGAAAACCGCTGGATTCCGGGACGTCCCGGAGGAAAAGCGGGAAAGCTTGCAGGTGTACGGCGGGCTTTGGGGACATCCTCACAGCCTGCTGTGCCGGGGGGAGACCCGGCGCCTGCGGGAAAGGACAGGTTTCGATTTATGAAAAAACAGATGAAAAGCCTGCTGATCGGCGTTGGGGCGGTTGCGGTGCTGGGCGCCGCCGCTGCGGTGGTGATGAATCTGCCGGATGCAGCGGAGACCGAAAGCTCCAGCTCCTCCCAAAGCTCTTCTCAGGCGGAAAAAATCTATCTGCTGGATTTTGAAACGGAGGACTTGAAGTCTATTGAAATCCAGAATACGGAAAGCTATGTGATCAACCGGGTGGAAGGCGGCAACAATGAGTGGATCATTAATGAGCTGGAGGGGCTGCCAAAGCGGCAGAACAGCTACGCCTTTTTAGCGCTGAATTTGGGGGATACTGAGGCGAACTCCCTTTTGGCGGAAAATGTGACTGATTTGAAGCAGTATGGCCTGGATAAGCCGGCGGTTACGGTAACCGCTGTGTTGTATGACGGTAGCCGGCAGACTTTGCTGTTGGGCGATGAAGCGCCTGGGGGCAGTTTTGTCTATGGCAAAAAGCCGGACAGCAATGATGTATATTTGATTTCTAACGCAGAGGTGAACCGGCTGTATCAGGTGAAAACCGATTATCTGGCAGTTTCTCTGTTTGAGTTGGAGGACAACAGCACGTTGCCTGGTTTGTACTCGATGACTTTGGGGGGGAGCTTACGTCCCGAAGAAATTGAGATTGCCGATATTGATGCTGCGAATGGGGGGAGCAGCTCGTCTTCCCAGACATTGTCGTTGGGCAATTCTTACAGAATGCTTCGGCCGAAGGAAAAGGATGTGAATACTACGGCGGCAACCGAGACGTTCCAAACCATATTTGAGACGGTGGTAACTGGGATTGCCGTGTACAACCCTACCCAGGAGCAGATTGAGGAATATGGGCTGGATGTTCCGGAATCCACGGTGACGGTGCAGTTTTATGAGGGCGACTATAGCAGCTTAACGCCGGATAAGATTAAAACGACGTCATACCGGGCCAGTAAAAAAAGCGGTAAGATGTATTTAATGCGGGAGGAGATACCCATTATTTATGAGGCGGAAATTTCCACCGAGTTTGCCAATACCTGGTATGACGTGGCTTATGATAAGCTTTCCTCCCGGTTATTTTTGCTGCCTTACATCAATGATGTAAGAGAGCTTACAGTAACCACGCCGGATAAGACCTACACCTTTGACTTGGTGCTGGCTGACGCCGGAACCGAGGATGAAAAGCTGAATATCCTCCATGAGGGTAAGATACTGGACGAAAAGGTGTTTAAGCAGTTCTATCAGCTTATTATTGGCTCCACCAGTGAGACAGTGGAGGAAATTCCCGAAAACCGGGGGACGCCGCTGCTTACCTATACCTTCCGCTATCATAGTAAAAATGATGTGGATGTGATGAAGTTCTATGAGGGGCCTACCCGCCTGGTTTATGTGGAAGTAAACGGTGAATGCGAGTTTGCTACCCGGGCCGCTTACGTCGAGAAAATTTATGAGGCGGTGGAACAGGTTCTGGCTGGAGAGACGATCAATACAAACTATTAAAGCTTTCAGGATATTGTGCAGTTCCGGGGCCCGGCACTTTCCGAACAGGGAGGGTGGGCTCCGGAGCTTTTGGATTTGGGCAAAATCGTTAACA
>CATJLA010000132.1 GCA_949741215.1 uncultured Oscillospiraceae bacterium
ACCAGCGCCGCAAAGGGGGAAAACTGATGGCTGCTGGCACCTCGGGCGCTTTCCACCTGCTGCGTACCGTGGAACAGTGGCGCCCGCTGGAAGTTCCGTTCGTCACAGTGGCCACCGTAAAGGGAAATCATCTCAAAATTGCCGTCCCGAAAGTCCACCGAGCAGCTGGCGGCATTCAAAAGCCGCAAAGGGGCGGAGCCCTCGTTAAAAAACTGCACCGACCGGCACAGGACGTCATACCCGGCAAAAATGGTGTAGCACAGCGCCGCCTTCAACCCAGTGACGTCGTCCCTCAGGGTAACCTTCAGGGTCATGGCCTCGCTTTCCGCCTCGGTATAAACTGCAGGCAGCCCGGTAAGCTTTGGCTTGCCCTGTATGATCTCGTAACCAGCATACCGCAGGTCGCTAATGGTATCGCCCTGGGCTGTTTGCACCTGCACAGCCGGGGGGCGGAAGTCCCCGTTGCCATAGGCGGGGTACTCCTGAGGCAGCAGATCCAGGGAGAAGTACCGGTCAAACTCGTAGGTATGGGGAGCAAAGCCGCGGTTACAGTTCAACACCGGGTTGGGCACACGGTATTGCCGCACCCCTTTTCCCCAGTACAAATGAGCCAGATAACCGTCCCGCTGTACCTGGAAGCAGTAGCTCATCCTGCCGTTTGTCAGGTGGAACAGCCGCTGCTCCTCCTCAAAAACAATCCGCAAATTTTCCATGATCCAATTCCTCCCGGCCCCAAGGGGCGTATTTTCTTTTTTCTTAGGACGTAACTGCGCCCTGTATTCCCGGGCCTGGGGCAAAAACTTTTCACTTTTTCTCACCCCGATGTGCAAAACCCGGGCAAGCGCTCCCGTCCTGAAACAGTATAGCATAAAAAGGTCAGTTTGTCAGGCTTGGGCCAAAGTTTTTGCAAGATTACATCAACGGAGCAAACAGCCGCAGCAGGCCCCTGCCAAACCGCCGGATTCCCGCTATCCGCCTGCACTGCTCCAAAGTAATCTGCTGGCATTGAGGAAACAGGTTTTCGTCGTCCGCCTTTAATGCCTTCAGGCAGCTGCTGCCAAACATCCACACGGCGCATTCAAAGTGGAGGTACAGGCTGCGGTAGTCCAAATTGATTGTGCCGACTACCCCATACACATCGTCTACCAAAAAGGTTTTGGCATGGATGAATCCCGGGGTATACTCATAAATTTTTACCCCGGCGGCAATCAGCGTTTCGTAATAGGAGCGGGTTACCCCATGAACATACCACTTGTCCGCAATATGAGGGGTTACAATCCGAACATCCACTCCGCCTTTAGCCGCGGTACACAAAGCCGTAACCATTTCACTGCTGATAATTAGGTAGGGGGAGGTAATCCATACATACCGCTCCGCCTTTTCAATCAGGTTCAGATATACGTTTTCTCCCACCCGCTCGTCATCCAGGGGGCTGTCCCCATAGGGCTGCACATAGCCGTCGTTATCAAAGGGCTGGGGATGGTACCGTTCCGGATAAAACTGTGCATAATCCTCTTCTATGCCCGCTGTAAAGTCCCACATGGAAAGGAACATGGCGGTTAAGGTAAACACCCCTTCCCCCTTCATCAGCAAAGCGGTATCCTTCCAGTGGCCATGCTTTACCCGGGCGTTGATGTACTCATCCGCCAGGTTTATCCCTCCGGTAAAGCCGGTATGTCCGTCAATCACGCAAATTTTCCTGTGATCCCTGTTATTAAACCGGGAGGAGAGCACCGGCTTAAACCGGTTAAACACCTGGCACTGGATGCCCTTCTGCTCCAGCGTCCTTTTATAGTGGGAGGGCAGGGTCATCAGGCAGCCAAAATCGTCGTATAACACCCGGACATCCAGCCCGTCCTTTGCCTTGCGCTCCAAAACCGAGAGGACCTGGCTCCACATAACCCCTTCCTCAATAATGAAGTACTCCATAAAAATATAGTGCTCTGCCTTTTCCAGCTCCTCCAGCATCCGCTGCAGCTTAATTTCCCCCATAGGCAGGTACTCTGTAGTGGTATTTCGGTAAAGGGGCGCGTTGGCAAAATTTTGCAGATAATGTGCCTGCACCGCCGCCTGAGGGCACTCTCCGGCCAGCCGGCGCAGGTTTTCACCGGAGGGCGGCTCCAGGCTGTGGATATTCTCCCCAATTCTTCCCAAATGCCGTCTTTCCCGCAAGGTCAGGCGGCTTCTGCCAAACATCAGGTAAAAAAGGCCGCCTAAAAAGGGCACCAGGGTAATCGGGAGAATCCACGCAATTTTGTAGGCGGGATTGGTATTGCTGTCATTCACCAAATACAGCACAATCAAAAGGCTGATCAGGACGCAGATGCCGTAAAAATGTACAAAATACTGGCTGAAGCCCAAAATCATCACCAGCAGGATAGCAATCTGCACCAGCATCAACAGCACAAAAACCGTAACCCGATGAAATAAAAGCTTAAAAATCCTGTGCAAGGGGGGTTCCTCCTTTTTCCGGACGGTACTGCGCCGGGTAATCTCATCTACTATTTATATAACCATATTTTCCCGGCTTTTGTCAATATAAAGCGTAAACAAAGCCGCCCTCCCTTTCCGCTCCCGATATGCCCGGCAAAGCCCTCTGCACAGCAGAGATGCGCGACGTCCCCGCCAAAAAAAGCGCCGCCGGCTCAGCTCTCCTTTGTGAGCTCATTTTCCTGCATCCATCGGCTGCCCACCAAATAGGGCGCCTCCCGAGAAGCATCCACCTGCTTAACAGTCCCCGTTGCCTGATAAAGCACCTTATCCCCAACAGCAAATTTGTTTTTGCCAAAGCCGTTAAGGCCTGCCCCTGCAATCACGGCAGGGAAATCCCGGTAGCAAAGGCTTCTGTCTACCAGCCCCTTAATGCCTGCCACACTCCCGCTGCCGGTATATTGCCAGATGTCCCTTTGCAGGGTGGTATCTGGATTTTTGCGGTAATCCGCCAGCCAGATGGTATACTTGTGGCTTAGCTGCTGATGATCCAGCTTTGTAAGGAACCAGCTGGTATTGGCATATACCCCAACAAACCAGCCATTTTGCTCCAAAACGGTGCAAAAGCGCTGGGCAATGGCGGTAAGATCCTTTTTGGAAAGCCCGCTTTGCCGCTTGCTGTCCTCAATATCATAATACACCGGCAGCCCAAGCTTTTTGCCTGCAAGCAGCTTCAAAACAAAAGCAGCCTCGGCCTCAGCCTGCTGTAACGTCGCGGCGCCGCTGTAGTAGTAGGCCCCTACCGGCAGCCCCGCTTGGGTAAAGCCCAGGTAATTCCGGGCAAAATTAGTATCCTCTCCCATACTGCCGTCTGTTTGGTAGGTAACCCCGCACCGTAAAATTACCCCGGATACCCCCGCTTTTTTCACTTTGGCAAAGTCAATATCTCCCTGATAGCGGGAGACGTCAATCAGCTCTAACTGTGTCATACGGCCAGCCTCCAATTCAATTTTGGGGGGACGTCGCAGGTCCCCCGCACCCCCAGGCATTTCGCTCAGGGGCCGCCACTTCTATTGTATGAGGCTTCTGTCTGCAGCGTCCCAAAAAGGGCGCAAAAAGCCGGCAGGCCCCCTAAAGAGGAAGCCCGCCGGCTTTGCCACAGCTCCTTGAGGAGCCTCAGCCCTCAAAATCGCAGGAAGCCCTGTCAGTGATCACCTGATGAACAAACTGCTGCACTTCCTTATGCAGCGGATGATCCCGATACAGCTTCAAAGCCTCCAAATCCTGATATTGCCCTACCAGGCACAGATCAAAGCCGCCGGGCATCACATTTTGTTCCACCCGTAGCGCCAGCAGTCCGGGAATTTTGCCCACCAGAGCCTCCAGCCGCTGTTTCATGATGGCGGCATTCTGCTCTTTGGAGCCTCTCTCCGCCTGCTCCTTCAGCTTCCACATTACAATATGCGTTACCATTTTACAACCTCCATTATAAGTAAAAAGTAATAGGGAATAGTGTAGGTGTCCCTGCGGGACGGATTTTTAATGGGGTTTTTATAACAGTGATTTAGGGAGGTGCGACGTTATGGATATGCTGCTTTTATTATAGCAAACCTGATGCCGTTTGAAAAGCCGGAATTTTGCCCGATTTTTGTTGACAGGCCGATACTGTCCGGGGTATGATGGGAGCAGAAAACCTGGCGCTGGGGCCGGGAGAAAGGTGTCTGATATGAAAATTTGTGTGCAAACAGCTAACGTGGTGGACGATTTTGGCCCGGAGGCTGCGTTCCCGATGCTGAGAAACTGCGGATTTGAGGCGGTGGACTTAACCCTGAACTTTGGGCTGCAGGGGGATGATTACCGGTTCTGGCGGGTTGAAAAAAGTTTCTGGATGGGGTCAATGGATGAGATTTTGAGCCGCTTTGACAAAACGCTGCAGCTGATCAAAGAAAATAGCCTGACAATTGGCCAGGCTCATGGGCCATATCCGGCTTACAGGAAGGGGATGCCCCAGGTAGAACAGGATGTGATCCCGATTTATGAGAAATGTGTGAGGCTGTGTGCGGCGGCGGGGTGCGGCAGGCTGGTGATTCATGGGATCGGGGCGCATCCCGAGGAGCCGGAGCTGACGGGGGAGGCGCTTCGTCAGAAAAATTTGCGGCTGTATAAGGGGCTGATCCCGGTACTGCGGGAGACAGGGGTGACTGTCTGCCTGGAAAATGCCTGGGAAAAGGCAGGAAACCGGCGGTATGAAGCCGCTTTTGCCAATCCGCTGGAGGCTGTTTGGTACATTGACGAGCTAAACAAAACAGCGGGACAAGAGTGCTTTGGGTTGTGCCTGGACACCGGCCATTTGAACCTGCTGCGGAAAAATATCCGGGAGTATATCCGGATTGTGGGGCCCAGGATTCAGGCGCTGCATATTCATGACAACGACGGGGTGGAGGATTTGCACCTGATGCCGTTTTCCGGTACAGTGCGGTGGAACGACTTTCTGGAAGGGCTGAGGGAGATTGGGTATCAGGGGGATTTGAGCTTTGAAACGGGGAACCAGGTGGATTTAAGGCGAATGGATAAGGAATATATTCCGCTGTTTTTGCGGACAATTGCGGATACGGGGAAAATATTCCGTGAGAAAATATTGAACTGAAGGGGCGGGCGAGATGAAGATTTGCATACAGACAGGCAACGTGGTGAACGACCTTGGAATAGAGGCCGGATACAAACTGCTGCGGGAGTGCGGCTTTGAAGGGATTGACTGGAACATCGACAAAGCGCTTACGTCCGAAATGCTGCAGGAAGGGCGGGTGGAGGGCTGCATTTTTGGCCGCCCGCTGCAGGAGATTTTGGATTTCTACCGGGAGGAGCTTCAGTTCATTCGGGAAAACGGGCTTGTAATTTCCCAGGCGCATGCGCCGTTTCCTGCCCATATCAAGGGGCTGCCCCAGGTGGAGGAGATGGTGATCCCCATTTACCAGAGCTGTATCCGGTTTTGTCAGGCGATAGGGTGCAGGCATTTGGTGATCCACGGGATTTCCTGCTGCCCGGAGGAGCCGGAGATGGACTTTGAGACGGTTCGGAAGAAAAATATGCGGTTATACGGGGCGATGATCCCGGTTTTGCAGCAGTGCCCGGAAGTGGTAGTTTGTTTAGAAAATCTGTTTACCGGCGCCGGCGGACGTTTGTACGAGGGTGTGTGCGCCAACCCGTGGGAGGCCGTGCAGTACATTGACGAGCTGAACAGTATGGCGGGACGAGAGTGCTTTGGGCTGTGCCTGGACACCGGCCATTTGAACCTGCTGCGGAAAAATGTCCGGGAGTATATCCGGATTGTGGGGCCCAGGATTCAGGCGCTGCATATTCATGATAACGACGGGGACGGGGATTGGCACCGGGCGCCGTTTACCGGAAGCTTCCGTTGGAATGACTTTATTGGGGCGCTGCAGGAAATCAAGTATCAAGGGGATTTGAGCTTTGAAACCTTTTGCCAGACAGACCGCAGATGTATGGATCCGGAATATGTGCCGGTATTCCTGCGGCTGATTGCCGGGGTAGGGGAGGTTTTTCGTCAAAAAATTACCGTAGTGCAGCGGAGATAATTTTAACCGGCATTGCGCAGCACGGCCAAAGCCTAAAAGGCATAGTTATTCCCTTAAAAATGTTTCACGTGAAACATTTGTTCTTTTTATGGCAACGAAAATTCCTGCTTTGGTAAGCTGTTTTTAGACAAAAAGTACGAGGCGAACGCAGCTCACCTCGTACTTTTTACTTATTTTCTGGTGCATAAATTTTTCCAGGAGCTTATGCAAAACAGGCAGGCGCGACGTCCCGCAAAATTAACCCTTTGGCAGACGATACAATAGGAGGCGCCTTTGCTTATACTTTGATGTTCACCCACTTCCCCGAAGAGAAACGCAAAAATGAGCAGGTAAACCTCATGGTCTGATCCAGCAGTAGGGAAATCCATGCGCCGATCAGCCCCATATTCAGCGGGTAACAGAAAATCCAGGTAAGGCTCGGCCGCACTAAGGCCACGCTAATCAGCGAAACCACCGCAATAAACCGGGTATCTCCCGCGCCCCGCAGGCATCCGGAAAATATTACCTGGGAAATCTGCACCAAAGTGGTTACAGCGGCTATGTACATCAGCTGCTGGCCCATATCCCGGATCTCCGCTTCCGGCGAGAACAGCCCTACCAGCCCTCTGCCGCCAAACACAAATACCACCATCAGGCAGCAGGATACCAAAAACCCCAGCCGCTGGCACATTTTGCCGTAAATCAGCGAAATATCCGGCCTTTCCCGCCCAAGATTCTGCCCCACAAGGGAGGATGCCGCAATGCCCAGCCCGTCCCCAAAGGAGAAGGACAGATTGATAATCTGCATACAAATCTGGTGGGTAGCATAGGCAATTGTTCCCAATGACGCAACTGTTTTGGTATAGGTCAAAAAGCCAATCCGCAAAAACACCTGCTCCACAAAGGCGCTGGAGCTGATATGGAAAAGGCCTTTCAAGGTTTCTTTATCAAAGCGCCATTTTTCCTTGAGAGAGATCCACAAAAAGGCGTCTCTATGCCGCAAGGACGCAAGCGCCATAAGGCAGGCCACAATATTGCCCAAAACGGTAGCAATGCCGGCCCCCGCTACCCCCAAGGCAGGAAAACCAAAGTTCCCGCCGATCAGCAGGTAATTAAACGCCAGGTTTACTAAATTTGCCACAATGTTGGTGGTCATGGAGATTTTAGTATTGCCGGCTCCCCGCTGGGCGGCGTTAATGGTCAGCCCTACTGATGTGAAAAACAGCCCTACCATATTGATCTGGAAGTAAAGGGCTGCGTCATCAATGACGTCCGGCTGAGCCCCGGCAAAAAGCATCAGCGGACGGGCAAAAACCGCCCCCAGGCACGCCAGTACAAAGGAACCCCCTGCGCTCAGCATCATGGATTGCCGCAAACACCGGCGCGCGCCCTCCATATCTCCCTGGCCCCGGCGGCGTGCCACTATGGCCACTACCCCTACGTTTAGGGAGAAAATTATGGCCAGCAAAACCATTCTGGGCTGGCTGGTAATACCCACCGCCGCAATGGCCGCCGCCCCCATGGTGCTTACCATAATGGTATCCACCGAAGTAATCAGGGAAATCAGAACCGTTTCAATTACCGAGGGCCAGGCCATCCGCATGGTATTGCGGAGCACTTCTTTGCCGCCGGGCAGTTCTCCCAAAGCCTGCCCTTTTTTCAGCATATGTGCCGGAGAGTAAATCGCTTTTAAGGTAAACAAAAGAACCCCTCTTTCCTTTCCGGCATCCCGTGTACCCGAAAACGAGGTGGCATGGGGTGTCGCGCTTAAAAAAGCCTTTTTCCTCTATTTATTGTAGCAGAACTTCCTATTTTTGCAAGCTTTGCCGGGCATCCTGATATTTTTCTGGCATTTTCTGATAGAAGATTATAACCTTTTTCCGCTTTTTGCAGCCGCCCCTTTCCCTTGGCCTCTTTTTTCAGGACGGGACAGCAGCCTGGTCTTGCTCTGCATTGTGGGGGTTTTTGACCATATTTTCTCAGAGGAGGCAAAATCCAAGGGGGAACGGGCCTATGAGAAGCAAATCCAGAAGTTCCGGCATCGCCAGAAATACTGCCATACCGACTGCGGCAACAATCAGATTTACCACAATACTCTTTTTCAAGGTTTCCATGATCCGCTCTTTATTCCCTGCCCCGTAATTATAAGCAATGATGGAAATTCCTGCTGTACTCATGCCGCCAGAAGGCATAATTACAAAGCTCTGCAAACGGATATAAATGAAATAAATTCCGGGAGCCAACGCCGAAAGCGAAAGCAGAATATTGTTCATGCCAAAAGCAATCACAGAAATCAGGCATTGTGAAAGCGCAACGGGTATTCCGACTTTCAGGATTTCAGCAATGAT
>CATJLA010000133.1 GCA_949741215.1 uncultured Oscillospiraceae bacterium
AGTCAGCTCCACTGCCCCCAGGTTGGAGGCCAAGTGCCCCCCATTATTAGATACCGTTTCAATTAAAAGCTGCCGGATCTCCCCTGCCAGCTGCTCCAGCTGTGGGGGGGTAAGCTGCTTCAAATCCGCCGGGCTGTCAATGCTGCCCAACAGATTGTTTTCTTCTGCACTCATTTAGAAAATCCATCCTCTTTCTCGTTTTGTTTTCTCCCCTTTTCCCCCAAAAAACGATTTTCTCACACAACAGGTAAGAGCATGGAAACTAAAATTCCCAGCAACGCACCGCCCAGCACCTCCAAAGGCGTATGCCCCAAATATTCCTTCAGGGCCTTATCCGCCACTGTACCGGATTCTTCCTCCGGCGAGTGCTCTGTTTCTTCCGTATCCGCCGTCTTTTTCTCCGCCCAAATGTCCGGGAAGCCGAACACAATCTTATTCAGTACCTTAGCCTGCTCTCCGGCGGCCCGGCGCACCCCCATGGCGTCATACATTACTACAGCGGCAAATGCCAGTGCCAAAGCAAATTCAGGGGAGGCAAACCCCACCTTCCTGGCCATACCAATCGCCAGCGAGCATACCAAAGCCGAATGAGAACTCGGCATTCCGCCTGCGCCCACCATACGCTCCCACTGGATTTTCCTCTCGGTAATGTAAGTCAGAATCACCTTCAAAGCCTGTGCCAAAAACCAGGCAACCACACATACATTAATCAGATAGTTGCTGGTCAACAGCTTCAACGATTCCATTTATTTCCTACCATCCTTTCCCGGTATCCCAGCCATTAAAATTCCCTGTGTAAAAGCTGCAGTGTCAGCTCCCTCAAAAAGCGGACGTCGCGCCTGCCGCCATCCGAGAGCCTTTCCAAAGCATCCAAAGCAGTCCCGGTCAGCTGTTCCGCCTGCTTTTTGGCAGCTTCCAGCCCAAACAGCGTAACATAAGTGCTCTTATGCTGCTGTAAATCGCTTCCGGTGGGCTTGCCCAAAAGGGCAGGGTCCCCCATTTCGTCCAATATATCATCAATAATCTGGAAGCAAAGCCCCAGGCTGTTGGCATATCGCCGCACCTCCGTCCTAAGAGCTTCCTCCTTATTGCCCAAAGCCCAGCCTATCTCACAGGCCGCCTGGATTAAAGCGCCGGTTTTCAGCCGGTAAATTTGAGAAAGCTGCTCCCAGGTAAGGGGCTTGCCTTCCCCCGCCAAATCCAGCACCTGCCCGCCAATCATCCCCTCGTAGCCGGCAGCCTCCGCCAAAATTCCCAAGGCAGAAAGAACCCTCTCCGCACCCAGCGCCTTTTTATCGGCAAACCGAGTAATAGCCGTAAAACTATGGTTCAGCAGCCCGTCCCCTGCTAAAAGAGCTGTAGCCTCTGAAAACTGCCTGTGACAAGAAGGCTTTCCTCTACGGAAATCATCGTTGTCCATGCAGGGCAGGTCATCGTGAATCAGCGAATACGCATGCACCATCTCAATCCCACAGGCAAAGGGCATGGCAAGCTCGGCCGAAATTCCAGCCAACCTCGCAAACTCCAGCACCAAAATGGCCCGAATCCGCTTTCCTCCGCCCAAAAGGCTGTACCGCATGGCCTCTACCACCGGGGAATATTCCTGCATTGTCTCCGGCAAAAACCGCTCCAAAGCGCTTTCCACCTGAGCTGCATAATCTTGCTGCAATTGATTCATTTTAGTTTATCCTCTATTCCGTGGCATTCATGCCTCTATTTTTAAGCCTGCTTTCCGGCAAACCTTCACAAATCATTTCTCTGCCTCTGGCGCTGCTGTTTCCAGCAACAGCTTGGCCTCTGTTAGCTTTTTTTCACAAAATGTTGAAAGCTCCATCGCTTCCCCATACAGCTTAACTGACTCCTCCAGCCCCTTTTCCCCGCTTTCCAACAAGGCAATAATCTCATTCAGCCGGTTCAAACCCTCTTCAAATTTCAGGTTTTTCTTCATTCTACTTCCTCCCTCGGGCAAATCCCACACACCTGAGAAACCAGCGTCCCCTCTGCCATCCGTGTCGCAATCCGGTCTCCCACAGCAATTTTATTCCAGCAAACAGGGCTTCCATCTTCCATCTCGGTCAGGCTGTAGCCCCGCAGCAGTACCCGCATAGGGCTCAGCAACTCCAGCTGCTCCACTTTTTGACGAAGCGCCTGCCTTTTTTTCTCAAGCATCCCCTCCGCCCCTTCTTTCAGACGTCGGTCTGCCTGCTCCCAAGCGCTTTGCCGCTGCGCAATCAGTTCTTCCTTTTGAAAAACCAGCTGCTCCTGTACCGCAGCAAAATCCGCCTCGTTGCGGGCAAACATCTCTCTTAATAAAATGCCGCATTGCTCCCGGGCCATGCCAAAAGCCTCCAGCAACGCACTCCCGTCCGGCGTAACCAACTCGCCTGCGGCTGAAGGGGTTGGTGCCCGCAAATCCGCCGCAAAATCGCTGATGGTATAATCCGTTTCATGCCCCACAGCCGAAACCACCGGCAGCCGGCTTGCAGCAATAGCTCTGGCCACCGGCTCCAGGTTAAATGCCCAAAGATCCTCCAATGAGCCCCCGCCCCGGGCCAACACCAGCAAATCACAACAGCCTTCCCGGTTAGCCTGCTCCAGTGCGGCGACGATCTGCCCCTCGGCCTCTCTCCCCTGTACCGAAACCGGATACAGCCGCAGCCGAACCACCGGGTAGCGGCGTCCGATCACATTGCAAAGGTCCTGCAGCACCGCACCGGCAGGAGAGGTAATCAACCCAATCATTTTCGGAAAAATCGGCAGCTGTTTTTTTCGCTCCTGGTCGAACAGCCCTTCTGCCGCCAGCTTACTTTTCAATTGCTCAAAAGCTAAGTGCAAAGCACCAATGCCCTCAGGCTGCAGCTCATAAGCCATAATCTGGTAAAGGCCGTCCCGTTCATAAACGGTAACCTGCCCCCGCAAAATCACACTCATGCCGTCTTCCGGCTCAAAAAACAGCCGTTCCCGGTAGGTGCGGAACATCACACAACGCACCGAAGTCTGCTCGTCCTTCAACGTAAAATAAAGGTGTCCGGTTTTATAATGAGGAGAACAGTTAGAAATCTCCCCCCTTAAAAACACTTCCCGCAGCCGGAAGTCCGATTCAATTACACTTTTCAGGTAATGATTCAACTGCGTAACAGTTAAAACCCCTGCACCAGCTCTGGCTCTTGGTCTTTCCATCTGCGGTAGCCCCCTTTCTAAAAAATCGGTTTTTTTCTCAAGCATAACTCTATAATACTCTTCAAAAATGAAGAAAAATCCGCAAAAAACAAGCAAAACCTAATTAAAATCCATTGATTTTTGAAGAAAAGCGCCAACAATTCCCAAAACCATCAGCACCGTGTAAACCACAAACTCCACCATTATCCCTTGGGTGACGCACAGCAGCACTGTGTGCAGTGCCCCGCAGACAATCTGCAGGATAAAAGCACCCTTTGCGCAGGTTTTAGCCACCTTTCCCAAAGCCATTGCCAGCAAAAGGATTTCCACTATTAGCGCAAACAAACCGGGCTGCAGCGCTAAAATCATCGCCAGCGCGGCAAAGCCCCCAAAAGAAAGGTAGCTGTCATAATATTGAAGCATCGCTACAATTACCAAAATCCCGCAGCAGGCTGCGCATAAGTCCACTATGACGAAAACCTTCCCCTGTGTCTTTACAGCCATTTTCACTCCCACAAGCATTCAAATTTCGCTCATTCTATAGAAAACCAAGCAAATACAAAAGCCCATTATTCCAGCGGATTTTTATTATTTTTCAAATAAAATTGAACAAAGCCCTTTATGGAGAAATCCTTCACTCCACTGATATCCGGATTCACCGCCTGAAACAAGCAGTTAGGCACCTGCCCGTCCTTAATATTGCTTTCCATACAAGGGTCACACCCTTTATCATGATTTATGGGATGATACCTGCACTTTGTCACAGGGCAGGTACAAAAATGCCTGTTTTCACTCATTTCAAGCGCCTCCTTCTTTATCCTTTTGCCTTCCAGTTAGCCAACAATGCAATCCCCGCACTATTGTCGGAGGAATACTCCGGCTGTGCAAACACAGCATCCGGAAATCTGCTCAAAATCTGCCCCTTTATCTGACGGTTGCACATCACCCCGCCTGCATACAACAGGGGCAGCCTCCCGTAGCGCTGCTGCACCCGAACTGTCATTTCTTCTAAGGTGTTGCCCAAAAAGCTAAAACAATACCGGGCAATTTCCTCCGGAAGCATCTGCTCCTGCAACAGCTTGGCACACTGGTTCTCCAAGCCGGAAAGGCAGCAGTCCAGTCCCTTCATGGTAGGCTTAGGATGATACTCCCCCACTGCTTTTTGTGAAAGCTCATCCAGCTCCGCACCTGCCGGAAACCCCAGCCCCAGCATTACGCCAACCCGGTCCACGGCCTGGCCCGCTTTTAAATCCAAGGACTGCGCTACCACCTGAATCTCGAAAATATTCTCATCCGAAGGCTGCACCAGCAGGCATTCGGTTGTTCCTCCGGATAGATGAAAAGCTAAAAACGGCAGCTCCCTCCACTGTGTTTTACCGGCGGAAAAAAGAGCCGCCCCAATATGCCCCGCCTGATGGGAAAACCGGTACTCCGGCACCCCTGCTCCGGACGCAGCCGCCCTGGCCGCCAACGCCCCGGTTAAAAAGCAAGGCATGTATGACCCTTCCTGATCTCTGGGCCGCACCGAAACCCCCACTCCCTCCAAAGTCGCCTCTCCGGCCTGGGCAAAAGCCTCTGTAATCAGCTCCGGCAGCTGCCTGGTATGGTGAAAAACCGCGTCACTCTGCCGCAGCCCCAGCTCCCCTGCCTTCACTGGCAGCAGCTTTTTGCAGGAAATCATCCTGCCCTCCTCGGGACAATACAATGCCGCCGAAGTGGTATAATTGCTGGTATCAATCCCTAAAAACCAACCCATTTTACTGTTCCCCTGCCGCCTTTTCCGCCTTTGGGACGTCGCTTTGCTCCCCGCCGGCCTCAACCTCCTGCATTGGAACATTGGCTTCCGCTCCCGTCGCCAAAACGGCCGGATTTACAGCAGGCTGCCGCTTTTCGATCTCCTTAGCCGCGGCCCCCAGCACCCCATTGATATAGGCGCTGTCCTGCTCGGTGGAATACTTTTTGCTCAGCTCCACCGCCTCATTGATCGAAACACTGATCGGCACTTGATCCAGATAAAGCATTTCCCCCAAAGCAGTGCGCAAAACCGCCAGCGAAACCTTGGCGATCCGCTTCCGCTTCCATTTGGTGGAAAACCGGTCCACAAAGCTGTCGATCTCCTCCATGTGTTTCAAAACGGCGGTAGTCAGCTCCCGGGTAAAGCCGGAAATTTTCATCTCCTCGGTAAACGAGGCATTTTCTACCATCTCATCCAGCGGCGCTTTTTGGAACTCCCACTCAAACACCAGCATAAACGCCTGCTCTCTTGCTTCTCTTCTGGTCATGCTCTTCCTCCATCTATTCTGTCTCACCTGAGTCCGGTGTAAAATTCAGGGCGCCTGTTTTCGGACGTCATAAAGCCCATATACTCTAACCAAAGCCCCATAAAGACGGTTAAAGTTATTATAGCACATATTTTTCTGCGTTACAATGCTATATCGCGGATTTCACCAAGAAAAAGGCTCCCGTTTACAGAGCCCATACCTCTCTGCAAACCGGGAGCCTCCATTTTTTATTCTGTCAGGGAATTTCCACAATAGAGATATTTTCCACCGCCACGTTGCTTTCCTTCAAAATAATGTCCTTAATCTGAGCGGCCTCATTATCCAGCAAGCCGGAGGTTTTTACCACAATACTCGCTTTTGTGTCGTCCAGATAAACCATACATTCCTCAAACCCTTTTGCTTTGATCAGGTTTTCCACCTTTCCCTCCGCTTCAATCGACTTGGCGATCTCGGTAGCCTGCAAAGCCAGCGCTGACCTGGTTTCGGCATCAATACTTTCATCCTGCAGCATTACCTGCAGCGTTTCCACCGCCTCGTCCCGGCTGCGCTCCCGAGAAAGCCGCGCCTCCGCAAAATAGGCAGAGCCCTCCACCATAGTAGCGTCGTCATCCTCCAGCCCCTGGCTGTCCACCAGCTTGGAATCCCCGTACTTCTTGCCGTCTTCCGTCGTCTGAGTATTGGGCGTAAGCGTCTCGCTGAGCTGATAGTCCTCATTGTCCACAATCCGCCAGTTCAGATACACGGCGATGCCCAGTGCCAGCACCAGGCAGGATAAGATAACCTGCTTTTTCCCTAAAATCATGGATCAAAACCTCCTTATTATGCTACGAAGCTGTTCGTTTTTTTCGCTCCGTGTTTCATACATACTGAAAAGCCTGCCCCATATATTCCACAATCAGGCAATCTGTTTGCCTTTCCTCTGTGACGTCGTCTGTACAGGCTGTCCCATGCTCGGAACAAATGTTTCACGTGAAACATTTTTCTGCGGGAACACTTCTTCCGGTACCGCCTGCTTTGCCAAAAGCCCGAGACACTCAAGGGCAGAACGTCCCCTTTATAGAGAGTACTGATTCTGCCTCCAGGCGCCATACAGCACTTCCTTTGAGGAAACCGGGGTCTACCCTGTTCGCGGGACGACACAGATACGGGTAACCGGTATGCGAAAGGCCGTAGCCACCGCCTCCGTTACCGCCTGCTTAACTACCGGGTCGCCTCCTCCGTCACAAACTACCACAACCCCTTTCACTTCCGGTTCTTTTCGGGTAAGCAGCAGGGGCTGGCTGCCTTCCCGAGAATCCACCAGCACATAGCTTTGGGCGGAGGATTCTCTCAGGGCGTCTTCTCCGGTTTTGTCAAGGCTGTGGGTTTCCTCCATGGCGTAGATGTTTTCAACATCATATTCCACCGTGATAAGAAGCTCTGTTTTGCCCACACCTTTGATCTGCTCCAAAACCGGCAGCAGCCTCTGTTCCATTTCTTCCTCATAGCTTTGCTGGGCCGCAGCAGCCAACGGCTCTTCCTGCTTTTGCTCCTGCTCTGAATGGTCCGGCAGCAGCTCTGAAAGGCCGATCAGCACAATGCCCAGTATTCCGATCGCCAGCATCCAGGCGGTCTTCTTTTTTTCGCCGGAAAGCAGCTCCCAAAGCTTTTTCCATCCGTCCCATTTCATCGTCCATTCCCCTTGCTGCAAATTATCCCCAAAACTGAAGGATAGGTTCTATCCCGGTTTTTTCCTTCACGATCCGGCTAATCACCTCCTGCCGGGCTTTTTCCTCCCCGGCCAGCGTAATTTTCAGCTCACTAATAGATATGCCTTCCTGTCCCTTTTGATGTATTGTCAACTCAATCTTTTCATATAAAATTTTTTCGGACAGCAGCAGCTGCCCGATCTCCGCCTCCAACTGCTGCTTTGCCAGAAGAGCAGTCTGCTCCTCCAAGGCCTGCTGCAGCTGTTCCCCTACCTGCTCCCTCTGTTCCGACTGCTGCTGCCAGCCCTCCATGGGGGGCATTCCCGCAAGGGACTTCAGGGGGGAGATCAGGCAAAGGAGAAACACCAGCTTCAGCCCAAAACGAACAATCTTTGCCACACCGTTTTCCGGCAGAAGCATTCCAAAAATGCCCCCCAGCACTGCAACCCCACAAATGGTAAATGCCCAGGCACGCACTCCTGTCATAAAACAGCCTCCTTTATTTGGGGGACGTAACTGCTGCGGCAAAGCTGCCGGCCTGCTGTTACGTCCAACCGGTTTTTGCGGCACTGATATTACCCGCCCAGGCCGCTGATCAACAGCACCACTCCAGTGGCAAGGAGGGTAAGCAGCAGGTACAGCAGCACCAAGGAGAATAACAGCCCGGCCGCCGTTTTACAGGCTTTCATCAGCTCTTTAGGAGCAGCCAGCTCCAACAGCTCCGCCGCGGCCTCCCCTACCTGGAAAAGCAGCCGCCAGATGATCGACTCCAGCAAAACCGGCAGCACGGTAAACCCCAGCCCCAGAACGCCGTAAACCCCTACAGTGGTTTTTAACAGCTTGGCGCAGACCTGGGCGGTGGCAAAGGCCTCTGAAAGAGCGCCGCCAATAACCGGGACAAAGCTGCCGATTAAAAATCGGGAGGTTTTTACTGTGAGGCTATCCAGGCTGGTAGAGACAAGGCTTTGCAAAGAGAGCAGCCCGATAAACAGGGTAAGCAGCAGCCCTAACCCCCAGGTCATTACCGATTGGAGCAGCCCTGCTCCAGGCTGTCCCTTTAGGCCGGAGCCAGAAGAGGCCGCCCCCGCCACCGAGAGGGCAAGATATACCCCTAAACCGGGCAAAAGCAATCGGCTTACCAGCTGAGAAACCACCTGCACCCCAAAGAATACAAAAACATGATAGCTGGTAGCTGCTCCCGGGCTGCCGGATACGGTAAGCACGCCGGTAAATACGGGAATAAATGCAGAGAGAAAGTTGCTGCTGCTTTGGATGGATTCCCGGATTTTTTGGGCAGTTTCCAGAAAAGGAGTGACAATCGTTACCGTAAAAAACAGAACTGTCATCAAATGATACACCGGCGCGGCAGAGGGAAAACCGAAGCTTTGCTGCAAAAGCTCCAGCACACCGCCCAGCAGCAACCCACCCAACAGCAGACCCAGTAAAGAAACCGGCTGCTTCATCTTTTGCTGCAAAAGAGACCAGATGGTCTGCCAGAAGCTTTCAGGGGTCATCTGCAGAAAAGAGCCTGGAGTTATATCCGAAAGGCCGGCATCCTCCAGCAAATCACGGGTCTCCTCCGGCAGACTGCGGGGAAGCTCGTCCCCTCCGGCTGCTTGGTTTAAGCGGGAAAAGCTATCCTCCCAGGAAATTTCTCCGGCGTCCTCCCCTACCGGATCACTTTCTGCAGAGGCAGAGAATTCAGGCTGCTGTGACGTCCCGCCGCCATAGCCCCAGGCGCTTTGTGGGAAAATAAACGAAATGATTAAGCAAAAAAGAAGTGCGGGAAGCAGGCGGGTTGTCCGATTATACATGAAGCATCCCTCTCTTATTTGAACATTCCTGCTGGGGAAGGCTAAAACTGTACCAGCCGTTCAATCAGGCTCAGCACCTCCCGGAAAAGAGGCAGGCTTACCGCAAGCACCGCCGTTTTGCCTGCAAGCTCAATCCTATCGGCAATGCTTTCCTCTCCGCCGTCCTTGCAGATACCGCAGGCAAAATGGGTAATTAAGCAGATACCAAGCCCTTTTATCAAAGGCTCCAGATACCCGCCGGGCAGGGAGAGACGGGTGAGCATATCCTCCAGCTGGGTAAGCACCGGAGTTAACTCACGAAGCAGAAGAAGAAAAATGATCACTCCTGTCCCTAAAGAAACCAGCACACCAAACTCCGGGTGATACTGCCGCAGCAGGGCGGATGCCAGCAGGCCCACAAAGCCTACGCCAATGATTGCTGTTAAATCCATGGGGCACCGCCTTTCTTTTTTCTGCGCTTATAATCGAAATACTGACTTGATGGTGTCAAACATGGCGCTGATCTGGTTGATCATCATCATGAGTACGACGATCAGACCGGCTAAGGTAGTCATCATGGCCTGCTCCGGCCGTTCCGAACGGATTAACAGCTGGTTGAGCACTGCCACAATAATGCCGATGGTGGCGATTTTGAAAATCAGATCTATATCCACAAAAGCCCTCCTTTTTTATCACAAAATCCCGCATTTTTAAGCTTCGGCCGCGCAAAAGCGCATGGCCCAAAAGCCCTCTCCGATGGCTTTTCAGGGAAGATAGGAAACTCGGGGATGGCTATTTCAATGGCGGCCCGATGGGCATCGCCAAAAATGATCTCCGCTGCGCTGCGATCATTTTACCACAAAAGAACCAGTACAAAGCAGCCGGCCAAAAGCCCCAGCAGGTGGTAGAGACGGGATTTTTCCCGGCAGGATTCCCCGGCTTTTTGGGCCTCCCGCAAAAAACGGGCCTCCCACCCGGCCAACGCTTTCAGCTGGGTGGGAACATCCTGTGCTCCCAACGGCTCCCCCGCCCGGGCCAGCCAGGTACGCTCCTGGGGGGTAAGCCTGGGGACGTCCTGCGCCGCTTTGTGCCACGCTGCGGGGAAGGTCATCCCCTGGCGGCAAAGCTGAGCGCAGCAGGCGGCAAATTCCCAGCCGGAAAACCGTTCTTCAGTTAAGCGGAGAAGAATGCGGCTGGGAATATCGCGGGAAAGCTCCAGCTCTCCGGCAAAGGCCTGAAGGAAAAGGGCGCATTGCTCCAACGCTTCCACCCTTTTTTTTAAGGCGGCGGTTACCCAAAAGCCTCCTGAGCTGATACAGGCTCCGAGGCATAGCAGTCCAACAAGGCGCATGGCGGTTCTCCTTTCTGCCGGGAAGGCAGGGGTTTGTTAGAGGAAGGCTCCCCCAACAGGTGCAGGATTTCGGCGGAGGACAGTAGCTTGCCCGGCGCTTCTCCCCCTTGGAGCAGAAGAATTCGGGTGAACGCTCCTGTCTGTAAAAGTGCTTTTACGCCGGGGCGGGAGAGCAGGCCCGAAAAAGAATCCCCATGGATGGAGGCGATTACCCGTACTCCGCAGGTGACTGCCTGCCGTAAAGCTTCCAGCTCCTGCCTGTCTCCCAACTCGTCACAGAAAAGATACTCGGGGGATAGGGTTCGGACAGCCTGCAGCATTCCTGCGGCTTTAGGATAGCCGTTGAGCAGGTCGCAGCAGGGGCCCAGGTCAAAGGAGGGTTGTCCCCCTGTGGCGGCGGCCAGTTCCCCTCGCTCATCTACTACCGTGACACGGGAATAACCTCCATTTCGGCCAGAAAGCTGCCGGGCAAGATCCCGCAGCAAGGTGGTTTTTCCGCTGGCAGGAGGACCGGCCAGCAGGAGGCCGCCCGGTTCCTTTTGACAAATAGGGAGCAGCCAGTCTGCAGCGCCTTTACACTGCCTGGCCACCCGGAAGCTTAGGGACGAAACTGCCCGCACTCCCGTCACAACACCGTGCTCCAGTACGCCGGAGGCCCCTACCCCTACCCGATGGCCTCCTTTTGTAGTAACAAAGCCGTGAACAAGCTCCGGCAGATGGGTGTGGAGAGAGTACTCACATACGGCGCGGAAGCAGCTTTCCAGCAACTCCCCACTTACCCTGAATGGGTAGGCCGGAGGATGCTCCCAAGCTTTGCCGGCAGAATCCAAAAACAAATGGCGACGGCCGGTATGAACTGCTACCGGACAGCCAGTGCGCAGGCGAATTTCCTGCACCTGAAGCTGTACAGACTGGGGCAAACGGCCAAGAACTGCCTGCAGTGGGGGCGGAAAGTATTCCAAAAGCTGTACAAAAGGCGTAATCTCTGCCATTTTATCATTCCTTTCTTTTCAGTAAAAGCAAAAAAGCAAAAGAAGTAAACAAACATCCCTTATCCAACACACTACCCGCACCCAAAATCAGCAATAAAAGCTCCCCTATCCCACCGCAACATTACAATCGCACCTGTAAAGGTGCGTTCCTACCCTATTCCCTCTTCACTATTCCCTATTACTTCATATCTCATCTCTATGCACCAAAAAGCAAAAAAAGAACCGTCCCAAGCAGCTTGTGCCTGAAGCGGTTGGTTGATTTTTATGAAAAGTGGAAAGCTAAAAATTTCGGCGTCCCAAAAGGATATTACAGCTTGGCGATAGCCTTTTCCAAAAGCTCCCGCAGCAAAGCTGGATTGCCCTTGCCCTTGGAGGCTCGCATACACTGCCCTACCAGGAAGCCCCACACATTGGTTTTGCCGCCCTTATAGTCAGCCACAAGCTTGAGATTGTTGGCCAGCACTTCGTCTACAATGGCTTCCAGAACGGAACTGTCGCTTACCTGTACAAGGCCCTTTTCCTCCACAATGACAGAAGGCTTTTTATTCTCCTCCATTAGCACCTTGATCACTGTTTTGCCTGTGGTGTTGGAAATTTTGCCGCTTTCGATCAAGGCGATCATTTCCATCAGGTTTTCGGGGGTCAGCTCGCTTTGAGAAAGGACCCAGTTTTTCTCGTTCAGAATGCGGGAAACATCCCCCAGCAGCCAATTAGTGATAGATTTAGGCTGGCTGCCTCCAATAGCGATACAGTCTTCAAAAAATGCTGCCTTTTCCAGGTTTTCCACCAGCAGGTTAGCGTCAAAATGGGGGAGCCGGTAGTCGTTCATATATCGCAGCAGCCTATGGTGGGGCAGCTCCGGCAGGCTTTGCTTCAATGCCTCCACCTTTTCCTCCGGTACGACGATGGTGAGCAGGTCCGGCTCGGGGAAATAGCGGTAATCCTCTGCATTTTCCTTGCTCCGCAGCAGGGAATTGACCCCTTTTACATCGTCCCAGCGGCGAGTTTCCTGCGAAATGGTGCCGCCGGCTTCCATCACTTCAATCTGACGCTTTGTCTCGTACTCGATAGCCCGCACCGCGCCGCTGAAGGTATTTACGTTTTTCATTTCTACCCGGTTATTGAATGTTTCGGAGCCTTTTTCCCGCACTGAAACGTTGATATCGCACCGGATAGAGCCCTCCTGCATTTTACAGTCGGAAACATCCAGACATTGGAGAATCGCCTTGATGCCGTCCAAATAAGCCTTAGCTTCAGCAGAGCTGCGCATATCCGGCTCGGAAACAATTTCAATCAGCGGGACGCCGCAGCGGTTGAAGTCCACCAAAGAACCCGCAAAGCTATCGTCATGCACCAGCTTGCCGGCATCCTCCTCGATATGAATCCGGGTGACGCCAATGCGCTTCATGGTTCCCTGCCTGTCCAGCATAACATCCAGGTAACCATGCTCACAGAGAGGGATGTCCGACTGGGAAATCTGGTAAGCCTTGGGCAGATCCGGGTAGAAGTAATTTTTCCGATCCTGCTTGCAGACACGGTTGATGGTGCAGTTCAGGGCATGACCCATTTTGATAGCGTAATCCACTACCTTTTCGTTTAAGGTAGGCAAGGTACCTGGCATACCCAGGCAGATAGGGCAGCAGTTGGAATTTACCTCAGAACCAAAGGAATTTTTACAGCTGCAGTAAATTTTGGTGTTGGTGGAAAGCTCGGCATGAACCTCCAGCCCCACAACAATTTCATAATCCTTCATGTCGTTTTACCCTCCTACAACGTGGGGATAGGGTCGAAGCCGCCTATAAGCTTTTCGTAGGTGTAAGCCGTGCGCAGCAGTGTTTCTTCCGAAAACTTGGGGCCGATCAGCTGCATACCGATAGGCAGCCCGCCCTGATCCTTGCCGCAGGGTACCGAAAGCCCGGGCAGTCCGGCGATATTTACTGTTACGCTGAGAATATCGCTGGCATACATCTTCAGAGGATCGCTGATGTTCTCCCCGATTTTGAAAGCGGTGGTGGGGGTTACGGGGGTCACCAGAAGGTCACAGTCGTTAAAGGAAGCGGCAAACTCTTCGGCAGTTTTCTGCTGCAAAAGCTTGCCCCGTTTATAATATGCGTTGTAATAGCCAGAGCTTAACACAAAGGTTCCCAGCATGATCCGGCGCTTTACCTCATCCCCAAAGCCCTCGCTGCGGGTACGCTCGTAAAGCTCCTCTAAGTTTTTATATTCCGGGG
This sequence comes from uncultured Oscillospiraceae bacterium, assembly GCA_949741215.1. Taxonomy (GTDB): domain Bacteria; phylum Bacillota; class Clostridia; order Oscillospirales; family Ruminococcaceae; genus CATJLA01. The sequence continues at coordinate 13,497 of CATJLA010000133.1, forward strand.
TACGATAGCCGTACTTTACGCCGTCAAACCGGGCCAGGTTAGAGGACGCTTCCGCCGAAGAGATGATATAATATGCGGAAAGAGCGTAGGGCGTGCTGGGCAGGGAGACATCCACTACCTGGGCGCCCTGGGCCTCCAGCGCTTTGACTGCCTGGAGCACCGCGTCGCGGACGTCACTGTTAACACCCTCGCCATAATACTCTTTTGGCAAGCCGATCCGTAGGCCTTTTACGCCTCCGTCCAAAGATTTGGTAAAATCAGGATACTCCCGAGAGGCAGAGGTTGCGTCCATGACGTCCTGCCCGCAGATAGCCCCATACAACAGGGCAACATCCTCCACTGTTCTGGCCATAGGGCCGATCTGGTCCAAGGAAGAAGCAAATGCCACCAAACCGTACCGAGAAACCGAGCCATAGGTAGGCTTTAGCCCCACGATTCCACAATGGCTGGCAGGCTGGCGAACAGAACCGCCGGTATCGGAGCCCAACGCCAATGGAACCTCCCCCGCCGCTACCGCCGCAGCCGAGCCGCCGGAGGAACCGCCGGGTACGCGGGTTAAATCATGGGGATTGGCGGTTTTTTGGAAATAAGAGGTTTCCGTAGAAGATCCCATAGCAAACTCGTCCATGTTCAGCTTGCCGACAAGAGTGTAGTCCAAATTCTCCAGCTTTTGAATGACCGTTGCGCTGTAAGGGGGCACAAAATTATGCAGCATTTTGGAGGCACAGGTGGTTTTTACCCCTTTGGTGCAGATGTTATCTTTAATGCCCACAGGAATGCCGGCCAAGGGGGAAAGAATCTCTCCCGCAGCAAGCTTTTGATCGACTTCCGCCGCTTTTTCCAGGGCAGCCTGCTCATTTAATGTCAAAAATGCCTGCACCTTCCCATCCACCCCGGCAATCCGGGAGAAGGAGGCTTTTGTGATTTCCACGGCGCTGCATTCCCTGTTCCGCAGCATTCGGCCAAGCTCTGTGGCTGACTTTGTATACAGTTCCATTTTTATGGCTGTTCCTCTCTTGTCAATTATTCCACGGTTTTGGGTACGACCACACAGCCTGCCTGGGTTTGGGGGGCGTTTGCCAGCAGCTCTCCCCGCTTTAGAGAAGGCCGGATTTTATCCTCCCGCAGCCCCATAGGGCGGGAAGGATCTAGTCCCACTGCTTTATCGGTAAGCTCCGGCAGGTTTTCCACCATAGCGACGATGGATTCCATCTCCCTTTCAAACTTATCCAGCTTTTCTTCCTCAATCCGCAGCCTGGCAAGCTTCGCCACCCGCTTGATGTCAATATTCATCCGTGTTTTCCTCATTTTTGTTTTTTCAGTTTATTTTATCCTGTGGCTCCGGCTGGAGCATCTGCAAAAATTCCGCTTCTGTTATAATCGGAATACCAAGCTCCTGGGCCTTTGTTAGCTTGCTGCCCGCATCCTCCCCTGCCAGCACCATGCTGGTTTTTTTAGAAACTGAACCTGCGGCCTTGCCGCCCTGGGCTTCTATCATCTCCTTAGCCTGCTGCCGGGTTAAGGTTGGGAGAGTACCGGTAAGCACAAACGTCTTACCCTGAAAAAGAGTACCCTTCTCTTTGGCTTGACTTTCCATATTCAGCCCCAGCTCCTTCAGGTGGGCAATCAGCTCCCGAGTGGCAGGCAGGGCAAAAAAGGCGGCGGCATTTTGCGCCATAATATCGCCAAAGCCTTCAATCTCGCTGATTTCCTCTGGGGTAGCCGTCAACAGCCGATCCATACTGCGGAACTGCTCGCTTAACAGCACAGAAGCCCGCTGCCCTACATTCCGAATGCCTAAGGCAAACAGCAGCCGGGAAAGATCCCTGGTTTTTGAGGCCTCCAGGGCATTTTTTAGGTTGGCGGCACTTTTGGCTCCCATTTTGTCCAAAGCAGCAACCTCTTCCTCCCTCAAAAGGTAGAGATCAGCAGGAGAAGAAACCATTCCCCTGCTTACCAGCGCCTGCAGCAGGGACGGACCCAACCCGTCGATGTCCATTGCATCCCGGGAGGCAAAATGGATCAGGTGGCGCAGCAGCTGGGCGGGGCAATCCACATTGGTGCAGCGGAGCACTGCTTCTTCCTCCTCCCGCACTACCGGGCTGCCGCAGGAGGGGCAAACCATAGGGATCTGGAAGCTGGGCTTCTCTGGCGGGTGCCCCACGGAGCAGACCACTTCGGGAATGATGTCCCCGGCTTTGCGGACAATAATTTTGTCCCCTACAGCAATCTGCTTCTCATTAATAAAGTCCTGATTATGAAGCACCGCCCGACTTACCATACTGCCAGCCAGCAAAATCGGCTCAAAGACAGCAGTGGGCGTTAAAGCTCCTGTGCGTCCTACGTTAATCTCAATGTCCAGAAGCGTTGTTTCCTTTTCCTCCGGCGGATATTTGAAGGCAGCTGCCCATTTGGGGAATTTTGAGGTAGCGCCCAGCAGCTCCCGCTGTGTAAAGTCATTCACCTTTACTACCGCTCCATCCAGGCCGGACTGGTATTCCTCCCGGGAACGGCCGATCCGTTCGATTTCTTGATAGGCATCTTCCATGTTGGAAACCAGCAGGTAACTTGGCAGTATTTGAAAGCCCAGCTCCTTCAAAAAGATGAGTGACTGCAAATGGGAAGTCACTGGAGCTTCCCCATCCGGTAATGTCGCCTGCTGGATATTAAATACATAAATGGACAGCCGACGGGAAGCAGTAATTCTGGCGTTTTTTTGTCGCAGGGAGCCGGCGGCGGCATTTCGGGGATTTTTAAAAGGGGTTTCGCCATTCAGCTCCTGCTGTTCTGTCAACCGGTCGAACACCTTTTTCGGCATGAAAACCTCTCCTCGTACCTCCAAAAAAGGAAGCGGCCTGGTAAGCCTTAGAGGAATGGCGTGGATGGTACGCAGGTTTTCGGTAATATCCTCACCAGTATCCCCATCTCCTCGGGTAGAACCCCGGGTAAAAATGCCATGTTCATATTCCAGCGAAACCGAAAGGCCGTCGATCTTAGGCTCCACCACATATTCCGGCTGAGGCACTGTTTCCCGTACCCGGCGGTCAAAATCCAGCAGCTCCTCTTTGCTGAAAACATCCTGAAGGCTGCCCATCCGTACAGTATGCACCACTGGCTCAAACAGGGTTACGGCCTGACCCCCTACCCGATTCGTAGGGGAATCCGGAGATTGGAGCTGAGGGTATTGCTCCTCCAGCCTGGTAAGCTGCTGGAGCATCTGGTCAAATTGGTAATCTTCAATTTCTGGATCATCCAACACATAGTAGCGGTAGTTGTGGTAGTGAAGCTGCTCCCGCAGGCGTTCAACCTCTTCCCTAGCCTGCCGGATTGTTTCATCCATGGAATCCCACCTTTCTAACCCCGGCAAATCCGGGCCTATGAGTTAGTATTATACCAAAAACTGGCGGTTTTATCAATCCTCTTTCCCCTCAAAATCAGAATCCTGAGCAGAATATCGGAAAAAAGCATCCGGCACCTCGCCCACAATGATAGTTTCTCCTATACAGACGTCGGTATGGGCGGTTTCATGCACCTGACACCCCCCGAGCACAGCGGTAACCTCCGCCGTTAAAGAAAGCATCAGCCGGTGGCGAGTTTGGTTAATGCCTGCAGAGTCAAACTGGCTGGTGATCTCCCCCTCGGTAAAGCTTACCGGCCCCAGCTGAAAGGTAAGCCCCGGCCCCTTGTTCAACAGCATTGGGCTTTTGGTAAAGCTGCCTATTGGGATAGAAAACTCCTTCACACTTGCCTGAGGGCTGTTCAGCTGCTTTTGCACCGCCTGAATCAACCGCATTTTCAACAAGTTTACCTGTACCACATCCGTTTCAACCGAAGTAACAAGCCCCTCTGGGCTGCGGCGTACAGTGATCATCTGCTGCTGGTCTACGGTAAGCTGTTCCAGCTGTTCTAAAACCGCTGCATTGATCTGTTCCACCGCCAGAATCTTCAGGTGATGGGCTCCTACTTCCTCCACCAGCGGCCGGATCGCATAGTCCGCCCAAAGTACTGTTCCCATAGAAAGGGCCACAACCAAAAGCAGCCGCACCTGCCATTTTAAGCGACGTCCCACAGGCCGCGGCTTATGTGCTTTTTCCTTCATCCTTCCATCCTCCCTTTGCAAGCTGTTCTTCTGCTACTATATGCAAAAAGGGGGGATTTTGAGTTCAAATTAAAGAAAAACCGACCGTTTTTTCTGATAAGCTAATGCAGCCCGAATGATTCGTTTCCCAATTTCCGGGCTGCTGTAAAAGTGAAAATGGGCAAACCCCGCTAAAAAATTTTTCATCTGGACGTTACTGCTCCAAGTTGTCTCCCGCTGCGGTTTTTGCGCTGTAAAGGCATTTTCTTCACAGTTGCTTTTCCAATAGTGGAACTCGTGAGCCGGCAATATTTCTCCTGCATCACAGAGGAGATTGTCGGCCTGAGCGGTAAGATTAGCATAGCCAAAACGCTGAAGACGACTGGTTTTCTGCCCGTCCCCTGGCAGATAGCCTACCATTTCCCAGGGTTGACCCTCAGCATCCTCCAGGGTTTTGTGCAGATAAAGATAGCCGCCGCACTCTGCCAAACAGGGCATTCCATTACCTAAGGAAAGGCGGATTTCCTCCAGCATAGCTGTATTTTCTGAAAGCTCTTTGGCGTATAGCTCTGGGTACCCCCCGCCTAAGTACAAAAAATCCATTTCCGGCAGCGCCGTATCCTTTAGAGGGCTAAAATATCGCAGGCGTGCGCCCAAGCTCTCCAAAAGCGCCAGATTATCCTCATAATAAAAGCAAAAAGCCTTATCCCTTGAGACGCCAACCACCGGAGCCGGCCTCCCCCGGGGAATTATGGGGGTAATCCAGGAAAGAGGCTCCCACTCCAACGGTGGAGCCTCCTCTGCTATGGCGAGCATTCGGTCCAGCTCAATTGTTTTTTCCGCCTGCTCTCCTAACAGGGCAATTTTCTCCTCCAGCTTTTGCTGTTCTTCCGGGGTGATTAAACCCAAATGGCGGCTTTCAATGCTCCAGTCTGGGTTATCCGGCAGATATCCCAACACTTGAATCCTGCTGGAGCATCGTTTTTCCAATTCTGCCTTTAGCTGGGGATATAGAGCCGGCGATATCCGGTTCAGGATAACTCCCCGAATCCGGCAGTCCAGCTGAAAGGTGAGGAATCCCATTACCTCCGCTACGATGGAAAGGGATTTGCCTTTACAGTCCAAAACCAGTATGCCTGGGGTTTTGGTTTCTTTGGCAAGATGGTAAGTGCTGGCCGATAAACCGCCGGCAGTGCCGTCATAAAAGCCCATGACGCCCTCCAGCACAGCCAGGTCGGCATCCTGGCTGTTTTGGGCCAGCAGATACCGGCAGGTTTCCGACGAGCAGAGGAAAAGGTCAAGATTTCTTGCCTTAATGTCCAAAACCCGAGAGTGGAACATGGGGTCAATATAATCCGGCCCACATTTGAAGGAAACCAGGTGCTTGCCCCGGTTTTTCAATGCTTTCAGAACAGCACAGGTTACGGTGGTTTTGCCGCTGCCGCTGCCGGTTCCTCCTATTAAAATTCGGGAGATTTTGTCTGTATTCATGTTGTTCACTCTTCCCCTTTATAAAAATTCCAGCAGCCGCTCCACAAGGAACACTGCAGCAGCTGCCCCTACCGCTACCGTCAGCAGGCTTTTTCCCCGGTAAGCCAGAAATACCGCCACTGCCAACCCCACAAGCGCCGAGTACAGCGAAGCGGTGGAATACAGGACGTCCGGGAATGTCATAGCCGCCAACACCGCATAAGGCACATAGCTTAAAAAGGAGCGGATAAACCGGTTGTTTATCCTTTTTCGAAAAATAGCCAGAGGGAGCATTCTGGGCAGGTAAGTAACCAGTGCCATTACCCCAATGCCGACAAGTACATAGCTTAAGTCTGTCATGACATTGCCTCCTCATCCGCCACAGGATACCGCAGCGCCACAACAGCCGACGCCGCAACAGCACAGAGGATAATGGACCAGCCGCCGGAAATCCAGGAAAGCCACGGCACCCAGCGGATTACACAGCTGAGCGCCGCCGCAATGCAGACAGTCATTAGAATAGAACGCACCTTTCTGGCAGGAGGGATCATAATAGCGATAAACATACCGTAAATTAAAATTCCCAAAGCGGTACGCAGGCTCAGCGGCAGCAGCCCTGAAGCGCCCGCCCCCAGCACAGTGCCCAGTGTCCAGCCCAGATATGGGGTTGCTATCAGCCCCGCTAAATAACTTGTGCCGACTCTTCCCTCCTGCTGCATAGCTACGGCAAAGATTTCGTCAGTATTGCCAAAAGAAAGGACACATCTTGCAAGGGTGGACATTTTTTCCTCCAGCTTTTGGGAAAGAGAAAGGGACATGAGCATATAGCGGATGTTAATCACAAAGGTGGTAATGCCGATTTCCAGATAAGCCGCGCCGGAAAGGATCAAAGAGGTTCCCGCCACCTGCCCGGCTGAGGTAAAGTTTGTCATAGAGATCAGCACCGCCGTCCAAAAGGGGAGCCCACCCTCTGTGGCCATCATGCCAAAAGCAAAGGAAACCGGCACATATCCCAAAAAAATGGGGAACCCGTCCCTTGCCCCCTTCCAAAACTTTTTTAAAGATTGGTCGCTCATTTGATTCGTCCTTCCTTTGGCTGTCTATCCTAAATTTTTCAGTCCGTCGTACAGCTCGTTAAACGATTTTTGGCTGCGGCATCTGCCAAAAGATATTTCATGATTTTCACCAAATTCCAAAAGGAAGCACTTGGTCAGCTCTTCCACAGTCTGCTCTAATGCCGTAAAAAACTGGGTATACGCAAAATCATATGCACTGGTGCCCTCTTGAAAATTACTGGTGATTAAAGATTCGGTCACCTGATCCAAGGGATACATTTTCAGGTGCATCAGCTCGTGTACAATAACCCCCTCCAGATTCATTTCTCTCGGGTTACTTCCATTTATCATCAAAATTGCTGTTTTAGCGTCGCAATCTATCTTAATGTCCCCGTTTTTTCTCCAACTGGCGTCCTCTACCCATTCCAAAGCAACCTCCCACCCCGGCTTCAGCCTGAGTTTTTCACACCAATACTGAAAACGTTCCCGCAAAGCCTCTCTTTCCTTATTATGAACCATACAAAGATAGCCTCCTTTTCTTTTTGATACCGTAACGCCCCGCCGCATAAAATTTTTTATTTGGCACATTCATTCGTAAATTACAGTTTACTACATCCCGCCCCATCCTGCAAGTGGTTTTGCCAAAAAGCATGAAAAACCGGCATCCCTCTTGATTAGAAGACGCCGGTTTTCAAAATACTCTGTCGAAATTGCAGCTCTTACGCATGGGACATCTGTGGAAAAAACAATCGGTCTGTTTCCATCTTCCGCAGATCCTCCCCCCGGTAAAACAGGCGGTAATCCTCCGCTCCGTCGTAGGGAAACGACTCAAACAGACCGGCATCCTCCGCACAAGGGGCAAAGCCAAGCCTTAGGCAGCTGTGCGGAAGATCAATCCGTGCTGTCACGTCCTTTAAAGAAACCTGCTCTTTGCAGACAATACTTTGCAGTGTTAGGGCATTCTCCTGCAGCTCCATCACAGCAAAGCAGTCGATGTCCTCCGCATAATAAACACCGTCCAGGTCAGCGGTATAAAACATCTGCAGGCCATACTTGTTCACCTGCTCCAAAGCGGAATTTACCGCGCTGTTCCTCACAGTATCCCTGTATTTTGCCTTAAGCGCTTCATCTTGCGGGTTTGCTTTCTGAAAAGCTGTCCCCTTCTTCTCCATATCCAGCCATTCTTTTTTCAGGACGAACCGGTATTCCAAGCCTTCAGCAAAACCGATTTTCCGGTAAAAGCCCAAAGCCCCAAGGTTTGCAAACAGATATATCCCGTTGCATTTCCCTTCATATTCCCCAAGGATATGCTCCACCAGTTTTCTGGCAAGGCCCTGGTTCCGCCAGGCTTTGTCGGTCATCACGGTGCCAATCTGTATGTAATTTTTCCGCACCCCATTTTGGAGAAAGCACATTTTGTTTGCCGAGGCATTTGCCAAAAGCTCTCCGTCCTCCAAAAAGGAATAGGGAATATAATCCCCCTCAAAATATCCGCCCTTTACCCAGCTTTCAAAATCAAAGCCAAAGGTTTTTTGGGCCAGCCGATTCAAGGCATGCCGCAAGGTGTCATCCTGCATGTAGTTATAAATCAGTTCCATCTGTCTTGTCTCTCCCAATTAAATGATGTCAAAGCCCGCCCGCACAAGCTGGCAGCTCATGCAAACAGGCTTTTACCGATCATTTGTTAGAACTATTTGCTGCCATTTTCCGAAAGCATGGAGAGAATCTGCACATTCCTATCCATAAAGCGGGACATCTCCTCCGGAGTAAGCGCCCGATGGCTTAACACAGCCAGGTCGTATACCTGCCGGCAAATAAGCTCCCGTTTCTCTCCCTCCAGAGCAGGAATCGACTGAATCAGCGGATTTTTGGCATTGAGCATCAAAGTAGTTTCCGGCTTGCCGCCGCCAAAGTCCATACCGTAAGCAGCGCCCATATCCTGCATCCGGCGGGCGTATTCCGAAAGGAGAATCACTGCCGGAGTCTCCACATTTTTCAGCGCCTGCGCCTTCACGGTAACCTTTTCTTCCTCCGGAAAAGCCATAACCTCCCGGAACAGCTCTGCCAGCTTCTCTTCGGACGTATCCTCTCCGGAATCCTTCGCTTCCTCACCCAAATCGGAGTCAATCCGGGCAAACCGGAGCTTGCCTTCCTCCTTATACTCCAAAAAGCTGATGAAATGAGGATCAATCACATGATCCAAAAGCGCCGCTTCCGTCCCTTGCTCCCGGAAAAGGCGAATGTACTGGGACTGTAGCGCTTCGTCCGTAGCATAATAGATTTTTTTCTCCTCGCCCTCTCCCTTGGGGTAGTCCTCTAAGGTATAAAACTTGCCGTCTACGGTTTTAAACAGCAGAATATCCTTCACACGGTCATAGAACTTTTCATCCTTAATGCAGCCAAACTTGATGAAAGGCGCAATGTCCTCCCAATACTTCTCATAATCCTCCCGGCTGTCCTGGAAGATGCTGTGCAGCTTGTCCGAAACCTTTTTGGTAATATGCCGGGAGATTTTGCCCACATCCCCGTCATTCTGCAAAAAGCTGCGGGAAACATTCAGCGGCAGATCGGGGCAGTCGATCACACCCTTCAGCAACAGCAAAAATTCCGGTATAACCTCCTTGATATTATCCGCCACATACACCTGGCTACTGTAAAGCTTTACCTCCCCAGGCATCACCTCTACCTTGCTCTGCAGCTTGGGAAAGTACAAAATCCCCTGCAGCCGAAACGGATAATCCACATTCAAATGAATCCAGAACAGCGGCTTGTTAAAGTCATGGAACACGCTCATGTAAAACTGCTCATATTCCTCGGCAGTACAGTCCTTAGGGGGCTTTGTCCACAGGGGATGGGTCTCGTTTATCGGGTAGTTCTTCTCATCGTCCTTCAAATCCTCCGGCTTTTTGGGGTTCAGATAGATATTATAGGGCATAAACGCGCAGTAACGTCCCAAAATTTCACGGATTTTGCCCTCTTCCAAAAAGTCGGCTTCCTCCGGCGCAATATGCAGTATGACGTCGGTGCCGGGGGTAGTGCGGCTGCCCTCCTCCATTTCGTAAGCGTCGCTGCCGTCGGACACCCAGCGTACCGGCTCCGCCCCCGTCTGATAAGAAAGGGTTTGGATCTCCACCGAAGCAGCCACCATAAACGCAGAGTAAAAGCCCAGTCCAAAGTGTCCGATAATGCCGGCGTCCCCCTCGGTTTTCTCCTTGTATTTCGCAATAAATTCCTCCGCGCCGGAAAAGGCCACCTGGGTGATGTACTTTTCCACCTCGTCGGCGGTCATGCCAAGGCCGTTGTCCCGGACAGTTAAGGTACCAGCCTCCTTGTCCACCAGAACCTGCAGCTCCGGCTCCGCGTCGCTTTTAGGGGCCTCCCCGATGGTACGCAGCTTTTCCAGCTTGTTGATCGCGTCACAGCCGTTGGAGATTAACTCCCGCAAAAAGATGTCCTTATCTGAATAGAGCCATTTTTTGATAATCGGAAAGATATTTTCCGAATGCACTTGAATTTTCCCTTCTTTTTTCATACAAAGCGCCTCTTCTTCCTGTTATTTCGTTTCTAAATAGTATTTCACAAAAATTTTGGATTTTTATGGCGGTTTTTTTGCGAAATTATGAATTCCCACTATTTTCTTCAGGATGTTGCGGCCGGTATAGCTGGTTCATCCCCGAGACAGCATACAGGAACGGGGTCTCCTCCCGATCAATTTCGCCGGCTCCTTGAGGATCACTGCATAATCCAAACGTCTATTTCCTCTCTGCTGGGGGCTTCAAACATCTTCCGGAATTTAGCCGCAATATTTTCGTCCACATAGTAAGCAATGGAATCATCCTGCAAAACGGCGGGGTTCCTCTTTTTCAGACGAGACTGCCACTCTGCTTCCTCAATGTCAATATAATGGAACTCGCAGGGAATTTCATGCTCCCGGTAAAAGGCACGGACGGCATCCCGTTTCGCTTTCTACCAAAAGCCCCAGTCCAAAATCACGTCAATGCCGCTTTCAAGCAGCTCCAAGGACTTTTTCAGCAGGTAATTTTCGGTTCGCTCCCCATAATAGTCGTGCTTTTCCCCTACGTGCTGGCCGAACATAGCCAGCATAATTTCATCTATCGAAAGCACCGCCGCACCCTTGCGCCCCAGACGGAGCCGCTGAGCGTAGGTGCTTTTGCCGCAGCAGATTCTGCCGCAAATCAGGATCACTTTTGCCATAATTTCACCTCAAAACCGGGGCATAACCACCCCAAAATATCGAAAAACTACCCCCAAAGCCGCTGAAAACAAAGCCTGCAGGACGTCCCACAGAAAAAAGCAGGCCGGAAACTGAAAAAACAGCCCCGGCCCCTAAGCCCTGCATGTTACAGGCTGCGGGAAAGATAGCCCTTTTGTTTGATAACCGCCAGAGCCTCCTCGTCGGCTACCACAGTGACGTCACGGTGCATCTGCAAAATGGAGGCAGGCACCTTGGGGGTAACCGGCCCATAAAAGGACTGGTACAAAATTTCCGCCTTGGCCTTGCCATTAGCTGCCAGCAACACCTTATCCGCCATCATAATGGTTTGGATGCCCATGGTATATGCCTGCTTGGGCACCTCGTCGATAGATGCAAAAAAGCGGGAGTTGGCTTCAATTGTATTCTGGGTCAGGTCTACACAGTGAGTGCCTTTTTCAAAAATGTCCGATGGCTCGTTAAAGCCGATATGCCCGTTCTGCCCAATACCAAGCAGCTGCAGGTCTATTCCGCCTAACGACCGGAGCAGTTCGTCATAACGGCGGCATTCCTCTTGGGCGTTGGGATTTTTGCCGTCCGGGATATGGGTATTGCCCGGATTGACGTTAATAGATTTAAAGAAATTTTCAAACATGTAGTAAGCGTAGGACTGGTCGTTTTCCGGCCCGATCCCCCGGTATTCATCCAGGTTGGCGGTTTTTACCTGGGAAAAATCCACATCCCCCTTTTTGCACCAGTCAATCAGCTGGCGATAAATCCCCAAAGGTGTGGAGCCGGTGGCTAACCCCAGTACCGATTCCGGATTGAGGATCACCTGGGCAGAAATGATGTTGGCGGCCTTGCGGCACATCTCCTGATAGTCTGTAGCTACAATAATTCTGAAGCTCATTTTTTCGTCTTCCTTTCTCTTCTCTCTTAAAAAGAGGCATCTCCTTCTCTTTGGCGTTATCTTCCTAAAATCTCCTGTTTCAGGTCCGCTACAATTTTATTAAGGGTATCCCATTTGGCTTCCATATCCGCCACCAGCTTGAACTGAGTACGGCAGCGGTCCAGGTTATGGCCCTCCCGATGGATTTTGAAGTAGGTATCGCCGTTTAAGTAATCGGTTAAAAACCGAACGCCGCATTCCAATGTCATCAGCTTGGCACCCCAGGGCAGCATATCGATTTCCTTATCGGTCAGGCTTCTGCCCGCAGTTTCCAGAAATCCTCTGGTATAGGCAGTGAACAGTTCCTCCACCACATAGATTTTGGAAAGATCCTGCTCATCCTCCGCCCCGGAGCTGGCCCCAAAGCGGATACTGTCGCCGTAATCATACAGGGCCAAGCCAGGCATAACGGTATCCAGGTCAATTACACAGATGCCCTCGCCGGTGACGTCATCCAGCAAAACATTGTTAAGCTTGGTATCGTTGTGGGTTACCCGCAGAGGAAGCTCGCCTTTTTCCAACAGGTTTACCAGCATCTTGGCATCCTCCTGGCGGTCTAACGCAAAATTCAGCTCCTTTTCCACCTGTTGCTTCCGGTTTTTGACGTCCGAATCGGCAGCCTCCAGCAGCGCCTCATAACGCTTGGGGGTGTGGTGGAAGTTGGGGATTGTTTCATACAGGGTGTCCGCCGGATAATCCGCCAGCTGGCCGATAAACCGCCCAAAAGCCCTTGCGGAACGATAAAACAGATCCGGCCCGCCAGCCGCCTCATGAGAAGCCGCTTTTTCCACAAACAGATAGCAGCGCCAGCTGTTGCCCACCGGATCACGGTAGAAGGTCTCTCCTTTTTTGGTAGGCACAATGGTAAGGCATTCCCGGTCTGGGTCTCCTCCGTTGGCAATTACCTGCTTTCTCAGGTATTCTGTTACGGCAGAAATGTTGGCCATCAGCTGATCCGGGTTCTGGAATATCGAGGTGTTGATCCGCTGAACAATATAGCGTACCGTACCGCTTTCGTCCTTGCAGAAAACGGCAAAGGTATCATTAATATGCCCGTTACCGTAGGGCTGGCCGGAAACAAACTGCCCCTTCATCCTGAACTGCAGGCTGATGCGCCGGATTTTACAGCTTTCTGCCCCGTCCCACATAGGTGTAGGGTATATTCCCTGACGGTGCAGCTCCCCTAATGCCTGCTGCACCATAGGTTTATCCGCCGCATGGGTTACACCATACCAGCGGTCTGGGGAGGTAAACACCGTAACCTCCGCTTCTCCATCCTGGATCAGCTGGTCCACCGCTACTGGGAGATGATATTCCATTTTCAAGGGGTTTTCTGCCATTGCCTTTTCCAAAAAGGCGGGGAACTGCTTTTCCAGCGCCGGCAAAAACTCCTCGCCGAAGCCCCATAAATTCATAGAGACTGTCGTATCGGCCGGAACAGTTACCCAGGTTGCGCCTTCGTCCACCGAATACTGGGCGAGATCACCATGTTTTTCGATCCGCTTGCATTCCTGCAAGCCCAAAAGCCTGCTGTTTCCGTCAATTTGGCAGATCCCCGGGAAACCCGAGCCATTTTCGGTTAAGGTATTCCCCAGCCGATAGCCCACCATAGCAAGCTGCTGCTTACCGTTTTGACGCACCGGCGTTTCCTTCAAAA
>CATJLA010000134.1 GCA_949741215.1 uncultured Oscillospiraceae bacterium
AGGCAAACGATATGCCGATAACCCTTTCGGTTGTGGAAAAGGAGGATGCCTGATGAAAGAGCTGATCTGTATTGTCTGCCCTAAAGGCTGCCGCCTGCAGGTGGACGAAGCCAATAACTATGCAGTAACCGGCAACAACTGCCCTAGGGGAGCAGAGTACGGCAAAAAAGAGCTTGTCAACCCCACCCGCACAGTTACGTCCACAGTAAAAATTACCGGGGCGCTGCACCCACGCCTTCCGGTAAAAACAGACGGTGAACTGCCCAAAAAGCTGGTAGCCCAGGCTGTGGCCATGCTGAACGGCGTGGAGGTCTCTTCCCCTATCACCCGTGGAACGATAGTGCTGGGAAATATTTCAGGCACTGGCATAAACTTTGTGGCAGCCAAGGATATGTGAACAGTTTCCCGAAAAGCGCAAAATATCAGCTCTGCGCGACGTCACAGCGGCGGGAAACCGCAGGTTTGGTACTGTAATCTGTTAATTTTTTTGGAAGATTCGCTTTTTTGCTTGTAAATTTTCACAATTTTGTTTACAATAAAAGAGAAAAGGAACATATCATATACAAGAGTTCCTGCAAAAAAGGAGGAGTTTCCCATGGCAATGATGCAAAGACGGATGATGGAAAAGACAAACACCTCAGTGCCGCTGCTGGGCTTGGGCTGTATGCGCCTGCCTACCGACAATGAGGGCAATATCGATTATGCTAAGGGCGACGAAATGGTGAAGTATGCTCTGGATCACGGTGTCAACTATTTTGACACCGCGTATATGTACCACGGCGGTAAGTCGGAAACCTATTTGGGCCATGCACTGCCCAAATATCCCAGAGAATCCTACTACCTGGCCAGCAAGCTGCCTATTTGGATGTGTGACACCAAGGCAGATGTGGAGAGAGTTTTCAACGACCAGCTGAACAAGTGCAAAACTGAGTATTTCGATTTCTATCTGTTCCATGCTTTGGACGCTGAAAAATTTAAGAAAATTCAGGAGTTTGACGCTTACAGCATTATGTCCCGGCTGAAAAAAGAGGGAAAAATCAAGCGTTTGGGGTTCTCCTTTCACGATAAGCCGGAGACCATCGACCATATTACCGATACATATGACTTTGACTTCGCCCAGATCCAGCTGAACTATCTGGACTGGACTCAGCAGGATGCAGAGAAAACCTATGAAATTCTCACCAAAAAGGGTATTCCGATCGTAGTTATGGAGCCGGTTCGGGGCGGATTCCTCCATCGGTTACCTAACGCCATGACTCAGGAGTTCCGGAAGGTAAACCCGGAAGCCACCAACGCTTCCTGGGCGCTGCGCTGGGTTGCGGATCACGAAAATGTTAAGGTAATTCTCAGCGGCATGTCCAATATGGAGCAGTTGCAGGATAATATCGCTACCTTAACTGATGCCGCTCCTCTAAACGCAACAGAAAAGGAAGCGGTGGAAACCGTTACTAAAATGCTCAAGTCCCAAAAGACGATTCCCTGCACTGGCTGTGAGTACTGCATGGACTGCACTAACGGCGTAAAAATTCCTGGTGTGTTCGCCATTTACAACGAGTATGTGCAAACCCTGAACGCCGGCGGTATGCTTCGCAAGCTGGAAAAAGACCTCACCCCTGACCAGCAGCCACAAAACTGCATCTCCTGCGGCGTATGCCTTTCCAAGTGCCCGCAGCAGATCAAAATTTGTGATGAACTTCACGAAATTGCTGCTTTAGTGGAGGATTTACGCAATAAGTAAGCATTCTTCCAGGACGTCGTACTGCCATCTTGTCCTGAAAATATCCCTGTAATCCTTACGCTGCCATCAGCAATCGTATTGTGATGAATGAGGCTACTGCCTCAGAATTTTTATCAAAAACAGTATACATAAAAAATACCACCCGATCTAACAGGGTGGTATTTTTTATGAGTGAGAGGGTTTTTCAAAGCTTTCCTAAAATATAGTTTGCAATCATTACAACAAAAGTTGGGAAAACGTCATTACGTCAACCAGCTTCCCTGAGAAAGAGGACAAATTTTACCCTTGTCAATCCAATGAATTTTTCCTCGCTTTACCCCTCTGTACTCCACTCGTCCAACGCTGCTTTTATCATAATAGCACATTCCAGCCGCTTTTTTTCCATCTCACAGGCCAAAGTATAGGGGGTTAAAATATTTCTGGCATACTGCATATTATTGGCGTTGCACCCACCACTGCAGTAGAACTTGGCCCAGCACTTTTTGCATTCCGGCTTATCCAACACCGAAGAATGGACAAACATCTCCTTTTTCTTCTCATCAATGCTCAGATCCAGTACACTGCCCATCTTCCACTCCTCGTGGCCAACAAACTGGTGGCAGGGATATACATCACCGTCCGGGGTAACGGCTACATACTCGTTGCCGCAGCCGCAGCCTTTCAGCCGCTTTACCGCACAAGGTCCCTGATCCAAGTCCAACATAAAGTGGAAAAAGTTAAACCCAGTGCCTGTCTTTTTCCTCTCCAGCAGAATTTTTGCCAACCGTTCATATTCAGCAAACACTTCCGGCAGATCGTCCCAAGTTAAGGCGTAGTCCAGATTGGGGTCTGCCACCACCGGCTCCACCGAAATCTGGTCAAAGCCTTCCTGGTTCAAATGCAGAACATCCTCAGCAAAGTCCTTGTTAAATTTGGTGAAAGTACCGCGGACATAATACTGCCCATCCCCTCGCTTTTCCACAAGGCGCTTAAACTTAGGCATCATGGAATCATAGCAACCGGAGCCATCCACTCGAGCACGTACCCGGTCATTCACCTCTTTGCGGCCGTCTACTGAAAGCACCACGTTGAACATCTCTTTGTTGATGAAATCAATCTTGTCATCGTCCAGCAAAATTCCATTAGTGGTAATAGTAAAACGAAAGTTCTTATTATGAGCCTTTTCCAAGCTGCGGGCATAGCGCACCACTTCCTTCACCAGCTCAAAATTCATGGTAGGCTCGCCGCCAAAGAAGTCCAGCTCCAAATTATGCCGGCTACCAGAGTATTTAATTAGGTAGTCAATAGCCATTTTGCCAATCTCTACCGGCATCATGGTTCTAGTGCCGCCAAAATCGCCGGTGGAAGCAAAGCAGTATCTACACCGCAGGTTGCAGTCGTGAGCCACATGGAGACACATGGCCTTTACCGGAGCGCTTATCATTTTGCCCGCCAGATCATCATAGTAATCTGGGGAATACAGCTGCTCCGCCTCATATAGCTCTCGCAGCTCGCTGTAGTACTCCCCTATCTCTTCCCTGCTAATCTCCGGGAAAGCAGCATATAACGCCTCCGGGCAGTCTCCTGCAAAGGGCGGCTGCACCAGATCCAGCATTTTATAAAACACCTCGTCCACCACATGCACGGCGCCGCTGTTGACGTCCAGCACAATGTAGTAGCCATTTTGGCTGAATTTATGTATCATTCCTGTCATTTTATCGAATCTCCATCTTTCAAAAAACAGAATATTTTCTAATTCTGCTGAATTTTACACAAAAGTTAAGGGACAAGTCACCCTGTCCCCTAACCCCGTTTGCAGCAAACAAAATTACTTCTCGCACTTTTGATTTGCAACGGTGCAGGAAGTTTTGCAGGCGGACTGGCAGGAAGCCTGGCACTCGCCGCAACCGCCCTTGCAGGCGGTTTCCTTCATGTTTGCTTTATTCAAAGTCTTCACATGCTTCATTTTTCATTCCTCCATCTGTACTTCATTTGTATTTCTTCACAAAGCAAAGGCACTCCTCTACCCTGTGAGAATTACCGCTAACCAAATTCGTTTTTAGACGAAACAGCAGCCCGCAATCTTACCCCAAAGCACACAGCCTCTGCATCCACTTACGTCCCATAAAGTATAGCATACTTTACTGCCTGTTTCAATATAAAGGTAGGTGCAAAGCAAGCTTTTTCCAAAATTTCCAGCCGTTATTTTCGCTTTTTCCGCACATTTACTCCCAGCATTCCGCCTAAAGCAGCAGCCGGCAACATAGCGATCAGTTTTACCAGCATAGCGCTGCCATCCCCCAAGGTACCGGCGGCGGCTCCGCTTAAAAACACGATCACAAACAGCAACAGCCCGCAGATACTGCCCACCAGCAGCCCCTTTTCCTTCAAAACCCTGGCGGCCCAGAACCCGGCAAAAAAGCTGCCGATAATCGCTGCCGTCACCGCAAGGGGGCTTACCATAATATGGGGTACATCCTGGAACTGCATCACCAAAGCAAACAGCAAAAAGCAAGCCAGCGTAACCAAAATTCCTCCGGCTGTGCCAAAGGCAACCGGGCGCAGCAGCCGCTCCGCCGCTGTTTCTCCGCCCGATTCCCGTTTGTTTTTGCGCAGTTTCATGCAAATCACCTCTCTTGCTTCCATTGTATGAGAGAGAGATTTGCATTATACCTGCTTCCTGTCCTTTTTTCTTTAGGACATAAGTGGGCATTTTCGTCCCAAAGCAGGCAAATTAAGCGTCATGAATGGTATTATTCTGCTGGATAGCCCACCGGGCCACCCGAATTTTGCTGCGGTCGCTACCGCTTTCAATCACAACGGTGTCCTCCCGCATGCTTACCACCCGGCCAATAATTCCGCCGGAGGTAACAACCTCGTCGCCAACCTCCAGGCTGGAGCGCATTTTCTGCACTTCCTTCTCCTTTTTTTTCTGGGGCCGAATCAGCATAAAATAGAACACCACCAGAATTAAAAGCAGGGGAAGCATCTGAATGAGAAGCGCGACCATCCCCATTCCCTCGGGTGCGGCCTCCGCTCCGGCATCAAACAGAATCGGATTCATTAAGAATACACCTCCAAAATTAAGATACAAATCAACTATACAGGCTTTATATAATTGACCTTGTCCACAGAACGGCCATTAAAATTTTGTAATAAGCTGTGTCCTTAAACAAGGCCGCTAAAATTTTATAACAGACGCTCTCTGGTTATTATACCCTTTTTTTCCAGCTATTGCAACAGGGTTTAGATTCTTTTTGAGAGAATCGGGGAATATTTCTGCCTGAATTCCGCAAAGCACCCCTGGTCCAGTGCGTCCCGAATCCGTTCCATTAAGGTATTATAGAAATACAAGTTGTGAGCTACCGCCAGCCGGCCAGCCAGAATTTCGTTGGATTTGAACAAATGACGCACATACGCCCGGGAGTGGTTGCGGCAGGTAGGGCAGTCGCATTCCGGGTCAATAGGCTGGTCATCCAGCTCATACTTGGTATTGTTGATATTTCGGATACCCTGCCAGGTAAAAATGGTGCCGTGGCGGGCATTGCGGGAAGGCATAACGCAGTCAAACAGGTCAATTCCTCGGGCAACGCCTTCAATAATATTAGTAGGAGTGCCTACTCCCATTAGGTAGCGGGGACGATCTGCAGGCATATAAGGCTCTACCTCCGAGATAATTCGGTACATCTCCTCAGCAGGCTCCCCTACCGCCAGCCCGCCAATAGCGTAGCCGTCCAAATTCAGCTTGGCAATTTCCTGCATATGGGCAATCCGGATGTCCTCAAAGGTTGCCCCCTGATTAATGCCAAACAACATCTGGTGGGGGTTGATCGTCTCCGGCAAAGCATTCAGCCTGTCCATTTCCGCTTTACAGCGGTACAGCCAGCGAGTGGTTCTTTGTACCGACTGTGCGGTGTACTCCCGGGTAGAGGGGTTGGCAATGCACTCGTCAAAAGCCATAGCAATAGTGGACGCCAGATGGGACTGAATTTGCATACTCTCCTCGGGGCCCATAAAAATCCGCCTGCCATCTACATGGGAGGCAAACTTCACTCCATCCTCGGTAATTTTCCGCAAAGAAGAAAGGGAAAATACCTGGAAGCCGCCACTGTCAGTTAAAATAGGGCGTTTCCAGCCGGTAAAGTGATGCAACCCGCCCATTTTGTAAATAACCTCATCCCCTGGACGAACGTGCAAATGGTAGGTATTGCAGAGCTGAACCTGGCACTTCAAATCCACCAGGTCAAAGGAGGAAATGCCTCCTTTAATTGCAGCAGAGGTGGCAACATTCATAAAAGCGGGTGTTTGCACCGTGCCATGAACAGTGATAAAAACGCCGCGCCGGGCCACGCCCTCCTGTTTTAAAAGCTGATACATACAATAAATCTCCTTGTTTTTGGTAACCATATCTTTTATATCATACCGAAATAAGCCGCTGCCGTCAAGGTGTTTTTAACATTTCGTCACCCCTTTTTCGGGACGTCCCACTTCCTTATGTTCCGGCACATTGCGGGAAAGTTTTCAAGGTCTGCCTGTAGTGTGTTAAAGCAAATTTCCAGCTAACTGGGGAGCTCAACCCCCCTTCCCGAAGCAGACCCTTTCCCCAGCCAATCTGTTCCGCCAGCCATGCAAAAACCGCTTCGCTTTCCTTGGGGCGCCTTAACGAAAATCCAATCACAACCGTCCTTCCCGTGTCCATAGTAAGCCTTGCTGCCGGGATATTTCGCAGTCTCACCCTGTCAAACCGCAGCTCCGCCCGTTCGATTCTGTCTGTGGGGAGAACCAGCAGACGTCCCCTGCTCCGGCACACAATAAAGCTTTGCATTAAATGGATTTCGCCCTGCCAAACCCGATAAATTGGATGGGGCGCGGTATACTCCTGCTCCAGCAAATAACTATCCTGGTCGGTTAAAGCGTCTGTGCCGGCATGGGTCAGCAGTACCGAGCGCAAGGCTGCCAAGCTGATAATCACAATCATCCCCAGCCACAGCAGAGGCTGGTAAGGCATCTGCCGCGGGCCAAACCGCAGCTGA
>CATJLA010000135.1 GCA_949741215.1 uncultured Oscillospiraceae bacterium
GATTTCTGTCAAATCCAGGGGTTTTAGGGCAAAATATGCGGTATTTTTTCAAATCGTCCTGTAAGGGGACTTCCTATTGCTTTTCACATTATTTCAGCTTCTCTTTTTGAAATACGTCCAGCAGGTGATGGGAGCACCCCACCATATCCTGCCGCTCGCAGACGGAAAAATGATACTGCAAAAACTGTAGGTAGTTTCCATAAAGGTTCCTCTCCTTTCTCTTGGCGGAGCAGCACAAAGTTTTATCTGCGGCTTTTGTGCCTGCAGTACCGTCTAAGCTATAATTTTACTAATTGTATCGGAAACCGGCTTTTATGTCAAGAAAATTGTATAAAAACAGAATAAAATACTGCATGGTGTATCCCCAAAAACTATGATATAATGTAAAATGAACGAATGTCATAACATTTAAGGCGGGAGCTATTTTCCGCCGGTAATGGCATATAAAATGATGTGAGGGAGATTGCAGCATGAAAAAGATACCCCAGCAGCGGATTAAACCGTTGGTAGACAAAGGCAAGGCGATTTTGACTCAGCCCCCAAGCCGAGAGATTTCCGACACGGTAGTGGATACCCCGCTGCTGGGGAACGGAGATTTCGGCGTCGCCATAGGGGGAGACGGCTACAACCAAGTGCTTTACCTGGGTAAAAACGACTTTTGGACCCAGGCCCATCTGGGGGAAACCAGGGAGCAGCGGGAAAAACGCCTGCTTACCAAAGAAGGGCGGCGCAGCGGCTCCCGGATTAAAACGGCCGGCTGGCTTTCTATCGGTGCGGAGGAACTGAAGGGCTGCGATTACCACGCGGTGCAGAACCCTTACCCCGCTCAGGTGGAGGTGGAATATCACGCCGGAGAGGCCGCCTTAGCCGGCACATATCTGGTTTGCGCTACCCAGAACACCCTGATCTGCCAGCTTAAAAATACCGGCAAAGTACCTCTTACCATTCGTTTTGCCACCATGCCCGGGGTATATAACACCGGGGAAATTTACGGCTATGAGGACTGCATCCGGGAGGGCACTGTCTGCACCGAATACCCTGCCGAGCCCTACGAGCTGCCAGGCAGGCGCTGGGTTTATGCCTGCGCGACGTCCGACAGGCCAGACACTGTATACACCCCGGAAAAAATGTCCCGCAAGGGAGGCTCTTTTGTACTGCAAAAAGGGGAATCCGCCCGGATTTTCCTCACCCTGTTAAGCGATTTGGACTGTGATGATCCTAAGGAGGAAAGCTTCCGGCTTTCTCAGCTGGCCAAAACCAACTGGAGGGAGCTTACTGCCGCCCATCAGGCTTGGTGGATGGACTACTGGTCCCGCTCCCTGGTGGAATCCGGGGATGAAACGCTGGACAGCTTCTACTACGCATCCATGTACATTATTGGCTCGGCGGTGCGGGCGGGTAAGGTGCCTCCCGGGCTGTTCGGCCCCTGGGTAACCTATGACAGGCCCAAATGGACCGGCTCCTATACCCTGAACTATAACTATCAGTCCCCCTTTTTCTGCCTGTATCCCTCCAACCGGCAGGATCTGGTTACCTCCTACATTGAGCCGCTGCTGGACATCATCCCGGTGGGCAAAATGTATGCCCAAAAAAAGTTTGGGCGGGAGGGCATCTGCCTGCCGGTAGAAATTGGCCCCTGGGGGATGGTCTGTTCCTCCATTTTCCATCATCAAAAAACCAACGCCGCCTACTGCTGCTGCAATATCTTTATGCACTATTTTTCCACCTTGGATGAAGAATGGGGCAGCCGCGCCTATCCTTTTGTACGGGAAACAGCGGATTTCTGGGAATCCGATCTGATCTGGGAGCCGGAGCAGAACCGCTACAGCGTAGTGGGAGATTCCCTTCATGAGGAATATTACAAGGATACCGGCGAAAAGAACAACACCCATGCCCTGGGCTTAGTCCGTATGGTAATGAAAGGCATTTTGGACATGAGCGAAAGCCTTGGGCTGGATGCGCAAAAGCGGGAAAAATGGCGCCATATTTTGGAGCATCTCGCCCCCTTCCCGGTGTTTGAGCGGAACGGCCAGCAGGTATTCCGCTTTAATGAGGACAGCTACCCCTGGCGGGAAAGCAACGGCACCGCTTTGAAGATGATTTACCCCTTCCATACCATCGGGCTGGATTCTGACCCCAAGCTGCTGGAGATCGCGAGGAATACCATCTCCCAGCGCACCCGCCTGTTTGATAACGGCAACGCCTTCTGCGAATTTACCGCGATGTGCGCCACTGTAAGCTGGCAGCCCCGTCTGCTGCTGGAAAAGCTGAAGGAGCAGTGTGAGCTGCGGAGTATGCCCAACAAGTACATCTGGCACGGGGGCGGCGGCATTGAGGACTGCGGCGGCGTTACCGACGGGCTGCATGAGATGATGCTCCAAAGCCATGAGGGGGTGCTGCGCTGCTTCCCCGCCTGGCCAAAGGATCAGGATGCCTGCTTTGTAAACCTGCGGGGTTATGGGGCATTTTTGGTTTCCTCCTCCATCCGACAGGGGGCAGTACAGCAAATTGAGGTGGAAAGCGAAAAAGGCCGCCCCCTTACCATCCAGCTGCCTTGGGAAGCCGCCTTGGTGGAAACGGAGGGGAAATCCTTTACCGTACAAGGGCCAAGAGTTACTTTGGAAAGCGTGCCGGGGCAAAGCTTTCGGTTTACGCAGGGCTAAGGGACGGGACTGCAAAACGGAAGCTTTGCAGCCTTGTCCCAAAGCCTGGCAGAGTAAAGAAGCAGCCTTTGCCCCATAGGAAGGCGACAGCAATCCAAGCATTTTACAGCATAAACGGCAGCAAAAAGCGCCGGGTAACGGTTTGGTTATCCGGCGCTTTTCTTTTTTAAGGGGGGGACGTCAATATTCCGGGCCTTCCGGCTTTTGCTCCAGGCCCTGCTGTACCAAAACCTTCTTGCCGCTGCCATGGATTCTTCCTATAATAAAGGAGGAGAGGGTAACCGTTACCAAAGAACAGGCAATTTTAGGCAGCGGAATATAGCTCAGCGAAAGCAGCAGCACTACCAAATCGGTAAACAAATAAGCCTGAGAGATTTTCAGCGGGGTAAGACGGGCGATCACCAAGGCCAAAGCGTCGTCCCCGCCGGAAGCCCCGCCGGACCTTACCACAAGCCCTACTCCCACCCCCACAAAGCAACCCCCCAGCACCGCCGCCAGCAAAGGACGTCCGGAAAGGCTGGGCAGTACCGGCGGAAATTGCTCATACACCCAGTAGCACAGGGAAAAGCAGCAGCTTGCCGCAATTGCATATTTGGCGAAGGACCTGCCCAAAAACCGGATTGCCACAAGATAGCAGGTTACGTCCAAAACTACGCCGGAAAGGCTTGGGGAAATACCAAACCAATGCTGTAAAAACAAAGTCATACCCAGCACGCCCCCCTCGGTAATGCTGCTTTGGCTGTGAACATTATACAGCCCAAAGGATAAAACAGCCGCCCCCAAAAACAGGCCGGCATACCGCTTTAGCTGCGGCTTTGTTGGCAGGCTCATTGTAAAACTCCTTACTTTGGTAATTGTTATTTCCCATTATAGCAATTTGGTGGACGTAACCGCAAACCCTGGTTTTGCACTTTTTGGGGGAGATTCTGCCGGTTGTGGCAATAGGCTCTCCGGTCATCCCCTGTTTCATGCGTTTGCTCCTGTTTCCTTTTGGATTGACAGTTTCTTTTCTTTGTGATACCTTATAGGAAGAGCAAATCACCGGAGGACATACCGCCCCGATTGTGTGCCCTCCAAAGACAAAAGAAAGGACGGAGATCCCGATGTCACAAAACCAGGAGGCCTCTTTTTCCGCCGGGATTTTTGATGTAGACGGCACCCTGCTGGATTCCAACTGGGTTTGGGTAGAGATGAACCATCTGTATCTGGACCGTTACCTGCCCGGCGTTCCTTACAGCGCCATCAACCCGGACGATATTTTTCACATGACGCTTTATGAGGCCGCCGTCTTTTTGAAGGAAAAATTCCCGCTGCCCTATACCACCGATGAAATTATGGCTCAAATTGTAGCCCTGGCCGACGATTTTTATGAAAATAAGGTGCTCTGCAAGCCGGGAATCCCCCAGTATCTGCAGCAGCTTACCGATAGGGGCTGTAAGCTCTGTGTGGTTACCGCTTCCGAACGGCAGCATGTAGAAGCAGCCCTTGCCCGCTGCGGAATTCTGCAGCATTTTTCCTTTATCCTCCCCTGTACGGAGTTTGGCTCCGGTAAAGAGTCCCCCGCTATC
This sequence comes from uncultured Oscillospiraceae bacterium, assembly GCA_949741215.1. GTDB lineage: Bacteria > Bacillota > Clostridia > Oscillospirales > Ruminococcaceae > CATJLA01. Next base: position 4,232 of record CATJLA010000135.1, read on the forward strand.
TTTTTGGAAGCGGCGGCAAGGCTTGCCGCCAAGCCGGAGCAGGTTATGGTATTTGAGGACGCCCCCCATGCCGCTAAAACGGCTTCTCAGGCAGGGTTTCAGGTTACCGGCATCTATGATTCCTTTGCGCCCCTCCCCCCGGAGGAAATGGCGGCCTTGTGTACCCGCTATATCCGTTCCTTTGAGGAGCTTTTATAAAGGCGGCAGGCTTTGCGACGTCCCATAAGCCTTACACTTGCGGGCATACTTCCCGCTTTGCCAAAGATTTTTGTGCAGGCGGGGGCATCAATTTCCGTAAAACTTTTCACCTATAAGGTAAATGGAAAGGTGTGGTTTTATGGGTAAAACAAAAAAACTGGGGTTGTTGGGGCTGCTGGTGGCAATGATCGTAACCGGTATCTGGATATGGCAGACCCGCTTTGTGAACACACAGCCCTTTGCAGACCTAAAGCCGGAGGACATCCGGCAGGCGGCAGTGGAGATGTACCCCCCAGGCAAAAGCTTTAACCTGAGCCAGGAGGATACCGAGCAGCTGGTAAGTCTGCTGAACCGGATAACTACCGGCCCAAAGGATCATTCCTACAGGAACTACAACGGGCAGGTGATCGTCTTTACTCTGGTGCGGCTGGACGCCACTCAATTTACCGTGCAGCCTTATGGGCCCTGCCTGATTATAGACGGAGTGGGCTACCGGGCCGAAGAAGACGACTGCGCAGCGCTGAACCGGTTAGCCTCCTGGCAGCCGGAGGCCTTGGCAAGATAGCCTTCGGGGCCACAGTTTAGAACAAATGTTTCACGTGAAACATTTGTGCTCCATTTTTACGGTATTTCGGCATGTCCAAATACAATATAGAGAGAAAGAACGGAGGAAACAACATCATGACAGTAAACGAAAAGCTTGGCCTTTTGCGGCAAAAGATGTCCCAAGCCGGGATTGCCGCCTGTATTATCCCCAGCGCCGACCCCCATATGAGCGAGTATTTCTCCGACCATTGGAAGACCCGGGCGTTCCTCTCGGGCTTTTCCGGCTCTGCCGGTACGGTGGCTGTTACCATGGACGAAAGCGGCCTGTGGACCGATGGCCGGTATTACACCCAGGCAGCCGGGGAGCTGGAGGGGAGTGAAATCCGGCTGTTTCGCGCCTCAGACAGAGGGTGCCCTACCTATTATAATTATCTTGCGGATCATCTGCCCAAGGGCTCGGTAATCGGGCTGAACGGGATGCTGTTCCCCGCTGACCTGCTGGAGAAAATGGGTAAAATTTTTGAGAAAAAGGGAATTACCGTCAACCTTGCTGTGGATTTTGCCAACGAGATTTGGGAAAATCGTCCTCCGGAGCACTATACTGAAATCTACTGTTTGGACGAATGCTATACGGGACGTCCTGCAAAAGAAAAGCTGGCCGCCCTGCGGGAGGAGCTGAAAAAGGCGGAGGCGGACGCCCTGGTTATCAGCAAGCTGGACTGCATTGCCTGGCTGTTTAACATCCGCTCCAGCGATATTTTTTGCAACCCGGTGGTAATTGCCTATGCCTATGTGGACGAAACCCGGGCGGTGCTGTTTACCGAGCGCTCCCGGATGCCGGAGAACGCGGCGGAGAACCTGAAGGAAAATGGCGTTACCATACAGGGCTATGATGAAATTTTAAGCTTTATTCAGGGGCTTGCTCAAAAAAGCCGGGTGCTTTGTGATAAGCAGGAATTAAACGGCGCCCTGTACCGTCAAGTAATGGATAACCCCAACCTGACTATGGTAAAGGCTACTAATCCTGTCTTTTTAATGAAAAGCCGGAAGAACCCCACCGAAAACCGCTGCACCTACAACGCCTACTTAAAGGACGGATGTGCATTGGCAGAGTTTTACGCCTGGCTGGAGGAAGCCATGGACCGGGGAGAAACCCTGCGGGAGTATGACCTTACCTTAAAGCTCTCGTCGCTGCGGGCCGCCCAGCCCTTGAACCGGGGGGACAGCTTCCCTGCCATTGTGGCTTACCGGGAAAACGCCGCCATGATGCACTACGCGCCTAAGGAAGAAGGCTCCAAGCTGCTGGAAAAAAGCCACCTGCTGCTGATTGACAGCGGAGCGCAGTATTTAGACGGCACCACCGATATTACCCGCACCATTGCCTTAGGGCCGGTAACCGATGAGGAAAAGCGGGACTTTACCAATTCTTTGAAGGGTGCGATTCGGCTGATGCAGGCGGTATTTCTGGAGGGTACCTCCGGCAAGCAGCTGGATATCCTGTGCCGGGAGCCTTTGTGGCGGTTAGGGCTTAACTATCGCTGCGGCACCGGCCATGGGGTAGGCTTCCACCTGAATGTACACGAAGGCCCCCAGGGCTTTAACGGCGATGTAAAGCTGGAACCCGGCATGGTGCTTACTGTAGAGCCGGGGGTGTATACCGAGGGGTCTCATGGCATTCGTACCGAAAACGTGGTGGAGGTTGTAATGGGCGACAAAACCGAATACGGGCAGTTCCTCCGGTTTGAAAACTTTACCCGGGTGCCTATTGATACCGCCTGTATTGAGCCCAGCCTGTTGGATCAGGAGGAGGTTGACTGGCTGAATCAGTACCACGCTTTGGTGTACAAAGAGGTTGCGCCGCTGGTAAGTGATCGGGCCAGGCAATGGCTGGAAAAGAAAACACAGCCTATCTCTAAGTAACCTTAGGGCAAAAGGAAAAAGGCTTTTCTTCCGGAAACAAATCCGGAGGAAAAGCCTTTTGTTTTTCCAATACTAAAAAAGGAAAGGGGGGCTTACCGTTTGCCAGCAAGCATTCTGCTTTGTTTATGGTATACCGCATTTTTACCTGCCCTGTCAATCCTTTTGGACGAAAGCACAGGTTGTTTTTCTTTGCGCCCTATGCTATAATCAAACTACACCCTTGTAAAGAGCCAAAGTGTTTTGCGGGCGGCCTTGTTGGCAAGCCCTTCTCCCCTTAGGGAGAAGGCGCCCGGCGACGTCCCCTATACAAAAGGGTGCGGAAAGGAAGAAAACAAGGAAATGAACTGCTTTGAACAGGCCGGGCGGGTTGTAATTAAGGTGGGTACCTCTACTTTGACACATCCTTCCGGACATATCAATATTAGGCGGCTGGAGAATTTGGTGAAGGTGCTTAGCGACCTGAAAAATTCCGGAAAAGACGTGATTTTGGTGTCCTCCGGCGCGATTGGGGTAGGCGTTGGCAAATTGGGACTGAAGGCTCGTCCCGCAGACACCCCCGGCAAGCAGGCTGCAGCGGCTGTAGGCCAGTGTGAGCTGATGTATTTGTATGACAAGCTGTTCTCGGAATACAACCACACGGTAGCCCAGGTACTTTTAACCCGGGATATTGTAGAGCTGCCTCAGCGGAAAACCCATGTTGTAAACACCTTTAACCGGCTGCTGGAGTATGGGGCTATTCCTATTGTGAACGAGAACGATACTGTTGCGGTGGAAGAAATTGAATTTGGGGATAACGACACCCTTTCTGCCTTGGTGGCCCAGCTGGTGCAGGCGGATGTGCTGGTTCTGCTAAGCGATATTGACGGGCTGTATACCGCCAACCCCAGAACCGACCCGGATGCAAAGCTGATTACCAAAGTGCCCTCTATTGAGCAGGTGGAAAGCGCCGCCGAGGGGGCAGGCAGCAGTTTGGGCACCGGGGGAATGATTACCAAGATCAACGCTGCTAAAATTGCGGTGGACTCCGGAATTGATATGGCAATTATGAACGGGAACCATCCCGAGAACCTGTACAGGCTGTTTGACGGGGAAGAAATTGGAACCCACTTTATAAGGAAAAAGGAATAGTGAATAGTAAAGAAGGAAGGAACGCTTCCTATAGAAGCGATTGAAATGTTGCTGAGGATATTTTTGGCTTTCCATGATTGAAATAGTTTATTTTATCTATTAAAAAGCAAGGGGTTTTGTTATGACGTTGCAGGAAGAATATATCCAATCTCTTGGAAGCCGAGCCAAATCGGCCTCTAAGGCACTTTACGGCGCTTCCGCCGGGGTGCGCAATAAAGCGCTGCTTGCCGTTGCGGAGGCTTTGGAACAGCAGAAAGACAAAATTTTAGCGGCAAATGCAGGAGACATTGCGGCAGGGGAGGCTGCGGGCACTTCTTCCGCCTTGCTGGACCGGCTGCGCCTTACTAAAGAACGGATTGCCGGCATTGCCCAGGGCGTGCGGGAGGTTGCCGACCTGCCGGATCCGGTGGGCAAGGTGCTTTCCGGCGAAACACGGCCCAACGGGCTGCGGATTGTAAAAACCACTGTGCCTATGGGCGTGGTAGGGATGATCTATGAGGCTCGGCCCAATGTTACGGTGGATGCCGCCGCTTTGTGCCTGAAATCCGCCAACGCCTGTTTGCTGCGGGGAGGTAAGGAGGCTATCCGCTCCAACAAAGTGCTTGCGGATATTATGCGGGAAGCGGTGGAAAAGGCGGGGCTGCCCAGCGACGTCATATTGCTGGTAGAGGATACCAGCCGGGAAACCGCCACCGCTATGATGCGCCTGAACGGCTGCCTGGATCTGCTGATTCCCAGAGGGGGCGCGGGGCTGATTCAGTCAGTAGTGCAGAACGCTACGGTACCGGTGATTGAAACCGGCGTAGGCAACTGCCATATTTATGTGGACGAAACTGCGGAGATTGAGCAGGCGGTTTCCATTTTGGTCAACGCTAAAACCTCCCGCCCCTCGGTGTGCAACGCGGCGGAAACAGTGCTTTGCCATAAGGCGGCGGCGGAAGAATTTCTGCCCAAAATGGCAAGGGCGTTAAAGCCTTTTTCGGTGGAGCTGCGGGGCTGCCCTGAAACCCGGAGGATTCTGGGCAGCAGTGTCGTCCCGGCCGATGAGGAGGATTATGCCACCGAGTTTTTGGACTTTATTCTGGCGGTGCGGGTGGTTTCCTCTTTGGACGAGGCGCTTGCTCATATTGCACAGTACACCACCCATCACTCGGAGGCTATTGTTACCCGGGATTACGAAAGCAGCCAGCGGTTTTTGCAGGAGGTGGATGCAGCGGCGGTTTACGTGAATGCTTCCACCCGGTTTACGGACGGCGGCGTGTTCGGTTTAGGTGCGGAGATCGGCATTTCCACCCAAAAGCTCCATGCCAGAGGGCCTATGGGGCTGGAGGCGCTTACCACCTGGAAATATCTGATTTACGGGAACGGGCAGATCCGGTAGGATGTTCAAAAATATGTCTTTTTTCATTCACAACCTGCTGTTATAATAGAAAAGGCGGCGTTCAAAATGGAACTGCAGACCCAACGGCTTTTTATCAGGCCACTGGCGGAATCCGACTTTCCTGCTTTTGAGAAAACCTTGAACCAGGTGCAAAAAACGGCTTTGGGCAGTGCAAAAGGCTTTTTTGACTGGATTACCGCCCAATATGAAAAGATGGATATTCTCCACGGGTTGATTTCTCTGGGAGTATTTGATAAAAATACCGGGGAGCTGCTGGGCACTGCCGGCGCAGGCAGGCATGACGACTTAGGCGAGCCGGAAATCTTTTACCATCTGCTGCCGGAGCACCGGGGCCGCGGCTATGCCACTGAGGCTGCAAGGGCTGTTACAAGCTGGGCGGTGGAAAGCTATCGGCTGCCTTATCTTATCGGAACAGCGGGGGTAGAGAATATAAAATCCCAAAAAGTGCTGGAGCGGTGCGGCTATCGGCTGATTGATACCCGAACCCTGCTGGTACACGCAGAAGGAAAGCAGTATGATTTTAAGTACTACAGGTTTTATCCCCCGGGCGGGGATGCCTGAAAGGAGGCTTTTACATGGAAGAAAACAATATTCCGGAAACCCCAGTACAGCAGGATGCACAACAAAGTTCCGGGACGTCCCAAAGCTATTACCGCAAAAGCCGTGCCGCGGCCCCTGTGGGGGCAGTGGTGATTCTGCTGGCGCTGGTGGGGGTAGTTTCGCTGATCACCATACTGGTGCAGTGGATAACCGGCCTGCAGGACAACAGCAGTGAACGGGGAAAGCTGGAGCAGTTAATTCTGCCGGTACTGATGTTTGACCCAATATCCTTTGACTCGGTAGAAACTGCCGACCAGGGTATGGTACTTCAGTCCTCGATTTGGTCTACCGTGCTTACGGCGGAAACCGGGCGTTACACTTTTGATATAGGCGAAACCCTTACGGTGCCGGTAACCGATATTGAAATTGCCGCCAAAAAGCTGTTTGGCCCTGACGTAACCCTTGCCCACAAAACCTTTGGGGACGTCAATGTAAGCTACTACTACGATGAGGAAAACCAGCTTTACTATGTGCCTATTGACGGTCAGATTGGTTTTTACACCCCCCGGGTAGAGGAGATTGAGCGGAAGGAGGGGGATATCTACCGCCTAAAGGTAGGCTATGTGCCCCCCAACAACGTGTGGACCTCCATGACCAGCAGCGGAGAAACCTTTCGGGAAGCAGATAAGTATATGATCTATGAAGTAAAAAAGGAGAAGGACAGCTACTATCTCCTGGCGATTAAGGATCTGGAGGAGGAAGAGTCCTCATCCATTCCGGCCGCGTTGTAACCGTTTTTAGGACAAAGCACCTCACCAAAGCCCCGCACACAAATGCGGGGCCTTAGTGTTTTTAAGGACATGACAGCCAATTTAACCCCTAATCCTTATTAAACCAGTAAGCTATTTCAATACAAACCGATAAAACCTCTCCGCTGCAATATAAAAATCGCTCTTAAAAAGAGCGTACCGACACTATTCACTATTCCTTTTTCGTTCTTCCTTGCGGAAGTGTTCCAAAACCCACTTCCGCCTGCGATGTTACTGCATTTTTACCAATTCGATGAAAATAAGGGGGCAAAAAAACGGCGGATTTACCTAACTGCCTGAAAACTCAAAAAGTTAGATGTTTTTCACAAACTTTTTATAAAAATCCAGTGAAAATTAGAAGAAACTGAAGTGGCTTTTCCCTTGTTCTCTCTGAAAAACTGCAGAAATTTCCTTTTTTTGAGCTGTTTCAAAAACTTGACAGTTTTTCTGCCAGTGAATATAATGGCATCGGTTGTCGTAGAATGATTACAGCGGCAAAGAAGGGAAGCTTTGCCAGCAGGATTCTATGGTCAGCTGGCCTTAAAAACACGAAATGTAAGGAGAAACTGAATGATTCGCTTATTACAAGGAGTTCGTTCCTTCCTCGCTTGGATCAGGAGCAGGGCTTTTGCAGTAGGAATGCTCTCAGTTGCGATGGCCTGCGTGGTGGTATTTACCGCCCAGCGGACAAACGCCGTCTACATCCGGGATGGAGAAGAGGTCACATTAAAGTTTACAGTAAAGCAGGAGCAGGAAGTTGAGGATATTCTTTCTCAGTACGGGATTGTGACGATGGCCTATGATTCGGTGGATTTTTCCGGATTCAGCGGCAAAATGGCGGAGATCAACATTGAGCGTGCCTACCCGGTTTCCATTACGGTGGACGGAGCCACCCGGGAGATTATGATCCTGGGGCTTACTGTAGCAGAGCTTTTGGAAGAACAAAATATTACCCTAGGGGAAGAGGATATGATGAACTACCCTCTCTCCTACTTTATGGAGGAAAACGACCATCTGGTAATTCAGCGGGTAACCTATACCCGGCGGATTGAGGAGGAGGTTATCCCCTATGAATCGGACTACCGCCAGACCCCCCTGCTGCGTGACGGCAAGGTGAAAACCTTTGTGTATGGGGAGGACGGTTTACGGAAGTACCAGTATATCCAGCGCACCGTGGACGGGGTCGTCCATGAGGAGGAGCTGGAAAGCGTTTGGGTAGATACCGAGCCAGTTACAGAAACCGGCCTGGTGGGCGCCAGGGTACCGGTTTCCGAGCTGGATTTTGATGTGCCTATGGAGGACGGTGTGCCGGTAAATTACAGTATGATAATCAGCAATGCGGTGGCTACCGGCTACAGCGCCCGATATGGGGCTGGTACCGCCAGCGGCCTGCGGGCTAAGGTGGGCCATGTAGCAGTAAACCCGGAAATTATCCCCTATGGCAGCAAGCTATATATTACCTCGGCTGACGGGGAGTTTGTGTACGGCTACGCCATTGCGGCGGATACCGGAACCGGCCTGATGGCCAATGTTATTGACGTGGACCTGTTTTATGAGACCTACTACGAAAGCTGCCTGAACGGCAGAAAATATGTGGACATCTATGTTCTGGATGAATAAGGAAAAAAACAGCAGCTTGACCGGAATTTGGGTCGAGCTGCTGTTTTTTGTTATGACTGAACTGCGCAAAATTGCTTCAAAACAGTTCCGTTTTGGGGCAAACCGGGCCTGTTTTAGGCAAAAAACCGCTTATTTTTACGCAGAATTCTCAGGGGTTCCCCGGGGACATGACTGCTGCAGGACGTCCCTACCCCTGTATAAAATTTTCCAGATACTGGAGCGCCAGCCGGTCGTGCTTTTTGGAGAAACCGTGGCCGCCCTCCGCAATGGTGTAGAACAGCACCTTTCTTTGGAGCTTTTGCTCCTTTGTTTCGGCAAGATAGGCGGCAAAGGCCCGGCGGCTGTACTCTATGGGCACAACCTTGTCATTGCAGCCGTGGACGATCAGTACATCCCCGGGAAAGCCGCTTAATTCCTGGCAGGGGTCCATCCCGATGACGTCGGCTACATAGCAGCGTCCCAGCTTCATGGGGCCGCAGCGCAGGGTTTTTGGGATATTCTGCGGGTCAAATTTCGCCATTATCATTTTGCCGGCCCGAGCGTCGTCCGGGATGCAGAGGGCGGGGTAGAACATTACAAGGCGGGTAATCTGCTCCTTCAGCCGGGCGGCGGTGATGCCGGAAACAAAGCCCCCCTGGCTGCAGCCCATCAGGGTAACGTCCTCCGGATTGGCGTAGGGGCGGCTTTGGGCGTATTGAAGCACCGCTTTTAAGTCCTCCACCTCGGTCAGCACGGACATTTGGGTAGTGGGGCCGTCACTTTTGCCTTTGATGACACAGCCGCCGCAAAAATCAAAGCAATAGGCAAGATAGCCCATTTCCGCCCACTTTTTTGCATAATGGCGCACAGTATCCTGAAAGGCCATAAAGCCGTGGCTGACAATGGCAATGGGAAGATTCTCCCCCTGGGGGCGGTATTCGGTACCCCGGATGGTAAGCGCCCCTCTTTTGCAGCTGAAGGTGGTTTCTGCAACGGATCCATCCTCCCGTTTTTTGGTATCAAGCATACGCATGGCTCCTCCCTGTAAAGTTTTGGGGACGTAAGCGAGCAGTCCCGTCCTGCAGGCTATTGGGCGGCTGTAAAGGTGCGGTAAGCCTCGGTAAGCTTGAGCAGCAATTCTACCCCTTTTGCCATTTGATCAGCGGAAACAAACTCATAGCGGCCATGGCCGTTAAAGCCGCCGGTGCCCAGGTTGGGGCAGGGCAGGCCCATAAAGGAAAGCCGTGCGCCGTCGGTACCGCCCCGGATTGGGTAGATGGCCGGGGTGACGCCCAGCTCCTCCATGGCTTTGCAGGCGTTTTCGATCAGGTGGAAGTGGGGCTGCAGCTGTTCCTTCATGTTCCGGTAGGAATCGGTCAGGTCCATCTCCACAGTGCCCTCGCCGTACTTTTCGTTCAGGTAAGCAACGATTTTGCGCAGGCGCTCCTTTTTGGCCTCAAACAGGGCGGAATCATGCTCCCGGACGAGATAGTGCATTTTGGCGCACTCTACCTCTCCGCTGAAGTTATTTAGGTGGTAGAAGCCCTCATACCCCTCGGTGCAGGCGGGGTTTTCAAATACCGGCAGCATACTGTGGAGCTCCATGGCGATGAGCAGGGCGTTTTTCATCTTGTTGTTGGCGGAGCCGGGGTGGATATTTACGCCGTTTATGGTGATTTTGGCCGCCGCCGCATTGAAATTTTCCCATTCGATCTCACCGATTCCGCCCCCGTCCACAGTGTAGGCAAAATGGGCGCCGAAGGCGGGGACGTTAAAATACTGGGTGCCTTTGCCGATCTCCTCATCGGGGGTGAAGGCAATTTTAAGCTCCCCGTGGGGGATTTCCGGGTGGGTGGTAAGGATACGGGCAAGCTCCATAATTTGGGCGATACCGGCTTTATCGTCGCCCCCCAGCAGGGTAGTGCCGTCGGTGACGATCAGATCCTCCCCGATGCAGTGGGAAAGGCAGGCAAATTCCTCCGCCCGCATAACGATGTTTTTCTCCGGGTTCAGCACAATGTCTCCGCCCTGGTAGTTCTCTACAATCCGGGGGGTGATATTCCGGCCGGGCATGTCGCAGGAGGTATCCATGTGGGCGATCAGGCCAAGAACGGCGGCAGAGGCAGGGTCGTTCTTGGGGATCGTGCCTGTTACATAGCCGTACTCGTCCATTGCGGCGGAGATGCCCATTTCGGTAAGCTCCTGCACCAGCAGACGGCCTAGATCCTTTTGCTTTTCGGTACTGGGATAGGTGGGGGAATCAGGCTGGGACTGGGTGTCGATGCTTACATATTTCAGAAAACGGTTGGTGATGGACTGCTTGAGGTTGCTTGTCATAAATCTACATCCTTTCCGGCAAATGCTGCCTGATTGTTCTATGGATTACTTTAGCACAAGTTGGGGAAATTGGCAATCAGGGTTTGACATCAACCGCCGGTTGTGGTATTTTGATAGCAGTAAAAAGATATTTTTAGAAAGGTGCGGTATTGTTATGAAAAAGATTATCAGCTGTGAAAATGCCCCTAAGGCTATTGGGCCCTACTCTCAGGCGGTTTGGGCGGGGGATACGATCTATGTTTCCGGCCAGATTCCCATTAACCCTGCTACCGGCGAGATTGTTCCCGGCGGCATTGTGGAGCAGACAAAGCAGTCTCTCACCAATGTAAAGGCGATTGTGGAGCAGGCAGGCTTTACTATGGCGGACGTGGTGAAAACCACTGTTCTGCTGCAGAGCATTGGGGATTTTGCGGAGATGAACGGCGTTTATGCCACCTTTTTTACGGAAAACTGCCCTGCCAGGGCTGCTTTTGAGGTGGGCGCACTGCCTAAGGGAGCGTTGGTGGAGATCGAAGCGGTAGTGTTTACGGGTAAGTAAAAGGTTTCCCTGAAAATATGGGAATCACCGTAGGGGCGACGTCCTAAAAGGATGCCGCCCTTTTGCTTTGCCCTATTGACAAGTAGATTGGACGATGATATAATATATTTAACCAATTGGTTAAACGACGAAGGGAGGGGCATGGTTGGGTTTACAAGACACCATGCGGGCGCTGGCAGACCCTACCCGCCGGGAAATTTTGCAGATGTTAAAAAAGAAGGAGCTTTCTGCCGGGGAGATTGGGGAACGGTTTGAGATGTCCGGCGCGGCTGTTTCCAAGCATCTTGCCATATTGAAAAGCGCGGAGCTGATCCGCAGCCGGCGGGAGGGGAAGTTCATTTACTATGAGCTGAACGCCTCGGTACTGGAGGAGGTTTTGCTGTGGATTTCGGAGATCCGAAAGGAGGATTTGGGATGAAAAAGCTGTATTCTGTTTTGGGGACGGTGACAGTGCTTTGTTTTGCTGTGACGGGAGTGCTGCTTTTGTTTATGCCGGACATGGTTCCCGCCCACTATAATTTTGCCGGTGAGCTGGACCGGATGGGCAGCAAGTACGAAAGCCTGATTTTTCCGGTTTTTGCCGCTTTGATGGGAGTATTTTTCTTCTTTTTGGCAAAAAATGCCGCAAAAAAGAAGGCATCTGGCAACGAAAAGGTACTGCTTTGGTCCGGTATTGGAATGGTTATTTTTATGGAGGGGATGGGAGCGTTCTTCCAAATACAGGCAATTTTATATGATCCGGCTATGGCTAACGCCCTTTCCAGCGAGGGGATTATGAAATTTTCCACTATTGGTATCGGGGCTTTGCTGATTGTTCTGGGGAACATCATGCCAAAAGTCAGCCGTAATTCCGCTTTTGGCCTGCGCACTACCTGGAGCATGGCTAACGACCAGGTATGGCAGAAAAGCCAGCGGTTTGGGGGCATTAGTGCGGTTATTTTGGGCCTTGTGACGGTACTGCTAGGGGTGTTTCTTTCCGGCACCGCAGGGCTGCTGGTTACTACCATTCTGCTGGTAGCTTGGAGCGGGGTGTGCGTAGCGATGTCCTACAAATATTATAAGGCGGAACAGTAACGCCGGGATAGCTTTGCCGGAATAAGGCAGGGCTTTCCCTGTTTTGTGATAAAATTGCGGGCAAAAAAGAAATTTTAGAAAAATACGGAAAAGGCTATTGACAAATGTGAAAATGTAGGATATAATGTAACACGCACTTGACTGAGAGATTGCTCAGGAAAATGCTTATGGAAGCTTAGCTCAGCTGGGAGAGCATCTGCCTTACAAGCAGAGGGTCACAGGTTCGAGCCCTGTAGTTTCCACCAGTTTTGGCCCGGTAGTTCAGCTGGTTAGAACGCTAGCCTGTCACGCTAGAGGTCGTGGGTTCGAGCCCCATCCGGGTCGCCA
>CATJLA010000136.1 GCA_949741215.1 uncultured Oscillospiraceae bacterium
CGGCAAAGCATGGGCTTGGAGCTGTCTCCCCGCCAGTAAGCGCCGGTACACTGGGTAAGCTTAATTGCCTTTACCCGGCTGGTATCGGGCAGGTGGGGGCCGGCGCAAAGGTCGGTAAAGTCCCCTTGGGTGTAAAAGCTTATGACGTCGCCTTTGCCGGCGTGCTCTGCAATCAGCTCCAGTTTGTAGGGTTCGTCGGCCATTTTTGCGTTTGCTTCTTCTGGGGAGAGGGTGTAGCGTTCAATGGCGATGCCCTCCTTTACAATTTTTGCCATCTCCTGTTCAATTTTGGCCAGATCCTCCATAGTAAAGGGGGAGGAGACGTCAAAATCGTAGTCAAAGCCGTTGGCAATAGCCGGCCCGATGGTCAGCTTGGCCTGAGGGTACAGCCGTTTTACCGCCTGTGCCAGGATGTGGGAGGCGGTGTGCCAGAAGGTCTTTTTACCGTCCTCGTCCTCAAAGGTGAGAATCTCCAGCTGACAGTTTTCGGTAAGGGGCGTGCGCAGGTCGGCGGTGACGCCGTTAATTTTTGCCGCGCAGGCAGCTTTGTAAAGCCCGGCGCCCAGGCTTTTGGCAATTTCCAGAACGGTGGTTCCGGATTCATACTCCTTTACAACGCCGCCCTTTAATGTAACCTGAATCATAGTTGCTACCTCCATTTCAAAATTTAAAATAAAAAGACTCCATCCCGCATTGCCGCAAGGGATGAAGTCTTTTTTACTCCATGGTTCCACCCAAGTTTACAAAGCCCTTGTTTTGCTGAGGAACTTGTAGACGTCCCGCAAAAGGCTTTGCCTCGTTCCGATTGGTAACGCGACCGGGCCGCGGCGTTTTTTTGGGACATCGGCTCGCCATGCCCCCACAAACGCACTCCAAGGTGGTAATTCCGCCCAAACTTCCCGGCAAAGCGCTTTCAGCCAGCGGCGCTTTTCTCTGGAAATGGAAAATTTTTTTATGGCGGAACCTTCCTTATCTTTGTGTTGCCTATATTTAATTTTAAGACGTGGGTGGGAATTGACGCTTTGTACAGTGTGGGTTGCTCTGCCCACAAAGATGCTGTGCTTTGACGGTTTTGAGCAGATGCCGCCAATGACATCTTAAGAAAAATAGTAGCACTATTTTTTTGAGATGTCAACACCATATCTTGAAAAAGACAGGTGTCTGTGGTAAAATTACAAAAATAAGCCGGAGAAAAAAGAGGGCAGTCACGTCAAAAGGGCTTTTGAGAAATATAGGATTACCGCTGAGAGAAAGGGCTATACCTTGAAACAATGCGCGCGGAGGTAAAAATGAAGCTTGCGGCTTATAATATTTGAAATGAGGAAAAAGAGACCGGAGATAGAATCTTGCAGATTTTGGAAGAAATACAAGCCTGCGGCGCAGACATTATTGGCCGGCAGGAAGTAACGCCAGCCTTTTGCCGGAATCATATCAGCAAAACCGGATATCCTTACTGGGAATTTCGGAAGTATTCCAATGAGGAGGAAGGGCTGGCTGTTTTAAGCAAATCCCCCATTTTGAAATATACTTTTTTGGAAACTGTTGTATTTTGACTTGTCCGTTCATAGTAGTTTCCACCCTAAATCGTTTCAAATATAAGCAAATTTTATCATATTCCGGCTGAAAAGAAAAGTTTATTTCAGTATTCCGATATTAGAAATCTTTGCACCTGAAATTTGGTTCAAAAATAAACGGTGTGCAGATAGAGAGCGACGCCATCATTCGTCCCAAAATTTTTGAGGAGGCATAATATGAAAGAATTCCTGCTCCCTTATGGAAAAGAAAAGCTGAAAGCGCAGATTGCCGAAGAGCATCTGGCCGGTGTGCTGGTATCTGAACTGCACAGCTACCAGGCCCCTAAAAGCGGACCGGAGCTGGTACAGGAAGCGCTGGAGCATCCTATTGGTTCCCCCAGGCTTTGTGATATGGCTGTTGGCAAGAAGAATATCGTCGTGATTTCTTCTGATCACACCAGGCCGGTGCCCAGTCACATCATTATGCCGCTTCTCCTGCAGGAGATTCGGAAAGGAAACCCGGACGCGGAAATCACGATCCTGATTTCTACCGGACTCCATCGGGAGACGACCAGAGAGGAGCTGGAAGCAAAATTCGGCCCTGAGATTATGAAAAACGAGCGGATTATCGTCCATGACTGCGACGATAACGACAATATGGTCAATCTTGGAAAGCTGCCCTCCGGCGGCAACCTGATTGTTAACAAACTTGCCGTTGAAGCCGATTTGCTTGTTGCGGAAGGTTTTATTGAACCGCACTTCTTTGCCGGATTTTCCGGCGGAAGAAAGAGCCTTCTGCCGGGTGTGGCCAGCCGCGAAACAGTGATGTACAACCACAACTCCGCGTTTATTGCGGATCCCAACGCCAGAACCGGCATTATTGAAGGGAATCCTATCCACAACGATATGCTCTACGCGGCCAGAGCAGCCCGGTTGGATTTTATCGTCAATGTGGTTATTGACGCAGCGCATGATCCCATTTTTGCAGTGGCTGGTGATTGCGATTTGGCGCACCGGGTAGGCAGGGAGTTTCTGGCATCCAAGTGCCAAGTAGACGCAATCCCTGCGGATATTGCCATTTCCACGAACGGCGGCTATCCGTTGGACCAGAATATCTATCAGTCGGTTAAGGGCATGACTGCCGGGGAGGCCACGGTAAAAGAGGGCGGCGTGATTATTATGCTTTCCAAAGCGGCGGATGGCCACGGCGGAAAATATTTTCATGAGACTTTCCGCAACGAGAAGGACCTGAACCGTATGATGAAAACCTTTCTGGATCGGAAACCGGAAGAAACCATCATCGACCAGTGGCAGTCTCAGATTTTCGCGAGGGTTTTGCTGAAAGCCACGGTAATCTTTGTCTCGTCCTGCGATGATCAACTGGTGGAAGACTTGCATATGATCCCTGCTCACAGTGTGGAGGAGGCTCTGGAGAAAGCCAAAGCTATCGTTCAAAGGGAGGATTATACAGTCACAGTCATTCCGGATGGTGTGTCGGTTATTGTAAAAGAATAGGGGGAATGGTTGTGAAGTTTGTTTTGATTCCTGACTCTTTTAAGGGCACGCTGAGCTCTGCGCAGATTTGTGCCATTATGGAAGAAAAGGTAAAAAAGCATTTTCCCCAAAGCGTCACGGTTTCAGTCCCGGTGGCTGATGGCGGCGAGGGGTCTGTTGACGCCTTTATTTCAGCGGTTGGCGGCGAGAAGGTATATGTCACGGTAAAAAACCCGTATTTTGAAGATATGGAAGCCTATTATGGCTTGATTGAACAAGGGCAGACAGCCGTAATCGAGATGGCGGCTTGCGCCGGTCTTCCTCTGGTTGAGAACAGAAAGAACCCGTGCTTAACAACGACATATGGTGTTGGGCAGCTGATTCTTGCGGCTGCGAAGCGGGGTGTAAAAAAGATTGTTGTAGGTCTTGGCGGCTCCAGCACGAATGACGGCGGATGCGGCGCGGCTGCTGCTGCTGGCATTCGGTTTTTTAACGGCAATGGTGAGGCTTTCGTCCCAACAGGAGGAACCACCATCGACATTTCACGCATTGACTTTAGTGGGAAAGACAAGAGCCTTGACGGCATTGAAATTGTGACGATGTGTGATATTGATAATCCCATGTATGGCCCCAACGGCGCCTCTCACATTTTTGGTCCGCAGAAGGGTGCTGATGAGGCGATGGTTTTACAGCTGGATGAAGGCATGAAGCATTTGAGCGGCGCGATTACGCTGGCCACCGGCAATGACGTCAGCCTGATTCCCGGAACCGGCGCGGCAGGGGCCATGGGCGCGGGCATGATTGCATTCTTTGGTTCCAAGCTGCAGATGGGGATTCAAACTGTGCTGGATACCGTTAAGTTTGACCAGATGATTTCGGACGCGGACTATATTCTTACCGGGGAAGGAAAACTGGACTCTCAGAGCCTGCGGGGGAAGGTTGTCATCGGTATTGCACAGCGGGCCGGAAAGCAGAAAAAGCGTGTCATTTCGGTTGTTGGCGGCGCAGAAGACGCATACATTCAGGAAGCTTATTCCATGGGCGTTACAGCGGTGTTCCCCATCAATCGTCTGCCACAGGATTTTTCGATCAGCAGATACCATAGTGAAGAAAATCTGGGGTATACCGTTGACAACATTATCAGGTTGATTGCGGCGGGCCAAGCCAAATGATTGATACCAAGGAACTGTTGTGAAATAAAATCGGGTTCCTTAAAAATGTTTCACGTGAAACAATAGTTCTTTTTATGGCAAAGAAAATCTCTGTTTTGGTTGATAGTTTTACCGGAAAACTTTAGGGTTGCGGTCTTGTCCCAAAAGGAGTATAATGCAAGATAAATATGATGTGAAGGAGCATTGCTTTTATGAGGATGAAGGACGAGACCAAGTGCCTCCATGCAGGTTATACCCCTAAAAACGGCGAACCAAGAGTATTGCCTATTGTGCAAAGCACTACCTATGTGTATGAGTCCGCCGCACAGGTGGCTGAAATTTTTGACGACCCTATCAAAGGGCTGTGCTACTCCCGCTTTGCCAACCCTACCGTAATGGCTGTAGAGGAGAAAATTGCCGCGTTGGAGGGCGGCGTGGGCGCTATGTGCACTACCTCCGGGCAGGCGGCTACCCTGCTTTCTATCCTGAATATCTGCAGGGCGGGGGACAGTATTGTCAGTGTTGCGCAGATTTACGGCGGTACCATCAACCTGTTTGCCTTTACGCTGAAAAAGCTGGGCATTGAGTGCATTTTTGTTGACGTTGATGCGACAGACGATGAGCTGCGGGCCGCATTTCGGCCCAATACCAAGCTGCTGTTCGGCGAAACCATTGCCAACCCTGCCCTTACTGTACTGGATATTGAGCGGTTTGCCAAAATCGCCCATGAGATGGAAGTTCCCCTGATTGTGGACAACACCTTTGCTACCCCTGTTCTCTGCAAGCCCTTTGATTTTGGAGCGGATATCGTTATCCACTCTACCAGCAAGTATATGGACGGCCATGCGGTACAGGTGGGCGGCGTGATTGTGGACAGCGGCAAATTTGATTGGACCCGGGGCAAGTTCCCGGAGCTTACCCAGCCGGATGAGTCCTACCACGGCATTTCCTACACGGAAAGCTATGGTGACATGGCCTATATCGTCAAGGCGAGAATGCAGCTGATGCGGGACTTCGGCGTATACCCCGCCGCCCACTCGGCCTTTTTGCTGAATTTGGGGCTGGAAACGTTAGCGGTGCGGATGAAACAGTATTGCGAAAACGCCATGACAGTTGCCAAATACCTGGAAAGCTCCCCCATGGTAGAAAAGGTGATCTACCCCGGCCTGCCCTCTAACCCGCATTATGCCTTGGCCCAAAAGTACCTGAAAGGGGCAAGCGGCGTCATTTCCTTTATTATCAAGGGGGGACGTCCTGCGGCGGCAAAGTTTATGGACGCTTTGCACCTGGCCTCCAACGAGGTTCATGTAGCGGATATCCGTACCTGTGTGCTGCACCCTGCCAGTGAAACCCACCGTCAGCTTACCGACGAGCAGCTGGCGGCAGCCGGCATCAACGGGGGAATGATCCGGTTCTCGGTTGGGCTGGAGAATATTGACGATATTCTGGCAGACCTGGATACTGCGCTCAAGTCCCTGTAAGCTTCTCTGTTATAAAAAGGCAAAGCCGCTGGTGGAGAGTCTCCGCCGCGGCTTTTTTCATAAAAACAGCTGCCCCGTTTTTGCTTGTGGGACGTCCCGCAGCACTTCTGTCCGGCGGGCAAATAGGGGAGCTGCCGCAAATTTTTTGTTGACAGCGACACGATGTCCTGCTTTATACTGATCCTGTGAGGTGAGAATATGAAGGCGATGACCATTGGCGAGGTTGCGGCGGCGTATCAGGTTTCTGCCAGAATGCTGCGGTATTACGAAAAAATGGGCTTGCTCACCAGTACTCGGCGGGAGGGGTATGCTTATTGCATTTATGAGCTGGAAGCCGTGCAAAGGGTGCGGCAGATTCTCCTGCTGCGAAGGCTGCAGCTGCCCCTGAAACAGATACGCCAAATGATGGAGGGCAGCCGGGAGGAAGCCGTTGCTATCCTGGAAAAGCAGCTGGAGCTGTTCCGGGCGGATACCTCCTGCCAAAACCACATGAGCCTTGTGGAGAAAACCGCTGTTGTGGAATGGATAGCCCTTCTCCCTCAGGGAAAACATCAGTTTGAAGGAGGAGAGAAAAATGAACGCTGTAAAGGAAATGGTGGAAAAAGGCAGCTGTGTCCGGATTGTATTGCACGGTGGCGGCCTATCAGTTTGTGGGGGAAAACCCGGAGGAAAAGGTGGGCAATGTGATGGATCGCTTTATACGGGAAAGCGGCCTGTACCCTTTCAAGCCGGATGCCCGGATGTTTGGCTTTAATCATCCGGAGCCCCTGCCAGGAAGCGACTTCCACGGATATGAGGACTGGGTAACCATCCCGGAGGAGATGGAGCTGCCCGCTCCTTTGATAAAAAAACACTTTGCCGGCGGGCTTTATCGGCTTATACCATCACCTTCCCGGATTTTCATGAATGGGGCTTTTTAAAGAAATGGGTAAGGCAGAACAAGGTTTATCAGGAGGATTGCCGGGATTATTTGGAGGAGCACTTGAATTGGATTTATTCCGCCCATATGGGCTGGCCGGAAAACGGGATAGACGGTAAAATTGACCTGCTGCTGCCTGCAAAACCACGGTAACCTGCCCCAAGCCCCCAAAATGAAAGCAGGCGGGACGTCCCGAAAAGGGATGCCCCTGCCTGCGCGTTTTGTTTTGGGAGAGATTCAGGCTAAGCCTTCCACACCTGCTTCAGCACCGCCCCAAGTTTTGGCGTAGTGCCATAAAGCAGTACCCCCACCCGGTAAATCTTTGCCGAGAGGAACCCTATCCCTACTACTGAGCCGATCAATATAACCACAGACAGCAGGACTTCATAAAAAGGCACCGTACTCATGGCAATGCGGGTAAACATGGCCATCGGGGAGGTAAAAGGAATGTAGGAGCATACCACCATCAAGGGGCTGTCAATACTGCCGCCGGACATAGAGGTAACCACCACAATAAAGCCTACGATAAACAGCAGCGTCACCGGCATTACCGAGGTATTGATGTCCTCCAGCTTGGAGGCGGTGGAGCCGATCGCTCCAAACATAAAAGCATACATCAAAAAGCCCAGCACAAAAAACAGCAGCATGTACAGCAGCAGATCCAAAGGCATGTTAAAAATAGAATTGATCAGGAAGTTATTCCCCCAGTCCGCCTGATTCAGCCTGAAGAACAAAAATGCCGAGCCAAACACGCACACCAGCTGGATAAACCCTGCCAAACAGGAGGCAAGCACCTTGCCGAACATCATGGAAACCGGCTTAGCGCTGGTGATCAGTACTTCCATCGCCCGGGAGCTTTTCTCGGTAGCCACATTGGTGGCCACCATCTGCCCATAAAGAAGAATCACCATATACAGAGCAAAAATCATGATATAAGTATAGAAGAAATTCTCAATCTGATCTTTGCCGTAGCTTTCGGTGGTGTGGCTGATCTGCGCGGCAAGAATTTTCTCCGTTTCCTCCGCCGAAATCCCCGCCTCCCGCAGGGAATGCACCTGATACAGGCTCTGCAGCACCTGATCCGCTACAGCGGTATTGTTATCAGACATCACAATGTTTTTGACATAGTAAGTATAATCCGTCAAGCCATCCAGCATAAAGGCGCACTCTGCCTCTCCCTGCTCAATTTCCTGACGAAACAGCTCCGGGTCGTCCGGATTGTCAATTTTAGGCATTACCACCTGATATTTAGGAAAAGCAGCCTCAAAGGCCTCCAGCAAACCTTCGTCATACTGGCCGGAGTGGGTTGCCAGCAGCAGCACCGGGCGGTCGCCGGAAGCATCGGGCTGCGCTTCGTCCTGAGAAAAAAGCCCCATAATGCGGGGAAAAAACATTACCACGGCAATGACTGCCATTAAAAAGACAGTAATCCCAACAAACACCTTGTTTTTGAGATAACCCTTCAGCTCAAACTTTAGGATCGTTCCAAACTGGTTCATGCTTTGTTTTCCTCCTTTTGATGTTCCCCAGCGTATTCCACAAAAATATCATTGAGGGAAGGTTCAAACACCTTTACCTCATCCAGATCATATTGCTGTGCAAGGTTTTGCATCATCTGAGCCTTCTCTCCGGGGGAGGCAAGGGTGATCAGTGCGGAATCCCCCTCCAAAGGGGCAGCATCGGTAAAATGCTTATCCGCCAAAATACGGCTGATTTCCGGAGAACGCACCAGCAGCTTGTTCCGTGGATAGTTTCTCTTAATCTCATGTAAATCCCCCTGCAAAACAATCTGTCCGGCGTTCAAAATTGCAATTTTATCGCAGAACTCCTCAATATAATTCATCTGATGGCTGGAAAACAGCACAATTTTACCTTTGGAGATTTCCTCCTTCACCACGTCCTTCAGCAGCATGGCGTTTACCGGGTCCAATCCGGAAAACGGCTCGTCTAAAATCACAATCTGCGGGTTATGGGCCAAGGCGGTAATCAGCTGGATTTTTTGCTGGTTGCCTTTGGAGAGGGTGTCCAGCCGTTTGTTTCGGTGCTCTGCCATACCCAGCCGCTCCAGCCAGTAATCTATGGACTTGACAGCTTCGGTATGCTTCATGCCCTTTAGTTCAGCAAAGTAGGTAAGCTGGTCTATGATCTTCTTTTTGGGGTACAACCCCCGTTCCTCCGGCAGATAGCCAATGCCGGTTTTGCCATAATCAATAGGCTTGCCATCCATTAGCACCTGGCCGCTGTCGGCAGGGAACACGTCCATCAAAATCCGGATTGTAGTGGTTTTGCCTGCGCCGTTGCGTCCCAGCAACCCAAAAGCGCTACCCCCCTGGGCAGAAAAAGAGATACCGGTAAGTACCTGCTTTTCCCCAAAGTTTTTGTGGATTTTTTCCAGTTCCAACTGCATTTTCATTCCTCCTAAATCCGATATATTTTCGGTGAATATATCGCTTTTACATATAACAACGAGTTTTCAGGGCAATTGACTACGGGGTGAGTACAAAAAAGTGCGCAGCCAAAGCCACGCACCGAAAAACGCAGCTCAGCCCTGTTGCGACACAGTTTTCCCCCAAAGCAGGAGATCGCCAATCCAAATAAAAATCGGCATAAAAAGCTAAGCATACATTTTTACCTAACGTATGCTGCTTCAGGGAAAATATTCAACTGTGTCGCAGCCTTATTTTACCACAAAGCCGCTTAAAAGGAAAGTCTTTTTTGCCTTTGGCCGCATTTTTCAGGACAAAACTGCTATTTTGTATCCTATTGAAAGCGGAAATTTAGAAACTTTCAAGTATGTAAGCTTTACCTGACAGAAAAAATGCCGCAAACCCTTAAAAATAAGGATTTGTCGGCATTTAACAATCTAAAAAAGAGATCATTAAAAATCCCGTTGGATTTTTTGCTTAGTTCAAAACAAAAGCTGCTGCTGATCTTCCGTTTTTTGCACAATTTTGGATTTACTGTCCTTTTCTTTTCTCAAATCACGAAAAAAAGTTTGTAATAAGCCGGCACACTCGTCCTCCAGCACGCCGGAGGTTATTTGAGGTATATGATTATAGGGTATTTCAAACAGATTAACAAGGCTGCCGCAGCTGCCGGCTTTTGGGTCTCCGGTTCCATAAATTACACGCCGTATGCGGGAGTTGATAATGGCTCCGGCGCACATGGGGCAGGGCTCCAGGGTAACGTAGAGGTCGCAGTCAAACAGGCGCCAACCGCCCAGCCGACTGCACGCCATATGGATAGCCGCCAGTTCCCCGTGATGCAGCGCATTTTTGCCTCGCTCCCGCAGGTTAAAGCCCCAGCCTATTACCTGACCGTTCCGCACCACAACCGCCCCCACAGGCACCTCTCCCAGGGACGAAGCGGTTCTGGCGTGTTCCAGCGCTATGGACATAAATTCCCGGTCGGTTTGGGCCTGCTGTTCTACAGTGGTTTGTTGCTGGTTTTGTTCCATAAAGAGAGCCTCCTTTTTGGGGCAGTTTCTCCCTCCTATCTTCCTTTTTATAGGCGGAAAGACGCTGCCGGCAGTATGATCTTGTAACAGATTGATGTGTGTGCTATAATAGCCTCAAAAAGGCTACTGTAAGGCCAAAAACTGGCTTTTAGCCAAGGAGGATGCGCATGACAGAAAAAATATATGAAACCCCCTGTGGAGAGATTCATTACTGGATTAGCAAAGTACCCCAAAGCGACAGCTCTGCTTTGGTATTTTTGCCGGGCCTTACCGCGGATCACCGTCTGTTTGACAAACAAGTGGAATATTTTACTGGAAAATACACGGTTTTTGTGTGGGACGCACCAGGGCACGCTGCGTCCTGGCCTTTTGAGCTGAGTTTTTCCCTGCAGGATAAAGCAAAATGGCTGGAGGAAATTTTGAAAAAGGAAGGGATAGAATATCCTGTTCTGATCGGGCAATCTATGGGAGGATATGTTGGACAGGCCTACGCAGAGCTGTTTCCGGAAAGGCTGCAGGGATTTATCTCCATTGATTCGGCGCCTTTACAAAGGCAGTATGTCACCGGCGCGGAAATTTGGATGCTGAAGCGGGTGGAGCCTGTATATCGCTGGTATCCGTGGAAAGCTCTTTTGCGTTCCGGCACCAGGGGCTGCGCAGTTTCCCGCTACGGCCAAAAGCTGATGTATGATATGATGCTGGTATATGCCGGCGACCAAAAGCGCTACGCGGCACTTTCCGGCCATGGCTTTAAGATATTAGCGGAAGCCATGGAAGCAAATCTCCCATATAAAATCAACTGCCCTGCACTGCTGATTTGCGGCGCCCAAGACAGAGCTGGTTCCACAAAACGATACAACAAAGCCTGGCATAAGGTGTCTGGCATTCCGCTCAAATGGATCGAAAATGCCGGACATAATTCCAATACGGACCGGCCGGAGATTATAAACACTCTGATTGAAAAATTTGTGAAGCATCTGTTTTAAGGGCTTTGCAGGTCCTCCCCCGAGGAGCGGGAAAAAGGGGCTGCTGTTACGTCCCAAAAGCTTTTACAGGTTAACCCGCACCCGCAGCATTGTTTGTGCCAGCACAGCCAGTACCGCCAGCACGATTCCAGCGGTGAGGAAGATAGTGGAAAGCTTTTCCTTCCAGGAAATGATCTGGGATTCTTCCTTATGCCCCATATCCAGGTGCTGCAGCAGCCAACAGCCCCCTATAAGCCCCAATATCAGGTAGCCGACATAAATGCAGTTGTAATACAGGGGCAGCTTTTCCAGAGGCACCAGCCCTGCCCCTACCTCCGCAAGGACAGCCAGCAGGTTGTTTACCCCGTGCATGATAATACTGACCCAGAGAGAGCCGGTTTTGATCACCAAAAAGCCCATAGCCAGGCCGGCGACAAAGATGGTGGGGAAGGAGGTTGCGTCCATGTGGAGCAATGAGAAAAAAGCCGCCGACACTACCACTGCTGTTACGTCCCCAAAGCGGCGCAGAGAGTGGAGCACTACCCCGCGCAGGGCAAATTCCTCCAGCAGGGCGGGCAGAAGAACAATGTTGATCAGATAAAGGATCCAGCCAATGGCAGTATAGGGCAGCTCTGAGGAGCTATCCACTGTATAGATGCCGAAGCTGCCGAAAAGCTGCCGGATTAAATTACTGCCCATACTGGTTATAGCGGTAATTCCCAGGCAGGCCATGGCGGCCGCTGCGGGCAGCTTAAACCCCACAGGCTGCATGGGAAGAGACCCGCGCAGGGTTGTTCCGGTAAGCTTGGCGTAAAGCAGAACGGACAATGGCAAAGCGGTGAGGCTGTCGATCAGAAGGATCATCTGGTAGGAAAGCTCGCTCATCCAGTAGGCGCTGCTGAAATACTGCACCAACGGATAAATGCCGGTATACAGCAGGTACAGCACAAGATAAATGGCATTGGAGAGAAAAAGGTATAAAAAGAACAGCAATGCCAGCTTGTTGCCTGCGGTTTTCAGGCTTTTTTTCTCAAAAAACCGGGTGCTTCCTTCCTGAAAGCCCAAACCGTGAATGTAGGTATAGCCGGAGCCGCCTTCCAGGTAGGCCTGCTGCCCCGGTTGGGAATATCTTTCATCATACTGCATTTTTCTTCCCCTCGTTCCTTACTTCATGATATCGTCGGCTGCGCCGTTACACAGTATTACAGCGATATGCCGTTGTGAACCAGACATATCCGCAAGGACAAGCCGTTAATCTCCCATAATAACTGTCCAAGGCTATTATAGCACATCCTGACGAAAGAAAAAAGCCGGTCTTTTGTAAACAATTTTTGCGGGGGTTCCTTTTAGTAAGCCAAGCAACAAAGCGGCAGGACGTCATAAAAGCCTTACAAAAAACAAAGGCTGCCGGCAAAACCGACAGCCTTTGTTAATTGCAATAAGTTTTAATCTGCGCAACAATTACTTAGCGTATTCAATAGCACGGCTTTCCCGGATCACATGAACCTTAATCTGGCCGGGGTAATCCAAATCCGCCTCAATCTTTTTCACAATCTCTCGGGCAATAATTACCGTTTGATCATCGCTGATCACCTCAGGCTTCACCACAATCCGGATTTCACGTCCAGCCTGGATAGCATAGCTCTTTTCCACCCCGTTAAAGGAGTTGGCAATTTCCTCCAGCTTTTCCAAACGCTTGATGTAATTTTCCAGGTTTTCCTTTCTTGCTCCAGGACGAGCTGCAGAAATGGCATCCGCGGCCTGAACCAGGCAGGCTATGATGCTTTTCGGCTCCACATCCCCATGATGGGACTCGATCGCATTGATAACCACCGGGTTTTCCCGGTGTTTTTTGGCGATATCCACGCCGATCTCCACATGAGAGCCCTCAATTTCGTGTGTCATGGACTTGCCGATATCATGGAGCAAACCGGCACGACGGGCCAGGGTAACGTCCACCCCAATTTCCGATGCCAGCATACCGGCAATGTGAGCCACTTCAATAGAGTGATCCAGCACATTCTGGCCATAGCTGGTGCGGTAGCGCATCCGGCCCAGCAGTTTAACAAGCTCGGGGTTAATGTTATGTATCCCCAGATCCATAACCGCCCATTCGCCGTCCTGCTTGATCTTTTGATCCACTTCCCGACGGGATTTGTCCACCATTTCCTCAATTCTGGCAGGGTGAATTCGGCCATCCTGAATCAGCCGCTCCAAGGAAAGGCGGGCAACCTCCCGCCGCACTGGGTCAAAGCTGGAAAGAGTAATGGCCTCTGGCGTATCGTCAATAATCAAATCCACACCAGTAAGGGTTTCCAGGGTACGGATATTCCGTCCCTCCCGCCCGATGATGCGGCCTTTCATTTCGTCATTGGGCAAAGCTACTACCGAAACGGTAATTTCCGCCACCTGCTCAGCGGCACAGCGCTGGATAGCAAGGGAGACATACTCCTTGGCCTTGCGGTCCGCTTCCTCCTTAAACTGTTGCTCAAACTGACTGATCCGCACAGCCTTTTCGTGGGTTAAATCCCCCTCCAAATTGGCAAGAAGGTACTCCTTAGCCTGTTCAGCGGTATAGCCGGAAATTTTCTCCAGCATTTCCACCTGCTGTTTTCTCACCTGCTCGGCTTCCTCCAGTTTGTTATCGGCGGATTTAATTTTGTTCTGCAAAGTTTCATCCTTACGCTCCAAGCTTTCCAGCTTGCGGTCCAAGGATTCCTCCTTCTGCATAATGCGGCGTTCCTGACGGGTTACCTCCGCCCGGCGGTCCTTTACCTCTTTTTCGGCCTCAGAGCGCATTTTGTAAAGCTCGTCCTTAGCTTCGATAGCGGCTTCCTTCTTTTTGGTTTCGGCGGTTTTAATCGCTTCGCTCACAATGCGCTTGGCTTCTTCTTCCGCAGAACCAAGCTCGGCTTCCGCCACTTTTTTTCTATATGAAACGCCTACAAAAAAGGCGATAACCGAACCAACAATCAAACAAGCAATACCGCTGATTACACCAGATAAAACTGCTGTCATGTTCATTTTCTGCCTGAACCTCCTTTTCCCCCGAGGCTGTTTTGCCCGGGTTTTTCCGTTTTCATGTAATTTTGCTGAAAAAAGCATTGCATTCCGTGCCCGCTTTTGGCTTTTATGACGCCATTACGGCGGGCCGCCTGCTTTTTGGCAGGCCTTTCAGGGAAACAGCGCACCCCACAGCAGGGGGAATCGGACACTTTTCAAATCAGTCACAGGCGCAGGAAAACCCCTGTTCCCGGCTTTTTTGAAAAAACCGCTTTTCATACTACGCCGGAAAAAGCTGGTATTTTTCGGATAAAATAACATAGAATGACAGATTTTGAGCTGTTTTCTCTCTTTATCTCACAAAAAACCGGAAGAAAAACAGGCTTCCGGCTTCCAAACTTATCCAACCGTTTTTGAAAACTTGCGCGTATATTTATTGTATAGCGAGTTGGTCGTTCTGTCAAGAAATTTTGTCTCTCTTTTCAGGATTATCCCTTTTGATCTTTATTTTACAACTTACATTATATATGGAAAGGCGAAATTTTGCTTTCCCTTTCAAAGGATTTCTGGTAAAATAGGGGATAGACTGTGGCTGCTGTGCAACTGGCGGTTGTACAGGCTTATAAAAAAGCAAAAAACTTTTGTGGGATTTTGAAGACTTTTTGCCGGCTGTTTCGTTTTTATGGATGATGGCAGGGCAAGAGGCCCCGACTTTCAAGGAAATGCTTGGCAGGCGTTTCCTGAAAAGCAGGCTGAAGGAGAGGTGACAGGGCGTTCCATGACAGAGCATGAATTCGAACAATTCATGAAGCAATATGAGAAGCTGGTGTTCACCGTTTGCTATCAGCTGGTTCGGGATTATCATGAGGCTCAGAATCTCACCCAAGAGACCTTCCTCTCCGCCTATCAACATCTGGATGGCTATAAGGGCGATAACTATAAGCCATGGCTCATCCGCATTGCCTCCAATAAAGCGAAGGATTATCTAAAAAGCGCTTACGTCCGAAGAGTGCAGTACACCCTGGAGGAGGAAAACGCCCCCGAGCCTGTAAGCCTTGCCCCCTTGCCTGCGGCCCTTACCGAAGCAAAGGAAGGGGAGCAGCTGGCCAGGGAGGCAATTGAACAGCTGGGAGAGCCGTACCACCAGGTTTGTACCCTGTATTTTTTGGGGGAGCGTTCGGTAGAAGAAATAGCAAAAGAGCTGGACCGCCCCAAAAAGACGGTGCAGACTCAGCTTTACCGAGGAAAAATATTATTGCAGCAGCGGCTGAGAGAGGAGTTGTAGCATGGGATATTTTAACCAGGACGGCCATTTGACCGACCAGGCGTTTGAAATGCTGGCCCAGCCCCCTGCAAAGGAGCTGCCCGGCCCCCAGCAGGAGCTTGAGCTGCTGGAGGTTTCGGAGCATTTGGCATATTGTGACAGCTGCGTAGAGCGTTATACAAGCTTTTTGGAGCCGCAGGACCTGATGGAGCCGCTGGAGGCGGTATCCCCGGCAGTGCTCCAGGAGCTACGCCGGAAGAATGTACGCGTGCTGTTTCGTCAGATTGGATCTATGGCAGTAGCGGCTTGTTTGGCTCTTACCTTTTGGTTTGCCGGCGCTTTTTCAGTGGACTTTACTGTTGTGGAGCGGCCTGACCCTATGCAGGGAAACCGGCTTGTTCAAATACTGCAGCAGGGCTCCCAGGAATTTGCCGGCGCCGCAAACCGGTTTGCCAGCCAATTTTCAAGCGGATTACAGAGTTTTGTAGGTTCTATAGATCTTTTTGAAGGAGTGTCATTCTAATGAGAAAAAGTAGATTTTTTGCTTTTCTTTGCGCGTTTTGCCCTGGCGCGGCTCAGATGTATTTGGGCTATATGCGCAGAGGGATCTCCCTAATGGCGATGTTTTGGGGCGGTATGGGGCTGATTGCCTTTTTCAGGCTGGATTTCCTTTCCTTTTTGCTGCCGGTGGTGTGGTTCTATTCCTTCTTTGACGGGCTGAACCTGCGGTCGATGCCCTATGACCCTCAGGTTGCTGCCAGCCGGGATGACTACCTTTTCCACATCAGTGACTTTCCTAGGAGGAGGAAGGACTTCTCCGACCGGAAGTATCGCATTGCCGGTATCGGCTGCATTGCTTTGGGCGGCTATATGCTGTACCGTACCACAATTCACGACCTGCTGTGGGATATTATTTCCCGTTTTCCCTTTTTCGGGTCGTTCTTCCGGGCCGTTCCCAGTATCTTTCTGGCATTGGCGATTATTCTGCTGGGCATCTGGCTGATCCGGCAGGAAAAGCTCCGTCTCCCTGACCGTCATCACGCAGGGGACGAGGACTGGAAAAACTACGGGGAGGATCACTACCATGAATCATAGCAGTGAAAATAACCTGAACAACCAAAATAATACAGGGACGTCGGTACCGGAACAGCCTCAGGCTGTTCCGGTTCTGGAGCTTCCGGCAGACCCGGTAACCGGGCTGGCGGCTGGGGCCTCTGTTCCCGGGGCGGTTACGGCAACTGTACCGGCTATGGAGGAGGTCTCGGCACCGTCCGCAGGCGCTTCGTCGGAAAAAAAGGAGGATACGGCGCAGCAGCAGGCTCCGTTTCAGGCTGCTGCATCCCAGGAGGCGGAACTGCCCCGGCAAAAAGTACAGCCGGAAGAGCCGGTGAACCCTTTTCAGGAGCCGCCTGCTCCTACCGCGCCGCCTCTGCCTAGGTGGGAAACTGCTCCGGCGCCGCAGCAGGGGGTGTATCAGCGGCAGGAAAGCTATGCCTCTCCGCCGCCTAACTACGTGAAAAACGGCATTTACCCCAAGCAGGAGGTAAAGCGGGTAGGGTTGTTCTCTATGGGTGTGGGGCTGATTGTAGTAGGTGCTCTGGTGCTGTACCATATGGTTAACCCTTCCTTTGATTTGGTGCAGGCCAGCCGGTATCTGCCCGCTATTTTGATTTTGCTGGGGGGCGAGGTGCTGCTTGCCAGCTTTACCGGCAAAAATAAAAAGCTGAAGTTTGACTTTTTAAGCGGCCTATTCGCCTTTATGCTGATTGTAGGCAGCGTTGGCGTTACGGTGGCGGCCCCTCTTTACCAGCGGTTTGGGCCTGCCCGGCATAATGCGGAGGTGCAGCTGGAAAAAGAGATTTATGACCAGTATTACAATGCCTGCGCGGATTTGGGGCTGCTTTCTTCCCTGAATGTTTCGCTTTATTTAGAGTCGTATGACCCAAACAACCCGCCTACAGTGGATAACCTGAAGGCGGTGGACGATATTTGTATTGATGGCGACCTGGGTTCCAACTACACCAAAAACGACCGGATGAAATTTGCCGAGGACTGCAAGGCGATTTTGGACAGGATTTCCTCCCGGCCTGACCTGGCGGTGAGTCGGCTGCAGCTAAGCAGCCATGAAAACAACGAGAAGCCGGAAACCGTTACCTTCACCCTCTCGGTAAACGACCAGTTTACCCTGCAGCTGCCGGTAGAAAAGCTGGCGGAAATGGTTGACATGACGGATCATTATACCCAGGCGGATTACCTGGAGGAGCTGCAAGAAACAATGGACGATGTCACCCCCCCGGAGGCTTATGCTTATGCCGGGCAGGATTACGGGCTTTCCCTGGAGGAAGTGGAAAAGTATATTTCGCCGCTGGACGGAGAGGCCTCTTTAAGCAATTTGGAAATAGACGATTTGCGCGCCCAGATGGATCAGCTCCGCGCCCTGGCGGATAACATGGAGCTTTCCGACACCGTGCGGGGAAAGGTAAGCTCAGAATTAGACCAATTCCAGGGGTATTTGGAGCAGTATCAGGAGATTATCAACAGTGATGATCCGGTTCCTGGCGGCAGAGAGCTTTCTCTGGCTGGATTGCAGGATAACTTCCGGGCCATTTCCACTTCTTTGCAGGAAACTGTTCAAACGGCGGTGGAGGACGAAGGGTATACCGAGCCTCTCATTTCCCTTTGGACCTCGGTGCTGGAGTTTGTCATCCGGGTCAACGTAGCCTTAGGCACCCCCAACCTGGGCTAATGTTTGGGGACGTAACAGCGCTTTGGGTTTTTACGCTCTGACTGATCTCCGCTATGAGCTGTAAATTACCCCCTGTAAGTAAGCTCAGGGGACATAAAAAATTCGTTTTTACCAGATAACACCAAAGCAGCCTCCGGCCATTCAAAGCCGGAGGCTGCTTTTTTGCCTGATAAACTTTTGGAAAAGGTGCAAAGCCTCCCGCCGGCAGGACGTCCCAAAAACCTTACGCCTACAGCCTGCGGATATGAAACCCGCCGTCCACGTTAAGCACCTGGCCGGTGGAGAAATCCAGCATCCCGGAGGCTAAAACCAAAACCGCCTTGGCAATGTCCTCCGGCGTGCCCCAGCGTTTAATGGGGGTAATGCCGCCGTCAATCAGGTTATTGTACTTGCCCTTTACCCCCTCGGTCATATCGGTAGCGATAATGCCGGGCCGCACCTCAAACACCGGGATGCCATACTCCGCCAGCTTATCTGCAAACAGCAGGGTTACCATGGAAATACCCGCCTTGGAGATGCAGTACTCTCCCCGGTTGGTGGAGGAGGTGTAGCTGGACATGGAGGAGATATTCACAATACGGGGGGCGTAGCCGGGAATCTCCAGCCCCTGCTCCCGAATCATCTCATTGGCCGCCAGCTGGCTTAAAAAGAACATTCCCTTCAGGTTGATGTTCATCACCCGGTCGTAGCTTTCCTCGGTGGTTTCCAGGATATCCAGCCGGTTTAAGGGGGCCACGCCCGCATTGTTTACCAGCAGGTCCAGCCGGCCAAACCGGGATACGATCTCGCTGATCATCCTCTCCCGATCCTCCGCCGCGGCATTGTTTCCCTGAAGATAACAGGCCGCCTCCGGGTTTGCCAAAGTGCTGAGCACCTTTGCGCCCTGTTCCGTCCCGGAAGTGCCGGTGAGCACGGTAAACCACCCCTCCTGGTTTAACAGCTGGGCAATCCCCTTGCCAATCCCCCGGGAGGCCCCGGTAATCAGCGCAACTTTCCTTTGTTCCATCTGTAGGCCCTCCCTTATTTATCTTGGACGTACTGCCGGAACAGGGGCAGATATACCTCGCTGTCCCGCACCACACAGCCGGGGGTGCTGCCGGCCCGCATAATCATGGAGCACTTGCCGCAGGCAATACATACTCGGCTGACGTCTACGGTATCGTGGTCCACTACGTCTTTTGCAAAATCCGGGTAGGCAAAGGCCATTCTGCCCATGCCAATAAAGGTAGTCATGTTGTCGTCAATCAAACCGGCGCCTACATAGGGGGCATACTGCCGCAGGTAGGACATCCCGGAGCAGACGATCTTCATATCCGGGTACTGCTGCTGAATCTGAGCGGTATAGTTAAGCATCCGGGCCACACCGGTCAGGGGATGCTCATTAGGCACATAAGGCCCCCCGTCAAAGGGACGGTTCACATGAGGGTTCACATAGGGGTTACCCATGGTGATATCCAAAAGCTCCATACCCTCGTCTCGCAGCATCCCAATCAGGCGGAGCGGCTCGGTCATATCAGGCTGCAGCTTGCTGCCCTCGTTTTCGCCAAAGCCGTAGGGATACTCAAAGCCATCGTAAATATTCAGCCGGGAGGTTACAATAAAGTTGGACGAAACTGCGGCCTTCACCTTACGCACACAGTTTAAGAAAAAGCGGGTGCGGTTTTCAAAGCTGCCGCCGTAATTGCCGGGGCGGGTATAAGCGGAAAGCAGCTCGCAGTTCAGGTACCGGTGGCAGCACTTAATGTCCACACCGTCAAAGCCCACCTCTTCGGCCAAGGCGGCGCTTCGGGCCATCAGGTCCTCCAGCTCGGCTAAATGCTCGTCGGTAACAATCCGGTCGGCAGAGATGGGGTGATCCCCCTCAAAAATCGGGTTATTGTAGGCAATAATCGGCTCCGGATAGCCATTGGGCTTGCTGTACCGTCCGGAATGGGTAGCCTGCATGATAACAACCGGCTCAAAGCCGTTTTCCCGCTGGCAGGTTTCCTTAATCATGGTGACGATGGCGCGGAAGTCCTCCTTGTTTTCCTGGGTGAGATACAGCTGGCGGGGGTTCGCCCGGCCCTCCTGGCAGATAGCGGTAGCCTCGAACCAAATTAACCCCGGGCCGC
Source organism: uncultured Oscillospiraceae bacterium (assembly GCA_949741215.1). Taxonomy (GTDB): domain Bacteria; phylum Bacillota; class Clostridia; order Oscillospirales; family Ruminococcaceae; genus CATJLA01. Next base: position 20,106 of record CATJLA010000136.1, read on the forward strand.
CTTTTGCAAACCGCTCATACCGGCGGATGGTCAGCTCCCCAGGGGAGCCGGAGGGGGTGCCGTCACAGCCCTCCATAGGCTGGTAAACCACCCGGTTGGCCACCGTTTTGCCGGAAATCATTACCGGGGAGGAAAGCAGCTCCAGATTGGTATGATAGGGCAGGCTAGTGCCCAGCTCTTTCAGGGTCTGGGCAAGCTCGTCCCAGGTTTTGTAGTGGAATTTCTCAAAGGTCATAACGCCACTCCTTCATTATCAAAAATTTCTTCAAAAAAGGCCGGTAAGGCTATAGCTTTTCTGTTAATTTCATCTTATAATAAATATAGTAGACATGTCTCTTTTAATTTTGCCCAAAACTATGTAAATTTTGCTTTTTACAGATAATATGCTGCAGTGCTTTTATAGAGCAGGTGGTGCATGATATACAAAGCATAGAATGACAAATGGTAATTTGTGGAGGTGACAAAACATGAAGAATTATGTTGTTGAAAGTTATGAGAATTACCGTGAGGAAGATAGATTATCTACAAATAATGCCCGAAAAATTGAATTTCTGACTACGATAAAAGTTTTGGACAATTTGATAACCGAAAAGAAGACGATTCTTGATTGTGCGGCGGGAACAGGAATTTATTCTTTTCATTTTGCAGATAAAGGACATATAGTTACCGCAACAGATATTACGCCAAGACATATAGCAGTTATTCAAACCATTCTAAGGGATAAGCCTTACAAAATGAAAACAGCGATTCTTGATGCGACCGACATGAGTATGTTTGAAGACGAAAGCTTTGATGTCGTATTAAATATGGGCCCGTTTTATCATTTAGTGGATATTTCTGATAGAGAAAAATGTATAAAGGAATCCTTGCGGGTATTGAAAAAGAATGGTCTTTTGATTACCGCATATATTCCGAGATACTTTGTTTTCCAATATGTAGCTACACAGAACAAAGATTTTTTAGATGCAAATCTTGCCAAACAGATTACTCAGACAGGCGAACTTCATCATGATGATGAAAAATGTTTTTGGACAGATACATATTATTCTACTTGTGAAGAAATGGAACAATTATACCAACAATTTGATATTACTGTGATTGACCACTTTGCACAGGACGGGTTAACGGCTCATTTTTCAGAAAAAATTGATAAGTGGAGTGATAAGGAGTTTAAGATCTGGTGTGATTACCACTATAGCATTTGCCGGGAAAGATCTATACTTGGTGCAAGTAATCATGTAATCATCATAGGGCGAAAATAAATTTGGGTTTGTTGATTAGAGTGGTGGAGGACAACGAATTGATATTTTCCTTATTGATGGTTTTAGACATGGTGCTAGCACCATGTAATAAGGGTAAATAAGGAGAAAATCGGTATTTTGCCATTGGCTCTATTTTGGCTCTAAAATTTTTCAGAACAGTAAAAATGTAGTGTCAAATTAGATAATATGATGAATAATA
>CATJLA010000137.1 GCA_949741215.1 uncultured Oscillospiraceae bacterium
AAAAAAGCGAGGCCCGGCCTTTGCTGGAAAGGCTTTTAGGGATGCTGCAGCAGTTTCACGAGCTGCCGATCGAAATAATCCCCAAAAACTCTCTACTACGGGAATTTGTAGGCAAATAAATAGCAAAAAACATCCACCGCAATATTACAATCGCTCCCGCAGGGAGGGTACCTCAACTATTCCCTCTTCACTCTTCCCTTTTACCTCAAATTGTATCTAATTTATAAATTTTTTGTGATTTGAGCCGGAACTCTTGTCAAACCGAAAAAAACTGAGTATAATAAAACCCAGGGACAGGTTCAATGAGGAAAGGTGGTTTTAACCATGATGATTGATCTTGACAGCTTGTTTAACCGGGCCAAGGATGTGGCCTCTGCGGCAGGAAAAAAGACGGGAGAGCTGATGGAAATCTCCAAGCTGAAAATGCAGAGCGTACAGTACCATGCGGATATGCAGAAGTGCTATGAGAAGCTGGGCGCTATGGTATATGAGATGATCAAGGCAAGCGCACAGGATTCCAATGCGATCAGCAGCTGTGTGGACGAGGTGGATTACCTGAATGTGAAGATTGAGGAAATCCAGAACCGGATTAACGACCTGCGCAATGTAGTGGCTTGTGAGAAATGCGGCGCTTTGAACCCTGCCGATTCCTGCTACTGCGCGAAATGCGGCGAAAAGCTGCCGGTAAGAATTGTGCCGGTTGCCAAGGAAGAGGCTTGCCCCTGCTGTGACGAGGAATGCAGCTGCACCGAGGAAGATTGTGCAGAGTGCACCGAGGAATGCGCCTGCTGCTGCGGTCAGGAGGAAGAAGTTTCTGAGGAAACCAAAGAAGACTAATCTGCCGGACGAAAGCGGCTGAAATAAGCGGCAAATGCGCCTTGCCGGTTTTAGGATCGGCAAGGTGTTTTTTTGCATTTTTGGGGGACGGCACTGCCGGAAGGATGCCACGCGCAGCGGGGCGGCCCCGGCGATGTCCTTGAAAAAAGGATGGAAAAAATGGGGCGGATGCCAGGAATATGGGGGAAAATACGGCAAAATGCCCTACTTTTTCAGGGAAAATAAAAAAGAATCCGGAAATTTCGGCCTAATGAAAAGAAAAACCTGAAAAACACTTGAAAAAGCCCGATAAATCGGTTAAGATATATTAGGCTTTGATTATAGCCGTGACAGCATACGTTTGGGAATGAGGTGGAAGCCATGTCAGTTTCCTTTCAGCGGAAGGATCGCTATACGATGGAGGATCTCCAGAAGATTGTGGAGCTTTTGCGGGGAAAGGACGGTTGCCCGTGGGACAGAGAGCAGGATCATCACTCGATCCGAAAAAACTTTTTGGAAGAAACCTACGAGGCGGTGGAGGCCATTGATAAGGAAGACCCGGTGCTTCTGCGGGAGGAACTGGGGGACGTTTTGCTGCAGGTTGTATTTCATGCGCAAATGGAAAAGGAAAAAGGAATTTTTGATCTGAGCGATGTGTGCCATGACATTTGCCAAAAGCTGGTGGAGCGCCATCCCCATGTGTTTGGGGAAGTGGAGGCCGATACCACCGAGCAGGTGCTGGCTAACTGGGAGGAGATCAAGAAACGGCAGAAAGGACAAGCGAGTGCCGTGCAGGCGCTTCAAAGCGTTCCCGTAACCTTTCCGGCCCTGATGCGAGCGGAAAAGCTGCAGCACCGGGGAGAGAAAAACGGCTTATATCAGCCGGAGCTTTCTCAGGAGATGGAAAAGGCGGAGGCGGCGGTTCGCGGTTTACAGCGGGCGGCAGAGCAAAATGGGGAACAGCCCGAGGACATCGTAGGAGATCTGTTGTTTTCAATTGTAAATATTTCCAGGTTTCTTTCCATTGACCCGGAGCAGAGCCTTACCAAAGCCTGCGAGCGGTTTATTTGCCGCTGTGAGGAGCAGGAAGCGCAGCGCCCCTAAAGAGCCGGGCTGTAAATAAGCGGCAGGCTTGGGCGACGTCATGAAAGCTTGAGGGCTTGGAGGCGGATTGCGGGAAATGCGGCTGGGGGTTTTACACAGCTGCGGAATTGGGCCAGATTTATAAAAAGGCCCCAGAAAAAATTTTTTATGGAGGCAGTTATTATGACCAAAGCAGATTTAATCAATGTTGTTGCACAGAAGACCGAGCTGACCAAGAAGGACAGTGATCAGGCTGTTACTGCTGCGCTGGAGGCTATTACCGAGGCTCTGGCTGCAGGGGATAAGGTTTCCATCGTGGGCTTTGGCACCTTTGAGGTTAAGGCCCGGGCAGAGAGAAAGGGAATTAACCCCAGAACCAAGGAAGAGATCACGATTGCTGCTTCCAAGCTGCCCTCCTTCAAGGCTGGCAAGGCCCTGAAGGACGCGGTTTCCAAGTAACAACAGGGGTAACCTGCATGGGGGCCAGATGCTGCGGCGTCGATGGTCCCTTTTTGTTTAGGAAGGGAGGAAATCCTTATTCGTTTGGATAAATATTTGAAGGTGACACGTTTGATCAAGCGGCGTACAGTAGCCAATGAGGCCTGTGACGCGGAACGGGTAATTGTGAACGGCAAGCCTGCCCGGGCCTCCTACGAGGTGAAGGAGGGGGACGTGGTGGAGATACGCCTGGGGGCGAACCCCCTGAAGGTAAAGGTGCTGAAGGTAAGCGAGTATGCTACCAAGGAAACGGCTGCCGAGCAGTATCAGGTGATCAATTAAGGCGTTGGGACGTCCTGCTTTGCCCGGCTTTTGCGGGAAGCGGGACGTTTTTCTGTTTGGGGTGGATGAGGCGGCTGATTTGTTCTTGATTGCTGAAGTTTGGGGGGCAGGGCGGGAAAATGCTTTTTGGGGGCTTTTTACTGAGGATTGAGAACAAAAGAGCTGTTACGTCCTGCAAAAGTGGATGGGAAGAAGTTGGCATAAACGGCAGAAGCTGCCGCATATGGTTAGAGTAACGAGGCCGCCGCCCAAAACTGCGGCGCGCTAAACCAATGCTTGGGAGGAATTGCCATGCCCGGTGCTGTAACGGAAGAGACAAAAAGAAAAATGCCTCATCATTTAACCTTGGAGGACCGCTCCAGAATGACGGTGACTGCTGTGCAGGATGTTGCCATGTTTGAGGAAACCCAGATTGTGCTGATTACCCAGATGGGGGAACTGACCATCAAGGGGGAGGGGCTGCGGATCAGCGAGCTGAGCGTGGAAAGCGGGGAAATCCATGTGCAGGGAAAGGTGGATTACCTGGTGTATACTGACGATCAGGTGAACGAGGGCGGCTTTTTCGCCCGTCTTTTCCGGTAAAGGGGAGAAACTATGATTCAGGAGCAGACCAGGCTGTTTCTATGGTCTTTGGCGGCAGGCGCTGCCTTAATGCTGCTGTATGACCTGTTCCGGATTCTGCGGCTGGCTTTCCCTGCGCCGCCCTGGGCTGTGTTTGGCCAGGATGTGCTGTTTTTTGCCATAGCCGGTGTAACTACCTTTTTATTTTTGTTGTACAGTAATGGCGGTGTGCTGCGGTTTTTCGTCTTTTTGGGGGAGCTGATTGGCGGAACCCTGTATTACTGCACGGTTGGCGCGCTGGTATATAAGGCCGCTGGGTGGATTATTCGCGGAGTGAAGGCTGTACTGCGCTTTTTGTGGACGTACCTGCTGCGGCCGGTGCTTCGTCTGATGTGGAAGCTGACTGCGCCTTTTCGCTTTTTGTGGAGAAAAGTACGGAGCTTGTGCGTCTGCCTGCGCTTAAAAGTGAAACCGGGAGACCTGCGCCCCAAATTTGCCGGCTGGAAAAAGAAATTTTGCCTGCAAAGGGGAAAAAATTCAAAAAATGACTTGCAACAGGGAATGGTTATAGGTTATAATCATACTATACCAAAAAGACGGAGGCCACGGCAAAAAACGAAAGGGAGCAGAATATGAGAAATACACCGGCAAAGAAGAAAAACCACGGGCTTAGACTGTTGCTGTTTTTTGCGGTGGTTTATGCGGTTTACTCCCTGGTGCAGCTGGAGATTGATATTCGCAGCAGGCAGAAGGAACTGACGGAGGTTACCGAGCAGTGCCTTACTCAGGCGGACCAAAACAATGAGCTGCAGCGGATGCTGGAGGCGGAGGATGATACCGCCATGATTGAGCGGATTGCCAGAGAAAAGCTGAACTATGCTTACCCCGATGAAGAGGTGTTTTACGATGTTTCGGGAAGATAGGAGAAGGCTTTGAGAAAATAGGCTGGCGCTTACGTCCCAAAGGCTGGGGGGGGGCGCGGCAAAATTGGGTTTACTGAAATGGATATCTCATGGATTATGCTATAAAAATGCAGACAAATCATTGAAGGAGGTACTTTTGGTCGGTATGCAGTTTGAGGTAGGAGAAATTTTGGAGGGTAAGGTAACGGGCATTACCAAGTTTGGAGCGTTTGTGGAGCTGCCTGGGGGCAAAACCGGGCTGGTGCACATCTCGGAGGTGGCGCCCACCTTTGTAAAGGAAATTAAGGACCATGTAACAGAAAACCAGATTGTTAAGGTGAAGGTGCTGAATGTATCGGAGGATGGAAAGATAGGGCTTTCTATCAAACGGGCGATGGAGCCGGAGCGGGTTGAGAACCAAGGCCAGGGGAATGACCGGCGGTTCCAAAACAATGGGGGAGCAAACCGCCCGCCCCAGCAGCGTAAGCCGCGCCCCCGCAATGATACATATGAGTGGGCGCCCCGCCGCCAGCAAAGCAGTGAGAATATGTCCTTTGAGGACATGATGGCGAAATTTAAGCAGTCCAGCGATGACAAAATGTCTGACCTGAAGAAGTATATGGACGTGAAGCACGGTACTTCCAGAAGGGGACAGCCTAAGTAAGCAAGATGGCGGTTCTGTGAATCATCAGGTTTATAAAAAGGACGGGAGGCGGGTGCCGCTCGTCCTTTTTTATATATAAGGTTTTTAGACGTGACTGCCCGCATTGGCTTGGCGGCTTTCCCTTAGGCGTGGAGCTGAGGCGATGCTGTTACGTCCCGGAAAACAGACAAAGATAAAAACACAAATCTGACAGGCTATGGCAACAGCGGCCTGCGGAGAGCCGGTTGGTAGTCCGGCGCATGGGGAAACCGATGTAAGTAGCCTTCTCCTCCTGGGGATGTCCGTTCTTTGTTTAGATGAAGTATTTCAGGAGGAATGGTTATGGACAAAGTATCGGCAAAGCTTACAGTGTTTTTTGAGGACCCCTTTTGGGTGGGCATTTTTGAGCAAACCTGTGAGGGAAAACTTTCGGCCGCGCGGGTGGTGTTTGGGGCAGAGCCAAGAGATTTTGTGGTGTATGAGCTGATTTTGCAGCAGTATTACCGGCTGCGCTTCAGCCCGGCGGTGGAGGGGGATGCCACAAAAGAGACACGTAGCCCCAAAAGGGCCCAGCGGGAGGCCAAAAGGCAGCTGGAGGTGGTTGGGGTGGGTACCAAGTCCCAACAGGCGCTGAAGCTGCTGCAGGAGCAGTGTAAAATACAGCGGAAGACTCAAAGCAAGGCTATGCGGGAAGAGGAAAAACAACGGAAATTTGAACAAAAGCAGCAGAAAAGGAAGGAAAAGAACAGGGGAAGGTAGTGCGGTGCTTTTTCGGCTTATGGCGGCTTGAGGAAAGGCCCGGGATGGGAAATTGGCTGTAACGTCCTGAAAATGGGGCTGATGGCAGTGTGACGGCAGAAAAGGAGTAGGAAATGGTTATTATCGAAGCGAAAATTCATACCATGGAGGGGGAGGACTTCTCCCGGGGGTTTTTGAGGACCGAGGGGAAAAAAATTGGAGAAATAGGCGATATGGCGCAGTATCGTCCGAAAGAAGGGGAGCAGGTGCTGGATGCCGGGGGAACGGAGCTGTATCCTGGCTTTGTGGATGCTCATTCTCATATTGGCATGTTTGAGGATGGCATTGGATTTGAGGGGGAGGACGGCAATGAGGATACCGACCCTTTGACGCCTCATCTGCGGGCAGTAGATGCGGTGAACCCTATGGAGCGCAGCTTTGAGGAAGCGCTGGACGGCGGTGTAACTACGGTAGTTACCGGGCCAGGCAGTGCTAACCCTATTGGCGGCCAGCTTTGTGCTATGAAAACCCAGGGCTGCTGGATGGAGGAAATGGTGATAAGCCCCTGCGTGGGCGTGAAATTTGCCTTGGGAGAGAACCCGAAAAGTGCTTACAATGCCAAGGCACAAACACCCTCTACCCGAATGGCCACAGCGGCGCTGATTCGGGAGCAGCTGGAAAAAACCCGGAAGTATATGGAACAGCTGGAGGATGCCGAAGCCGATGAGGACTGTGACGAGCCGGAGTATGACGCAAAGTGCGAGGCGCTGATCCCCCTGTTGAAACGGGAGGTAAAGGCGCATTTTCATGCACATCGGGCGGACGATATTTTTACCGCAGTACGGTTGGCCAGGGAGTTTGATCTGGATTATGTGCTGGTGCACTGTACGGAAGGGCATCTGATTGCGAAGCAGCTTAGCAGCTTGGGCGCTAAAGTGCTTGTGGGGCCGTTGATTGGAACCCGGAGCAAGCCGGAGCTGCGCAATGCTGCTATGGAAAACCCCGGGATTTTGGATAAAGCGGGGGTTATGCTGGGGATTTGCACAGATCACCCGGAGGTACCACAGCAGTATTTGGCTCTTTCGGCAGCGCTGGCTGCGGCAGAGGGGTTGGACAGGCAGCGGGCGCTGGAGGCGATTACCATTCTGCCGGCAAAAATTTGCGGGCTGGAGGAAAGGGTTGGTTCCCTGAAGCCGGGGAAGGATGCGGATTTCCTGCTGTTTGACAAGAACCCTTTTGAAGTGGGAGCAAAGCCGGTGCATGTTTTTGTGGAGGGACAGCAGGTGCGGTAGTCCATGCCTTTGGGACGGCAGTGCCGGAGAGAGGCTTTTGCGCTTTGCGGGCAGTTTATGCGCCGGTTTACAGATAGGCGGCAGACATGGCGATGTCCTTTAGTGGGAAGGAGAAAAGAGAGAAAAACAACAGGCGATGCAGACAAAAAAGGCGGTATGGCAGGCTTTGGCGGTGTATCTGCTTTCGTTTTTGTATTATTATGCTCCTATGGATGGAGCAGCTTGGGATTCGGGTTCCCACCAGGCTGCTGTACCTGCGGTATGGCTTTGTTTTGCTTCCGGGGAGTGGTTTCTGCTGTGTTTTTAGCTGTGAAGCACGGGATTAAGGGCTTACTGGCAGGAGAATTTTGGGAAAATTTCTCGAAAAGAAATAACAATTTGTATTATCATAGCGCTGAGCGGGATTTTGATTACAAATTGTTATTCCCTGGTGCAAAGGCGGAACCTGTTTGGAGAAAAAGAAAAGAGCTGCGGTCGCAATGATCACAGCTCTTATTTTTATAGGAATGTTAAGAGGACTTTGGCACATGGAGATGTGCGACGTCCCCTAAAAAGGTTACAGGCACCCGGTGGCTGGGTTGGTTACTGAAAGCAGGGGAACCCCGGCGGAAGCACTGCCGGAGGCTGCGGCTCCAGTAGGGGTGTAGGCGGGTACATCCGGCTTGGGGGCGGCTGTGCCGTCTATACCGGGAATCATGGCGTCGGTAATGATATACTCGCCGCCCTGGGTGAACAGGGCCTCACTGTAGCCGGAGGATGCTGCCGACAGATATTGCTCCAGATAGGTAAAGGTTTTGCTTTCCGGATTATACCGGTAAAGGTAGAGCTGCTGGCCGGAAAGGCGCATACCAACCGGCAGCTGGAAGCGGACGGTAGCCGCACCGGGAAAGCTGCCCTTGTAAGCAAAGGAAAGAGTGCGGTAGTGCAGGTTAGCGTTGGCCAGGCGGGAGGCGATGGCCTTTTCGTAAGCTGATTGGCTGGAGATTTTTGCGCTGAACTCCAGCAGCAGGGTTTGGGTGGCTTTTACATCACTGCCAAGAAAGGTATAGGAGTAATCCAGCTTGGCGGTGCCTTCCTCCTGGTAGGCTTTTAGGACGATGGCTTTATCCGGGTACTTGCTCAGTTCGGTGAAAATAGCAGTGGGAATATGGTAGTTCTCCTCATCCAGGCTAAGGGTGACTCTGCCGTTTTTAGCCGCCTTTTTCAGCCGTTTGGCAATGTCCTCTGCATCAAACTTGGATTCCCGGGGAGAGACGGTGATCTGGTTGTCCATCCGGCGGGTGGTAGTTGAGGGAAGCTCCGGCTGCAGTGTTCCACTTGTGGGAGGCTGGTTGGTTTGGGCAGGAGATTCCGTTTGCTCCGGTGGAGGTGTCTGCTCCGGGGGAGTATCGGTTTGAGAGGGGAGCGGGGCGGGCTGGGTTTGAGGCGGAGTTTCGGTAGAAGTGGTTGAACTTTCGGGAGCTGTGTCGTCCCCCAAAGCAGGCATAGTGCAGCAGACAGCCAGTAAAACCGCCAGCAGCAAAGGAAGAATTTTAGGTTTGATTCGGTTCATCGGCAATGCCTCCCTGTAAAATAATATGTGTAAAATGCAAGCTGTTTCAAAATTACTTTTAACGGACTTGTCAGATAGCAGTCCAGTCAGAGCGGCTTAACCGCTGGGTGGTTACCAAAAGGTTTAGCTGCTCCTCAAAGGTGGATTTGTCCGTTTCCTCTCCGTTGATTTCGTAATAGGGGCAGGGAAGATCGCTGTTTTCGGGGATCAGCTCCTCCCGAGAGAAAAAGGAGCCGGCATAGGCGGGTTCACCGTCAGTACCATAGAGGAAGAGGGTATAGGTGCTGGCGCCGTTACTGTCATATTGACGAACCATGGTGCCGTTTTGCAGGGGATAATCCCGGTTGCTTCCTTCCATAGGGTCGAACTGCCAGCATTGAAGAGCAGTACCGTCGTAATGAAAAACGCCGTTGAAGGCCTCCGGGCTATCAACGTATTGAACCAGCAGTTCATCAGTACCGTCTCCGTCCAGATCCAGATAGGTATATTCCAAATTTCCGCCTGCCAAAATAGTTTCCTTCCAAGAAGTTAACCCCCAGGTTTCGGTATCAGAAGCAGAAAACTGGGAAATATCCCCAGACAAAAAGGCAGTATAAGCGGCCTGTGCAGCTTCCAAGCCGTTATTACTTTGGGACGAGGCAGTAGTATTATGGCAGCCTGCCATTACAAGCAAGCCTGCCAGCAAGCAAAAGCAAGGGAAAATCCGTTTCATATAAAATCTCCTTTAATTCAAGAGGCAGATAAAGTAAAAAGCACCTCATTGCAGCAACCAAAAAACTTTTCAAATCCGTCCCGCAGGGACACCTACCCTATTTACTATTCACTATTACTTCTTACTTATAAAAATAAGTGTATCACAAATTTGTAAACTTTTCTGCATAGCCTTCACTTTTTTTGCTGGGATCATTGATTTATTTCCGATAGAGATTAGGCCATGCTTGAAAAACGCACAACAGTCATTTTGGAGTTAAACAGGGAAATTTCTTGGCAGCCAGTATATCTCTACTGTTTTTCAAACAAGCCCTAAGCTAAAGCGAAAAACACCCCCTGCACAAAGGAGGGAGTGTCTGTTCCTTCATAAAGCTGTCAAAAAACAAGGGCCCTTTCGGTTTCTCATTCTGCCTGAATATAGACCACTTCATCTTCCTGCTCCTGCCCAAACCGAACCAGAACCACTTCATCTTCCTCCTCATAGGGGAAGAGATAAAATCCGCCGTCAAACAGGGTAACATCTCCTTCCCGCCCAAAATAGGCGGAAAAGCTGGTGCTGCACTGTTCGTCTAAGGTAACGGCGCTTACCACAAAAAAGTTCTCCGATCTTGGCCGGCTTAGCAGCACAATGTTGGCGGCCGGCAGTGGGTTTGGATCTGTCATATCAGCACTGTCGTACACAATGGGCACTAACCGGGATACCCCTGCACTTTCCGCCTCCGCGACGTCCGCAAAAAGATACTGCCTGGATACCAAATAGTAGGTTCCCCCGCAAAGCTGCCCTGCCAGAAAATATCCGCTTTGGGCTATTTGCTTAATTTCCCGGGGTTGCTGCGGATTTTCCAGGTCATACCAGTACATCTGTACACAGTTTTGCTCTTGTTCCTCTATAACGGAGAAGTCCAACAATAAAAGCTCGCTGCCAAACAGGTGCATCTCGTCAACCTCCTGCAGATATTCTCTTTCCAGCCGAGAGACCACCTGCAGTGTTTGAGGGTCCTGCACCAAAAGCGCGGAATCCTGATAGGAAAGAGTTACCGAAACCTGCCCGTTGCTCTCAAACAGCTTGCCCAAACCGCCGGTTGTAGGGTTTTTCTCATAGCTTACCAGATCCTCATCTTCCGGTTGTGGGGCATTTTCTTCCAAGGACGTGACAGCACTGCTGCTATTCACCGGCCCTTCCTCAGCAGCCAGCTCCGGCAGGTCCTCCGGGGCACTTCCTCCTTCCGGCAGACCTGAGCTTTGCATCATATTTGTATCTGGAGGAAAATTCCCTTCTGTATCAGCCCCATCGAAGACGCCCCCTGCAGATGTTCCACTCCCACCCTGGGGGGGGGGTTGAACTGGAGAATCAAAAGAAACGGATGGATTACCTGCCTGATTAGAAGAGCTTTTCAGCATTTTTTCCTGCTTCCATTGGGAGATCTGCCGCATTGCCTCCAGCAGTCCGGCATAATCCTCTTCCTCCGACGCAGCCGGGGAGGAAGCCATACTGCTGCTCCCGCCGTTCCAATAAGTGCTGCTTTCCGCTTCCCGGGGGGCGGCCTCACCATTAACGTTACTCAACCCTACAGTCAGCTGCTCCATAGAAGCCGTATCTGCTGTCATACTGGTGCCGCTGAAATTATTGTTCTGCTGGACCAGCGGCAAAAAGCGGCTAAGGCCAATCACAATTAAAAAGGCGGCGGCGCACAAGCCTACGGCCGAAACCGCCCTCCTGCGGGAAAAGCCGAATGCCATATCCCTTGCCATCAGTGCATCAATGGAAGCTTCCCGGAACTTTTTCAGCATTCGCACCTTTTCCAGCTGTTCTGGCAGTTCCACCCGGTTAAAATCCTGCTGCAGCTCTTTTGCAAGCCACTGTGCAAACTCCCGGTCTGCCTGCTCCTGCTCCCGTTTTTTCATTGCTTTTCCCTCCCTTCCGTTTTACTCTGCAAGCATAGTCCGTAATTTGCCCAGGCTTCGGTGTAGCTTGGAGCTTACTGTACCATGGGGGCAGCCCAGCAGCCCGGCAATTTCCTTTGTGGTATATCCATACATGGTGGAGAGCACCACAATCTGCCTTTCCTGAGGCGTTAGCTTTCCCAGTGCTTCCATAGCGGCTGATCGTTCGCTTACATCCCGGTCCAGATCACTGCCATCGCTGTACAAATTATCCACTTCGGAAATTTCAACTGTGTTTCTGCCCACTGTATATTCCCGGATTTTTCTTTTAATCTTCACGCTGAGGATTTTCATAATCCACGGCTTAAATGCGGATTCATCCCGCAAATTTCTAAGCCCCTTTAAGGCATCCAAAAAGGCTTCAGACACCACATCCTGGGCATCATAGCTGTTCCCCAAGGAATAAAGGGCATATTTATACATAGGGAGGGAAACCTCGTCATACAACATGGCGAAGCTGTTTTCATCTCCCTGCTTTGCACTTTTTACAAGATCCACATCGATGTTCACGGATGCACCACCAATCTCCTTGAAACCGGTTCAGTTATTTAGTGAGGAAATCCTTGCAATTTACTGCATACAATTTCAAAATTATTTTCTATATGTCTTTTCTCCGCGGACGTCCTGCCGTTTTATTGTCTCGAGCTTTCCCCCAGGCGTTGCTTTCATGAAAGCACAAAAGCATCTCTGACCACTTACGTCCCTGCAAAAAGGGGCTTGCAGAGGTGGGTACAGCTTAATTTCGTACAGCGCATTGGTTTTGTCGATCAGGTAGGTAAGCCCTACAAAGGTAAAGCCGTAGCTCTCGTAGACAGCCCGCAGCTTCAGGCGCTCGCTGCGGCAATCCAACCTTAAAAAAGCCTTGCCTTTTGCCATGGCCTGTTGCTTGGCAAAGTCCAGCATTCTGAAAGAAAGCCCGGTTCCTCGAAACTGCTCTCCTACCGCAAATTTATGCACAAAAGTGGTGGAATCATCGGTAATTTCGGGCCAAAACAGAGGATCTTTGTCCACCAGAATAAAGGTTCCGGCCTTTACCCCATCCACCAGGCAGAGATAAGGCTCTCCATGAGCAAAAAGCTTTTCGTCGGTAAGGTCCTCGGGGTACCACAGGGGGTCTCCCTGATTGGTCAACCGCTGGGCAGCCTCCAGCAGCAGCTGACGGAACTCCTGACGCAGCTCGTCCGAAATTGCCTGTTCAAAAGTAACCACAGTGTCCCCCTCTTTCTCTTTAGCATAATAAATCATTTTACATTATACCGGGTTTCCCGATCGTTTGCAACCCTTCCTCCCCTTAATTTTGGCTGATTGCGGAGGATTCAACTGTTTTTATAAAAAATAAAGGGGGAAGCGATTTCTCACTTCCCCTTATTTCCAGTGCGGAAGATGGGACTTGAACCCACACGCTAACGCACACGCACCTCAAACGTGCCTGTCTGCCTATTCCAGCACTTCCGCATGTTCTGTTTGTTCAGAACATTTTGTATTATACCATTCCTGGCGGAAGTTGTCAACTGTTTCCGGCAAGTTTTTCCGTCTTTTCCATGAGATTTCCCTTCAGAGAAAAAGACTGCCGGCGGGCAGGCTTTTCCATGTCCCAAAGCTTAGCGGACGGGTGCGGGAACCGGATGTGCGGTGCTTTCCATAGAGGCCTTGGAGGTTACGGCAGCTTCAGCGACGGCAGTGCCGGACTCCGCCTGAGCGTTGGCCAGCATCAGCTTGATGCGGTTTTGCTGATTTACCTGGCTGGCGCCGGGGTCGTAATCCACCGCCACAATATTGGCCTCCGGATGGCGTTCCTTAATCACCCGGATCATCCCCTTGCCCACAATGTGGTTAGGCAGGCAGCCAAAGGGCTGGGTACATACGATATTTTTTACCCCGGAATCAATCAGCTCCACCATTTCAGCGGTTAAAAGCCAACCTTCTCCCATTTTTACGCCTCGGTCCAGGTAAGGCTGAACCCGCTCACAGGTGGTTTTGAAATAAGCAGGGGGCTTAAAGCTGCCCTGGGCACGAATAGCTTTGATGATGTCCCGCTGTTTTTTTAGGAGATACGCTAAAATAAAGCGGCAACCGGTGCTGTACAGGAATTTGCCGCCGTAAAGCTTGTGGTCTTCAATGCCGTTATACACACAATAAAGGCAGAAATCCAGCAGGCCGGGAACAACAGGCTCTGCCCCCTCAGACAATAGAAACTGCTCTAAGTTATTGTTCCCCAACGGGGAGTACTTCACATAGATTTCCCCTACGATGCCCACCGGGATTTTCTTCTCCGCCCGGCGGGGCAGCTGGGCAAAGCTTTGGATCAGCTGAGGGTAGCGGCGGCGGATTCTGCCGTAAACAGTGACGATACTATGGCGCAGCTCCTGCTCCAGCTCCTCTGTCCAGTAATCTACCAGACGGTCAGCAGAGCCGGGGTGCTGCTCGTAAGGGCGGCATTGATTGGAAAGATTCATCAACAGATCCCCGGCCATCATAGCGTAGACTATTTTCATTAAGGCAGAGGGGGAAAGAGAAAAACCGGGATTTTTTTCTAAAGAAGAAAAGTTCACCGAAACCACCGGGATATAGCCGTATCCCCGCTTGGCCAGCGCTTTACGAAGGAGAAAAATGTAGTTGGAGGCCCGGCATCCTCCGCCGGTTTGGGTGATCATAAAAGCGATTTTGTGGGGGTCATACTCCCCGCTTTCCAGGGCATCCAGCATCTGGCCGATCACCAGCAGGGCGGGGTAGCAGGTGTCATTATGCACCGTTTCCAGCCCCTGATCCACCACTGAATGGCCGCTGTTGGTCAACAGTTTGGCATGGTAGCCCTCCTGCTCCAGCACTTTGATAATCAGCTTGAAGTGTACCGGCAGCATGGTGGGGATCAGCAGGGTGTGGGTGGCTTTCATCTCCGGGGTGAAAAGGGCGCGCTCACAGGTTCCCTGAGAACAGGCTTGATTCATGGCAAAACCTCAATTCTCCGCTTTGAAAACGGAAAGGATAATTTTAGGTAAAAGGTAATAGTGAATAGTAAATAGTGAAAGAACGCACCTTACAGGTGCGATTAAAATGTTGCCAAAAATGTTTTTTGCCGACAGGGGTTGAAATAGCTTTACTTTTATGGAATCGGGCTGGGGGCAGGTGGGGGAAATGGGGCTTAGATGACGTCACAGGGAGGGGGAGGATTAGGAGGAGAAATTGTGCTCCCGCTCCTCCAGGGCCCCTAACAGGCTGCGGATGCGGATTTTGACCGCCCCCAGGTTGGTAATTTCATCGATTTTAATCTGGGTATACAGCTTGCCGCTGCGCTCTAAAATGATCATAACCTCGTCGGTGGTGATAGCGTCAATGCCGCAGCCGAAGGAGACCAGCTGTACCAGCTCTGCGTCCGGCTGTGTGGCTACCCAGGAGGCGGCGTTGTACAGGCGGGCATGGTACGTCCACTGGTTGAGGACGTTTACTTTGGTGGGAGGCACCAGGTCCGCAACTGCGTCCTCACTGACAACTACCAGCCCTAAGGAGGTAATCAGCTGGTTGATGCCGTGGTTGATCTCTGGGTCAATATGATAGGGCCGGCCGGCCAGCACAATGATTTTCAGGCCGTTTTGCCGGGCATATTCCAGCGCTTTTTGTCCCTCCACGGCGACGTCCTGCTTCCATTGTTCATAGCGGGCATAGGCTTTATCTGCCGCGCGCTTCAGCTGCAAAAAGCGGATGCCCCTGAATTCCGGCTGAGATTTAAAGTATTGGTAGGCCTTTTGAACAAAGCCCCGCCGCCGGTGTACCCCCAAAAAGGGATAGAGAAAGCGCACCTTTTTCAGCTTAGGCATATTAGCCCGCAACAGCTCCGGATAATAGGCTACTACCGGGCAGTTGTAGTGGTTATCCCCCTTTTTTTCCTCAAAATTGTAGGACATACAGGGGTAAAAGATGGTATTTACCTGCTTTTCCAGCAAGTTTTCTATATGGCCGTGCATCAGCTTGGCAGGGTAACAGACGGTATCCGATGGGATGGACCCCCGGCCCTTGGCGTAAAGCTCCAGCACGGAGATGTCCGAAAGAACCACCTCGAAGCCAAGCTCGGTGAAAAAGGTGTGCCAGAAAGGGATGTTCTCAAACTGATTCAAGCCCATGGGAATGCCGATTTTGCCCCGGGCCCCCTTTACCGGCTCCAGGGCCTTGATGCGGTTCAGCTTATATTCGTAGAGATCCGACAGCTTTTGAGCGGCTTTTTTGCCCAGCGGCTTTTCACGCCGGTTGCCGGAGATGTATTTGCCGCCATCCCCAAAGGTGTTTACAGTGAGGCTGCAGTGGTTGTTGCACCCCTGGCACACCATGGGCCTGGCAGTGTGGGTAAAGGCCCTAAGCTGCTCCAGAGAGAGCAGGGAGGACTGGGCAAGCCCCAGCCCCCGGGCGGTAAGGGCGGCCCCATAGGCCCCCATAAGCCCTGCAATAGAGGGACGGATGACCTGACGGCCCAGTTCCAGCTCAAAGCTGCGGAGAACAGCGTCGTTATAAAAGGTGCCGCCCTGGACCACTACATTTTCGCCCAATTCATCGGCAGAGCGGGCGCGGATAACCTTATAGATGGCGTTTTTTACCACGCTCATGGAAAGGCCGGCGGAGATGTCGTCCACCCCGGCACCATCCTTTTGGGATTGCTTGACCGAGGAGTTCATAAAGACGGTACAGCGGGAGCCTAAATCCACCGGGTGTTTGGCGAACAGGCCGGCCTGGGCGAACTCTTGGGCGGTATAGCCCATGGATTTGGCGAAGGTTTCCAAAAAGGAGCCGCAGCCGGAGGAGCATGCCTCGTTGAGCATGATGCTGTCAATCGACTGATTGCGCACCTTGAAGCACTTGATGTCCTGACCGCCGATATCCAGTATAAAATCCACCTGAGGATTAAAGTGACGGGCGGCCTGGAAGTGGGCCATGGTTTCTACAATGCCTTTGTCAATGGAAAAGGCGCTTTTGATCAGTTCTTCCCCATAGCCGGTAGAAACTGCCCCCTGGATGCTTACCCTTGCGCCGCACCGCTCCCGGATGCGGATGAGTTCCCGCTGCACGACGTCCAAAGGGTTGCCTTGGTTGGAGCCGTAGTATTGATCCAGAAGCGCTCCGTCCTTGCTGATGAGGACCAGCTTGGTGGTGGTGGAGCCGCAGTCAATGCCTAAGTAGGCGGGGCCGGTGTAGGTATCCAGGTTTTTTTGGGGTACCGAGGCTTTGGCGTGACGGGCTGCAAATTCGTTGTACTGGGCCTGGGTTTCAAACAGCGGAGGGAGGAAGCGGGAATCCCCCAGCTGGCCGGCGGATTGCTCGATGCGGGTAAGCAGGGTGTTGTAATCAGTGACGGGCTGCTGGCGGGCAGCATGGACTGCCGCCCCCATGGCTACGGCGTAGGGGCCGGTTTCGGGGAACAGGGCGTTTTCGTCAGTGAGCTGTAATGTTTCCTGAAAGCGCCGGCGCAAGCCCTGGAAGAAGTACAGGGGGCCGCCTAAAAAGGCAACTTTGCCCTCAATGGGGCGCCCTTGAGCCAGGCCGGTGATGGTTTGATTGACTACCGCCTGGAAAATGCTCATGGCGATATCCGCTTTGGCTGCGCCCTGGTTCAGAAGGGGCTGGATGTCCGACTTGGCGAACACGCCGCAGCGGGAGGCGATGGGGTAGATTTTTTGGTATTGGAGGCTCAGTTCGTCCAGCTGTTGGGGGGTAACGGCCAGAAGGGAAGCCATCTGGTCGATAAAGGCCCCGGTGCCGCCGGCGCAGCTGCCGTTCATGCGCTCCTCCAGGCCGCCGGTGAGAAAGAGGATTTTTGCATCCTCACCGCCGAGTTCGATGACGATGTCGGTGCCGGGGTAGAAGGCCTCCACTGCCTTACTGGTGGCAAAAACCTCTTGGATAAAGGGAATTTCGGCAAGCTTGGCCACCCCGAAGCCGGCAGATCCGGAGATGGCGGCGGAAAATTGACGTCCCCGGAGCACTGGCTCCGCCAGACGAAGAATTTCTGCGGTTTTTTGGCGCACCTGAGAGAGGTGGCGCTCGTAATGCTGGAAAAGGATCTGCCGGTTCTCCATCACTACCACTTTGACGGTGGTGGAGCCGATGTCGATACCTATACTAATATTCATATGATTTCTCCTGACTTTTGGGAGGACATTTTTTGAGTTTGAGGCTGGTTTGGGGGCTCCAAAATGCCATAAAGCAGCAGCTGCAGCAGCTGCTCGGATTCTTTTAGGTGGAGGGAGACAGTCTCCCGCTCCAGAAAGACGGTTTCCTCCCGCCAGGGGAGGTATTTGGCCCGGAGTTGATCCAGGACCATCAAAAGCAGTTCGGCAGCATCCTCCGGCCGAACAGAGGGACGCAGAGAGGCTTGGGAGAGGTGCCGTTCCAGAAGAAGGCGGCGGTTTTGCCACAGCTTTTGGCGGACGGGAGCGAATTCGGCAATGTCAAAATCTCCGCGGAGAAGCTCCTCCAAAACCCGGTTATGGTGAGGGTGAAGGAGGAAAAATTCCAACCGGCTGGTGCAGAACTGCTGAAGGGCAAAGGAGCTTGTTCCGGGAGAGGCGGGAGGGGGCTGAGGGGAGATTGCCTCCAGGTCATTAACGCAGTGCTCCAGCACCTGAAGAAACAGCATTTCCTTGGTAGGAAAATAGTGGTAAAGAAGCCCCTTAGAAAGCCCTGCGCAGCGGCAAATAGCGTTAGTGGAGGCGGAATGGTAGCCATGGGTACCAAATTCCTCCAAGGCGCAGGAGAGGATTTTCCGGCGGTTTTCCTCCGCCTGAAGTTCTCGTGTGGTCATGGAGGTTCCTCGCTTTTCTATTATTTATGTATGCAAAAAAAGGGCACGAAATGAAAAGAATGCAGTCCAGTCGTAAAAGCAACAACAAAAAGTACGCTATTTCGATCAAGAACGGCATAAAAATTTATACCGCAACCTTCTAATCGCTCTTAAAAAGAGCGTACATTCACTATTCACTTTTCACTATTACCTATTACTTAATTAAATTCCACAGCACCATTATAACACACATCGACCACATGGTCTATAGTTATTTTGACAAATTACGACATTTTAGGAGGGGAGATTTGTGGGCTTTTGCCGGGAAAACAGGTTGTTCGGTTTGTTCAGAGGGGATGGAATAGAGTAAGGACAGAGAATGGAGCCGGGGGATGGAAATGGGATTCGGACAAGGTTTATGGGGGAGAGGTGCATGTTTGGTTGAAAGGGAAAAATGAGCTGCAGGTGAGGCGGCTGGTAAAGGAGTATTTTGACGGCTGTATAGAGGAGAAGGACGGGAAGCAGGTAGTGGTAACGCCGATGACGCTTTCAGGACTGGCGTATGCGCTGGGGTGCGAAAGGCGGGAACTGGTGGAGTATCATCCGGGGATGCCGTATTATGACACCATTGCTGCGGCCAGGCAGCGGGTGGAGCAGTATGTGGAGGAACAGCTGTTTTCGGCTAAAGGGGGGAATTCCACCATATTTTGTTTGAAGAATAATTTTCATTGGAAGGAACGGCCGGAGGAGACGCTGGAGATGCAGGACAGCTTGGAGGGGCTGTTTCGGGAAGAAGCGAATTGAGGCGGCTGTTTTTGGGGGAGGAGATAGGTTGAGACTGCCGGATAAGGAAAGGCTGAATCAGGGGTTGTTTAACCAATGGGTTTGGGACAGGCTGGATGATTACTCTCATCGATATGAGGTGTTTTATGGTGGGGGTGGATCCGGAAAATCTTATGGAGCGGCGCAGAAGGTGCTGCTGAAGGCGTTGGGCAACAATAGACGGGTGCTGGTAGTGAGAAAAACCGAGAAAACTTTGTATGACAGCGTTTTCCGGCTGTTTTGCCAGGTGCTTGGAGGTTTTGGGGTTCGGTATGACGTCCAGAAAACAAGGCTGGGGATTTTATTGCCAAATCAAAGCGAGATTTTGTTTAGGTGGATGGAGGACAGGGAGAGGATTAAGTCCATTACGGGGATTACGGACATTGTTATAGAAGAGGCTACTGAGTTGGATGAGGAGGATTTTTTACAGCTGGATTTGAGGTTGAGGCCGCCGGGGGAGATAAAATATCCTCAGATTTATTTGATGTTTAACCCGATTTCCCGACAGAACTGGTGTTTTCACCGATGGTTTGAGAAGGGGGAGCCGGAGGGGGCTGTGGTGGTGAAGAGCACCTACCGAGACAACCAGTTTTTGACGGCGGAATACTGTAGTACGCTGGAGGCTTTGAAGGAAACAAACCCGATGTATTACAAGGTGTACTGCTTGGGAGAGTTTGGGGTGATGGAGCAGCTGGTGTTCCCGCTGTTTGAGAAAGGGGAATTTTGTGACTGGAATTTACGAGGACTGCCCTTTTGGTGCGGGCTGGATTTTGGATATGCCCATGATCCCTCTGCCTTGACATGGGGAAGGCTGGATTTGGAGAAAAGGGAGCTGTTTGTTTTGGGGGAATTTCAGAAAAGGGGGATGACGAATCCGGAAATTGCAAGGGTGATACGACAGCTGGGGCTGGAAAAGGAACGGATTGTGGCAGACAGCGCGGAGGGAAAGTCTATTGAGGAGCTGAAGCGGCTGGGAATACGGAGGGTGATTCCGGCCAGGAAGGGACCGGACAGTGTGAGGTTTGGAATTGACTTTTTGCGGGGATGCAGAATTCGGGTGGATGTAGGCTGTGTGCATACCATTGAGGAGCTGGAGCACTATTGCTGGGAAAAGGACAGGGTGACCGGGGAGTACAGAAATAGGCCGGTGGATGACTATAACCATCATATTGACAGCATTCGCTATGGGGTGCAGAGTGTGGTGCGGTATGGGGGGATTCGGTGGTGAGGCGGGGTTGATTTTACAGAAATAGGGGTGGGCGGAAGGCGCGGGAATAGGACGCAAAGGACTGGGACATGGCTTGAGAGGATAAAGATGCGGGACGTCCTACAAAGGAAAGAAGGGGAGAGTGCTGATGGAGTTGGAGGAGCTTTGCTTGAAGGTTCCCGGTTGGATGGAAGGAAGAGAACGGTTTTTGCAGGAGGCGGAGCTGGGAAACCGGTACTACCACAACAGGGACAGGATTTTGGAGACTGGCGCTGCCAGCATGGGAAACGGGTATTACAGAAGAATGGGGAAAAACCCAATGCGGTCGGCGGATAATCGGATTCCGGCGAACTGGCACAGGATTTTGGTGGACCAGAAGGTGGGGTATTTGTTTAGCTATCCGCCGCAGTTTGATTTGGGGGACCGAGAGCTGTGCAGCCAAGTGACCAGGGTATTGGGGAGCCGGTTTGGTAAGGTGCTGAAGGCCTTGGCGGTAGAGGCCAGCAATGCTGGAAAAGGGTGGCTGCATTACTGGTATCAGCCGGGTGGGGAATTTCATTATTGCATGGTGGATGCCTGCCAGGCGGTGCCGGTGTATGATGACAGCATGGCGGAGCCGGAGATGCAGTATTTTATGCGGGTGTATCAGACGGCGGGCCCTGAGGGGAGGGAGATTACCCGGGCAGAGGTTTGGGATAAGGTGCAGGCGGTGTATCTGATTCAGATGGAAAACGGAGAGTTTGTGCCTGAGGTATTGGCAGATGGCAGCGAGAATGTGCGACGTCACGGATATGGGAGGATACCGTTTATTGCCTTTGACAACAATGGCTTTGGGCGGGGGGATTTGCCCATGTACAAGGAATTGATTGATGCGATTGATAAGCTGATCTCCGGGTTTGCGAATGATATTGACGATATTCAGGAGATTATTTGGGTGATTCGGAATTATGCCGGAGAGGAGGAACGGGTTTGTTACGACCCCATGACCGGGGAAGAGGTTCGGGAAGAGCTGGACTTGAAGCAGCGGCTGAAGGCGAAAAAATATGCCGTGGTGGAGGAGAACGGCGGTATTGACGTGCTGCGCAATGACGTTCCTTATGAGGCGAGAAGCCGCTTTTTGGAGATTTTGATGCGGCAGCTGTTTATTTCGGCTATGGCGGTGAATCCGTTCCCGGAGCATACGGGGAACCAGAGCGGGGTGTATATTTCCTTTTTATACAGCTTGCTGGAGCTGAAATGTGGGCTGATGGAGACGGAATTCCGGGAAGGGCTGGAACAGCTGGTGGAGGCGGTACTGCTTTATCTGGGAGTAAGGGAGCCGGTGGAGATTGAGCAGATTTGGATGAGAAATAAGCCGAGAAATGAGCTGGAGATTTCTCAGATTTTGGCGGAAACCTCGGACTTGGTGCTTTCTTGGGAGAGTAAGACGAAGAATCATCCCTTTACTGAGCAGTGGCAGAAGGAGAGGGAGCGGGTTTTATCAGAGCAGCGGCAGAAGCAGGAAGGAGAGGCTGGACAATGACCAAAATGGAGCTGATGGAGATGGGACTGAAGGAACGGCAGGCCGAAAAGCTTTTGGAATGGAGCAATGCGGAGCGGGCTGTGGAGCATCAGAACGCACAGCAGTGGAAAAGCAGATGTGAAAAGGCGGAAGGGGAGCTTGCAAAAAGCCGGATGGAGTGGCAGATGGATTTGGCTTTGCTGGAGGCCGGAGCCAGAAGCAGCAGGGCGGCCAGAGCTTTGGTGGAGAACGGAAGAATAGCCTGGAAGGATGGAAAGCTGGAGGGGCTGGCGGAAGAAATTCTGCGGATAAAAAGAGAGGCTCCGTATCTTTTTCGGGAAGGGGAGAACCCGCCGCCGCCGATGAAGGGGAGGACTGTTAAGGCCGGGGAGAGTAAGGAGAAATGGCGAAAGGAAGCGGGACTTATGTGAAAATTACCGCAGCGGAGATGATTTTTACTGGCGTTGCATGGCAATGACTGTGTGGCGAGGCGGGGAGGAAGGCGGCAAGATAGCCGATTCCCGCGGCTATGGCGGAGTTTCCTTTTTGTCAGAGGGAGGTGCGGGAGGCTTTTTGAGAGGTCTTCGGGACGACTGAAACTTTTAATGTAAGCCCATTTTAAGGCAAAGCGAATAAGCCGGAACGGATTGTTTACTGGGCTGTGGATGTAAACGCTTGTTTGCTCGTCTCCGCCCGATTTGTTGTAATGGGGGGAGCTTATTACGGTAGTGTTCGCCCTTGTGAGGGTGAACAGGGATGCTGTAGGCCTTTGAAAAGGCTTGTGCGAAATGTTTTTGGTGACTTCGACTGTGGAGTGTGCTTTTTGCGCCGGGACAGAATGCCTGGGAAAGTTTGGGGTGTGGTTTTATGATTTGGAGAGGCGCGACGTCCGGAAAGGATGGAGCGGAGTGGGGTAGGGGAATTGGGGGAGGCGCGACGTCACAGAAAAATAGGTTGGTTACAGACGCAATGGCGTTTGTGGATATTATGTGCGGGGGAACCCGGAAAGGATGAGGTTTTTATGGCGATCAATCAGTTTGCGGAGAAGGCGGCAAGGTTTATTTCGATTTTGGACGAGGTGTATGGGAATCAGGCCAAGACGGCGGTGCTGGACGACCCGGTGCTCTCGGAACGGTTTATGGGCGCGAACAAGGTTATGCTGCCCAAGGTGGCTGTGGACGGCGCCGGAAATTATGATCGGGATCAGGGGTATGTTCAGGGGTGTGTGGCTGTTTCTTACGAGGAGCATGAGCTGCGGTATGACCGGGGAAGAAAGTTTAGAATTGACGCAGTGGATAATGATGAGGCTGCGTTTGATTTGTACCGGCAGGTAGCGCTGCAGTATGTGAAGACCAAGGAGATCCCGGAAATTGACGCGATTCGGTTTATGGAGATGTTTAAGGCTGCGAATAAGACGGATGGACCGGGGACTTTGGTGCAGGAGGATATTAATGGGAGCGACAGTGTGCTGAAGCTGTTTGACCGGGCAGAGGCGGTGCTGAATGAGAAGGAAGTGCCAGAGGAAGGAAGAGTTCTGTTTTGCAGCCACGGCTTTTATGAGCAGCTGAAAAATGACAGCAGCTTGTCCAGAAGACTGGATGTGGGGGAAGCTGCTGGTGGCGAGATTGATCGAAGAGTACTGCTGCTGGATGGGTGTACGCCGGTGATCAAGGTGCCTCAGGGGCGGTTTGTTTCAGAGATTACCCTGCATGACGGCAAGAGCGCCGGACAGACCGGCGGCCACTTTGCGCCGAAGGCCGGGGCGTTTGACCTGAACTTTGTGTATGCAGGGAGAGATACTTTGCAGGGGGTGATCAAGCGGTCGGTTTCCAAGATTATTATGCCGGAGGAGAATCAGTCTGCCGATGCGTATGATGTGTTTTACCGGGTGCATCATGATTTGATTGTGCGGGAGTATGATGCGGCAGGGATTTATGTGCACGCAAAGAAAACGGCAAGAGCCTGAGAAAATGGGGCTGCTGTGACGTCCTGAAAGGAATGTGGGTATGGATACAGAGGCGATTTTGGAGAACTGGAGGGCAAGGGGGTACTCCTTGCCGGAGGGGGAGCTGGGTGAGGCCCGGTGCCGGAGTTATATCCGGGAGGTGAAGGAGGAGATTTTGGGGTACTGCAATTTGCCGGCGGCGGGGCAGGTGCCTCAGGGCCTGTTTTACCTTTGGGCGAAGGCGGCTTACCGCAGGCTGTGCTGGGGAGAGCAGAAGGCGATGGCTCAGGGACAGGGCGCCGGCGGTTGGGGGGCGGGGACAATCCGCTCTTTGAAGCAGGGGGACAGTTCAGTGAGCTTTGGGGGCAATGCTGGAAGCGGCTTAAACGGCGAGGTGCTGGCGGAGGAGTTTACCCAGCAGGAAAGAGCGCTTATGAACCGGTTTAGGCGGTTCAAATAGCTGTGGGTTTTACTGGAAATTTGGGCAGGTGCGCCGGAGGCGGATGTCTGTAAAAAAAGGGGATGGTGTGGATGGGGGATTATAAAACCATGTGGAGAAAATTGGTGCGGTTTTACAGAAGGGCGTGGAGCTGTGCCGGAAAGGAGTAAGGATGAGCAGGATAGAGGAGTTTTGCCGCCGGATTTTGCCGGTGCTGGCTATGGGGTACACGGACCGGTGTGATATTTTGAGAGAGCGCCGGGAGGGGAACCAGGTGGTACGGGAAAAGGCAGCGGAGGGGATTCCCTGCAGGCTTTCGGTGGGATATCTGCCGCAGCTGGTACAGACAGAGGGGGCGGCCTCGGTGAGAGGACGGTATACTTTGTACTGTGATCCTGATGTGGATTTGCGGGAAGGGGATTTTTTGGAGATTACTCATCGGGGAAGGGTGTACTGCTGCGGGGCCGGAATGGTGTTTGTGTATCCCCTGAACCGGGTGTGCAGGCTGGAGATCGGGGAGGTGGCCTGAATGGAGTTTTGCAGGAATTTGTTCTTTGAGCAGGGGCTTTATGAGAGAATGGCGGCGAAGGAGCTTTCGTTTGGGGAATGGCTGCGGGTGTTTTTGGGCTGCCAGACCGCAAAGGTGATGGGGGAGATTCCGGTTTACCTAGGACCGAGACAGCAGGAGGGAAGCGGCAGCTGCTATGTGCTGTTTGACAAGCTTAGCTTTGTGAGAGGACTGGGGGATGTGGGCCGGTGGAAGGCAGATTTTCGGGTGAACTATCTGCCGCAGGACAGTAGAGACAGGACAGAGGAGCAGCGGGCGGCCTCGGTTTTGCTGGAGGGGCTGGAGAAGGTTCCGCTGCCGGAGGGATGGGTGAGAACGGCAGGGCTGAAGAGCCTGGCTAAGAATGAGACTCTTTATGGCAGAAACAATGACGCTGCATGTCAGGGTGTGGTGGTGACTGGAGCTTTGACCGCCGAGGAGCTGCCGATGGAGCTGGATCCGATCATTCGGTTTGCTAAGGGGCAGGTGTATTCCACCCAGAAGATGGGGGAGACGGTTGAGGATTTGGAAAGCTGACGGGATGAAGGCGGATTCCCGCATATTAACGCTGGTGCGATGTTGCAGTTTTTTGCCGAACAGGTAAAGCCGAAAAATGGCGGGGAAACCTGCACGGGTAGTTGCCGTTTTTGCCTCTCGGAGAGGAAAGCGGGCTAGTGGATCAGGGCTTAACGGGAGTTGGGCGGGCAAGGGATAAGGGCTGCATACATTTCCGTGCTGACCGGCGGAAAACAGCATTTCGCTTTGGCGGAAGTTGGCATTTCCAGGTTGAAGATGATACTGCACATCCAGCCGTTTTTATGGGGCCGGGTTTGAGCTGGCGGAGTGCCGCCCTGTGAGACGGACCTGGTAAGACGGTTTGCACCGGAATGGATGATTTCGTCCTGGAGGATAGAAAACAGAAAAGGAGATGGAACGCTGATGATGAACAAGGTGCTGCCGGGCGTATATGCTAAGATACGCGCCGGGGAGAGAAAGGTTTTGGGGGAGACCCCCAGAGTGGCGGCGATGGCCATGGAGCTGGACTGGGGTGAGGAGATTACTATCCTGAGCAAAGGAGAGGATACTCTGGAGCGGCTGTGGTACTCGCTGGATGATCAGCGGATGGTGCTGGTGAAGGAGATTTTGCGCCATGGCGAGGTGCTGCTGCTGTATCGGATGAACAGCGGGGGCAGCGCTGCAAGCAGTAAGCTGGGAGAGAATTTAACGGTGACGGCGGTTTACCCCGGTGTGAGAGGAAATGATTTGACGGTGACGGCGGTGCCTCAGGAGGATGGGGTGCTGGTACAGACCTTTTTGGACGGGATGGAGATGGATCGTCAGCTGGTGGAGGACGCTGGGGAGCTGCAGGAAAACGATTGGGTTCGTTTTGCAGGGACAGGAGAGCCTGCTGCGGCTACGGCGGTTTTGACCGGAGGAAGCAGCGGCGAGGTGCAGGAGACTGCATACGACGTCTTTTTGAAGGAATTGGAGGGGCGAGCTTTCAAACCCTGATTTATACCGGAGA
>CATJLA010000138.1 GCA_949741215.1 uncultured Oscillospiraceae bacterium
AGGGTGTTGCCGGAGCAGTCGGTGCAACCGGAGCCACAGGAGCTACAGGCCCAGCCGGAGCAGCAGGACCTCAAGGTATTCAGGGTGTTGCCGGAGCAACCGGAGCCACTGGGCCTACCGGGCCAACTGGCCCCACTGGCCCTGCCGGTACCATTACCCCTGCCGCTGCCGTACCGGATGTCTCTACCACAGACACTACTCCGGTTGAGGTAGCTACTACCCTCAACCAGCTGCTTGCTTCCCTGCGGGCGGCAGGTATCCTTTCCACCTGATTGAAAAGACCGCTGCTCCTTTTTTGGGGCAGCGGTGCTTTTATAACAGCTCAAATTTATAAAGCAAAGACGTAACAACAGGCCTTTGGTCCAATGCTGATAACCTTTGACCGGCGCGACGTCCTAAAAGAAAAGGCAATGCCGGCCCGATACCGAAAGAGCGTACGGAACATTGCCGGCCAAATGATCACAGCAAATACTGGCCCCGGCCAATCCCTGAGATATCTCCACTACGCCTTAAAATCTCTGTTTTTCCGGGAATTTCACCTTATGGCTCCCTTTCTTCGCAGAATACCCGGATAGCCTGATATACAAATTCCGCAGTGCCGTCCCCGTTGGCTTTGTCAATGCTTGCCGTTAAATCTCCGCCGCCGGCATACATAGTGCCCAAGCCAAGCAGGGTGGTATTGGAACAGGTATAAAAATATTCGCTGATAAAATCCTGCAGCTTTTTTACCTGAACCTGTACCTCAGCAGAATCCGGCGAGAGGTTACGCAGCCTGCCAAATTCAGTAAAAAGGGACATCATCTGAAAATGAAGCAGCCGGGTTTCCTCACTGGTCCGTTTCTTAGATTTCTGCTCAAACTCCTTGTATTCCGGCGTAGTGCCATAAGTGGCTTTGGCCTGGGCGGCATATTCATCAATTTTGCTTGTGTCAAAGGCTGTAAAATCCATATGATTCACTCCTATCATTTTTAATCCACGAGCCAGGTCGATCAGGTTTTCCAGATGCTCTTTTTTCAAAGTCAGCAGGGTAATTTGCTGCTCCAGCGCCCGGCTTCGGTCAAAGCTGGGGCTATCCAGAATCGTTTTGATCTCCCGCAAAGGAAACTCCAGCTCCCGGAACAGCAGGATGTGCTGCAGGCGTTCCAACGCTGTATCGTCATACAGCCGGTAGCCTGCCGGAGTAACCGTAGTGGGCTTTAGCAGGCCAATTTCATCATAATGATGCAGTGTGCGCACACTTACACCGGTTAGCTTGCTCACTTCTTTTACTGCTTTCATGGGGGAATGCCTCCTTTCGTGGTAACCTCAGTATAAACCATGACGCAGCTGGAGAGTCAACCCCCTTACCATAATTTTTTTGGACGTAACTGCAGAGGGTAGTTTTTTCGGCAAAAAATAAGGGCTGTCGCATTCGGTTTGCGGCAGTCCTTTTTGCTTGTTTTACACTAAAAAAATGCAAAAAAGTGTACTTTTTAACCAAATGGCAAGATCCCAAAAAAATCCTGTTGAAACCTTGTAAAAAGGGGATAATTATGATATCATATTAAATAGAAAAAGTGCTGAAATATGCTTGCTTAAAAGTACACATTTCTGTAGCTTTTTTGAAAATAGAAAGGGGGAGTCTGTGTTGATTTTTGAGGGTCCGCCGTGGGGACACCCGCTGCCAAGGGCGTCTAATGGCGGTGGGAGGTAGAGTTTTGGCGCACCAGGCAAACCACAGGAAACTGTGGGACTGCAAAGCAATGGGGACTAAGGTATCAGCGGATGCTATGTCAGCCCGGCTGCTGGAACAACTTTTTAGTAAACCATCCGAAAGGGTGGGGCACAAAGCCAAGGGGCCTACGGTGCCGTCCGCTAAAGGACAACCTGCACTACGGCAGCCCAGCCGCCGGATCCTTTGCATCCGTAAAATTCCCGCAAAGAAAGGAAGATTTTGCGAATGAACATTTTAAAAAAAAGCATGAAACATATTTTCACTTGGGTAATGGTTCTTGCGTTGTGTGCCAGTATATTCCCTGCTACCGTTTTTGCGGTAGACCCGAATTGTGCAACGTGTGGAGGAGCAGGAAAGGTTGAAACAGCAGGAAAATGCGACACTTGTTTTGGTTACGGTTCTTGGGGGCAGCCTGACTTTGCCACTGGCGGGCTGGTTACGGTAATCTGTCCGTCCTGTAATGGTAGTGGGCATGCTATGGAAAACTGCCCTGACTGCGGCGGGATTTCTCCAGACGAATGCACCCATCCAACAGAAAAACAGGATTGGAGATTTACAACAGAGCCAACCTGTAAAGAAAGCGGAGTACAGGAAATCTTTTGTGCTACCTGTGGTTTGGTTTTGGAAACAAAGACAGTTAGACCCACCTACCGGCATGAGTACAATAAAGTAGAGATCATAAGTGAACCTACCTGTACAGAAGAAGGCGGGCAAAGGTGGGTGTGCAATGGCTGTGGCACTGCAAAATCAGGTCCTGTTGAGAAAATTCCCGCAATAGGACATAAGTGGGTTAAAGACTTGGAAGCAGAGCAGGTAGAAGGAAAGATTGCAGAAAAATGTGAGACATGCGGTGAAACACAGCTGGTAGATTGTACTCATGAATCTACCCACACCGAAACTGTTGCTGCAACATGTACTTCTTCAGGAACAGTTTCTACTATCTGCGATACCTGCAGACAGGTAATCGGCACGGATTTCCTTGTACCTGTAGACCATGATTGGGATAACGGAATCAGAGGAATCAACACTCCCGTTGTTACCTACACCTGCAGAACCTGCGGTAAAACAGATAGCTATGACATTTCTCTTCCTGGCGAAAGCAATCAGCCCAACAAGCCTTATGACAGAGAAGTGCAGTTTGCATGGTCTTTCAAAAAATCTGAGACCGAGTATTTTACCTTTGATGAA
Source organism: uncultured Oscillospiraceae bacterium (assembly GCA_949741215.1). Classification (GTDB taxonomy): domain Bacteria; phylum Bacillota; class Clostridia; order Oscillospirales; family Ruminococcaceae; genus CATJLA01. The sequence goes on from CATJLA010000138.1 coordinate 2,903, forward strand.
ATTCCCGAAGATTTTGCCATGACCTATACCTATGAGTGGAAGGGCGAAATTTTTGAGGCTACTCTTACCAAAAAGGACTTTGCGGAGATTGCAGACCCTAATAATGGTCACCCGGTTTTAAGCGCAGTGGTAAAGGTACCTGTGGACCCCACTGCAGGAGATGTTCACAAAGGAACAGTATTAACTATTAAGGGTTCCAACCTTGATATTGATAACTATGAGTGGGCTTCCGCCTATGGTTATAATCACGAAACCGGTACCCTGTATGTTCCGGCTAACAATACTCAGATCTCTTGGATTTACAATGAATACGCCAAAACAACCAACTATACAATCAATTTTTACTATGATGGCGTTCTTGGCAGCACCAGCACAAACAGAGCCAGAGTTGGCGCAACAGTTACAGTAGGCGCTGGCAATGTCAGCTACAATGGGCGTACCTATGAATTTTCCAGAGTTACCGGTAACACTACTCTTATAGATGGTGAAAACGTTATCAATGTTTATTACACCACTCCTGTAGCGCCTCCTGTAGAAGAGGAAGAAGAACCAACTACTCCTGAGCCGGTAATTATTGTTGATGAACCTACCCCTCTGGCAGAGCTTCCCGAGGATGATCTGGTTGACATTTTCGACGAAAACGTACCCCTGGCAGACGGACCCGATACCGGTAGCCACAATGCTGTATGGTACCTAGTTGCCATTTTCTCCATGGCAGGATTTGCCGGTTTGAGCATCTGGGAACGGAAAATGTCCAGAAGCTAAAAACAAGCTTTTAATCATGACATCTCAGAAAATATACCCATAATTTCCTTATACCCGACGTCGGCCGGGCCGGAATCCTCCGGCCCGGCTTTTGTATTGTATGTTTTGTGTAAAATATTACAAAAAAGTAAACTTTTTTATAACAAATAATAGTTTAAGTATTTTCAGAAAAATCTTGAAAAAAAGGGGAAAACATGGTAAAGTTATAAGTATAGTAAACAAAAAATGTGTGTGGCAAAAAAGTTTACTTTTTTGTAACCGCATTTTTTGGCCGAAGTTCCCTGTAATGCCGGGGAGCAGGTCAGGCCCGGTGGGGGGGAGAAGAGTAGAGGAGGCGCATGGCTTATGTCCAGGTGTAAGGAATCGTAGGCATCACTGCCGTCAAAAACGCCGCTGACGGCAGGAGGACCAGAGGCGTAGTGGCAAACCATTGGAAACGATGGGACGCAAAGCTACGGAACTAAGGCGCTTGAAAGGGCGCTATGTTCGCCGGGTTGCACTTAGCAAACTGTCGGAAACGGCAGGACGCAAAGCTATTGGGGGCTAAAGCGTGTAAAAACGCCACGCCAGCCCGGCCGCCGGATACTTTGCATCCGCATAATACAGCAAAGAAAGGAAGATCCTGATGAAAACTACCATGAAAAAAGGCACAAAGCGTTTGCTTGCCTGGGCAATGGCACTGGTACTATGTATCGGTATGCTTCCGGTTACAGCATTTGCAGCGGGAGTGAGTTCGGGCGATATTATCGGCTACTGCTCTTTTTGTGGCGGGAATCTTATTTATGAGTACTATGTAGATTTTGCAGGTTTTGCAAAAGGCTATGCTTATCATTGCGATAAGTGTGGCAATAGTGGGACAATGGATTCCCTCCCAAGCAGCCCCCTGCCCCCAAACACACCTTCTAATCCGGAACCTAACCCCGACAATAAGGTGTGCGATAAGTATGGCGACCATCATGAGTTTACCGCATATGTTTTTGCGACCGAAACAGACAGGTCGATTCATATGCACTATATGGCCTGTGACTGCGGTTACAAAGGCATAGTAGAATATTGCTCTGATGGCGATAGTGATGGGAATTGTGACATGTGCGGAAATTCGATGAGCCCAAAGCCCATTGAAGAGATAGAGGATCTCGAGGGAGTACGTGTCGCCGCAAACTGTGGCGGTTCGTTCGTCTGGAAAAACGGGGTTGCAACCGATATTCAGCCCGGTAATGAGTGTGTAGCGGATCCTCATGCTTGGGATGTAAACACCCACGACCACCAGTGTGACGCCTGTCACCGCTCGTATACCGAGGATGAGTGGAAAGTGACGGAAACAGAACAAAAGGCTGATTGCTTCCAGGGTGAAATTATAGTAACCAAATGTTTCTATGATGGTTGCAGTATTTATAGTCCTGTGAAGACAGTAGGCGAGCGTCTGGATCCGGAGTTCCCCGAAACTTGGACGATGGTTGATGAGAAGCAGCATTCCCACGTTTGCAAAAACTGTGAGGGCCAAGCCAAGGATCATTTAGTTTATGAACCGCACGAAATGAGTGATTGGGATACCGATTGGAAGGCAGCAGATACCGGATATGACTATGATCCCGACACCCAGACACTGTGGGTTAAAGGCCGTTACTGCCTGAAATGCGAGTATACCGAGTACCAGTACAAGGTAGAAAACAAGCGTTCCTGCATAGTTGATGTCATCTATCAGGATGAGGAAGGTAATGTAATTGGCAAGGGAGAGTCTGTAACTGTCTATGAGGGCAAAGAAGTAACCGTTACAGCGGGTACTGTTGATCGCTACGTATTGGATGACGAACCCACAAAAGTCGCCAAATATGGTGATAAGGAAGTTATCTTTACGTTCAAGGTCATAAAATACACCCTGACCATTCACTATTCGTATGTTGGTGCAAATGGCGAAGAAGCCCCGGCGTTTGCCGACTTTACAGGGTCTTATGCAGAGGGTGAGCAGTACAGCGTAACATCTCCTGCAGCTCCTGAGGGCTACCGGATTGAAGACGGAATGGACGTTGTGAGCGGTGAAATGCCTGCCGAGAATGAGGTTTGGACTGTCAAATACGAGCCTATCCCCTACACACTTACCATCCAATACTTTGTTCCGGCTGAGAATGACCGTGTCCTGAAAACAGAGGTATATCCTAACATTCTGTTTAAGGAAAATTACAGTTATTCGGTTCTCGATGAGGTTGATGGTTACAAATGTATTGGTGACCTGAATGTTGAGGGCACTATGCCTGCTCGCGACCACACCGTACAGGTTCCCTACGAAAAGATCCCCACCTACACCCTGACTGTCAGATATGTAGATGAGGAGGGTGAAACTCTGTCCACTAAAATAGTGGGAGAGTACAGGGAAAATGCTCCCTATGAGGTAAGTGCTGACGCAACCTTTGGGGATTACACCCTGGAGGGAGAAACTGCTCAAACAGGCACCATGCCTGCTGGCGATCATACAGTAACCTTTGTTTATAAGGCTAACCTGCATACCCTTACCATCAACTATGTGGATGAAGAGGGAAATCCCCTGAGTGAATCCGTAGTTCTTGAGCTGAAAAACGGCCAGTCTTATGACGAAGCCTCTCCTGTTATTGCAGGCTACACTACTGTTGACACATCTGTAACCGGAACCATGGGCACAGAGGATGTAACCGTTAATGTTGTATATATCCGCAATACCCATACGCTGACAATCCGGTTTGTAAATGATGCAACCGGAGAGTCCATCAGTGCAGATGTAACCAGTGTTGTAAGAGAAGGGGAAACCTATATCGCACAGGCTCCTAACGCTATTGGTGCTTACACCTTAACCGGCAGTGCATCGACAGAGGGCGTTATGGGCACAGAGGATGTAACTATCATCTTCCGCTATTCTGTACCCGTCATTGTTACCCCTGAAGAGCCTGACGTAGAGGTGCCGGACGATAACAATGAGGATACTCCTCCCGTTGTCATCATCAACGATGAGCCCACACCTCTCACAAATGCCCCCGAGGCCGAAAACGACCTGGTGGACATTTTTGAAGAGGATGTGCCCCTGGCAGATATGCCTGGTACCGGCAACAATTCCGCATGGTGGTACTTAATCGCACTTCTCTCTGGCCTCGGTCTCTTTGTCCTTCAAGTTCTGGAGCGCAAGGCTAGAAACTAAACCTTAGATAAAAGTCGGGCCGGTTCGCCGGTCCGGCTTTTCTTTTGCGTAAAAATATGCTATAATCAATGCAGAAAACCCCCCGCCTTTCCATCACTTATTTTATGACGAAAGTGCTCCGGCAATTTTTCCAACACATTCCGCCGGCCACAGCTGTTTTATCTCTTTATCCTCGAAAGGAGCCTGATTTTCATGAAAAAAATCCTGTCGGTTCTTCTGCTGTGCTGCATTCTGGCAGGCTGCCAGCAACCGTCCTCTTCCTCCGGGACGTCGTCGGAATCCCAGTCTACCGCCTCTATCTCGTCCTCCCGTCCGCCGGAGACAACTGCCTCCGCCTCGTCCCCAACCCAGCCGGAAACCACCGCATCCACTTCGTCCCAACCCCAGCCGGAAACTTCATCCTCCACAGCGTCACAGCAGTCGGAAAGCTCTTCTGCCCCTGTTACGGAATCCTCCTCAGAGTCATCCTCCCAGCCGGAAAGTAGCATTCCCTATATAGACCCGGTTGAGATGCCGGAAGCCGCGTTGGAGGAAGAAATGGCTTCTTTGGAAACCAACCCTCCGCCGGTAAGCACCCTGCTGCTGCCCCAAGCCTCCGGCAGTAAAGTAAAGTCCGATAGCGGCGCGGAAATCGATTACTCCAATACCAAAGACGGCTATGTGATGGCCCGTTATTCTCAAACCGGGGGCCCTCGGCTTAAGGTTCAGGTGATTGGCCCCTCCACCACTTACAGCTACGATCTTCCGGCAGGCTCCGCCTGGTCCACCTTCCCTCTGTCTGACGGCAATGGCAGCTATACTGTGCGGGTGCTTCAGAACGCTCAGGGCTCCAAATATGCCATTCTCACCTCCGTTGGCATTTCAGTTGCTTTGGAGGACGAATTTGCCCCGTTTCTCCGTCCCAACCAGTACGTAAACTACAGCGTTGCCCCCAATACCGTGGCAAAAGCGGCAGAGCTTACCGCCGGCCTCACCGACCCTCTGGAAATGGTGCAGGTGGTTTACAACTATGTGGTAAGCGGCATGACCTACGATACCTACAAGGCCCAAACCGTGCAAAGCGGATATCTGCCGGTACTGGATACCGTCCTCGCC
>CATJLA010000139.1 GCA_949741215.1 uncultured Oscillospiraceae bacterium
CGGCTGACGGAGGAGGCGGAGGGGGAGTACTTCGCCTACTGCGACCAGGACGATGTCTGGCTGCCGGAGAAGCTGGCGATTTTGCAGGAGGAGCTGGAGCGAGAACGGGCGTTGCTGGTCTGCTCGGATATGTACATCATTGACGGGGTGGGGCAGGTGGTGGCGGACAGCATCACCAAGGTGCGAAAGCACCATAAATTTTGTTCCGGAGAGGGGCTATCAAAAGAACTTCTCATCCGCAATTTTGTGACTGGCTGCACGATGCTGGTAAAGGCCAGGGCCGCAAAGATGGCTGTGCCCTTCTGTCCCTATATGGTCCATGACCATTACCTATCGCTGTGGTGCGGGGAACATGGAAAGATCGTATCTTTGACGGACCGGCTTATCCGCTACCGAGTCCACAAGAACAGCCAGACTGGGGTCTTGGCCGGGGTTGTGGATAAGGAAAGCTACAAACGGGTTCGCATCGATACGGCTTATCAGAAATTCCTTTGGCTGAGAAAAAATTTCCCCTGCTGCGAAGAAACGCACAGGACCATTATGAAAGGGCTCCGGTGGGGAGAGGCAAGAGAGAGAAACTGGGCCCATAAAGGTGGAAAACGAGAGATCTGGCGTCACTGGCGCCTGGCCCCGTTGACCTGCCTGTTTGAGATCATAGGGAGCTGGATGCCGGACATTTTGTTTATGTGGGTCGTTGGGCTGCGAAGAAAAAACCTGCTGTGAGGGAAAACGGATGAAGATTTTGGTAACAGGGGCCGAAGGCCAACTGGGATACGATGTGTGCAAGGTGCTGGCGGCCTGCGGGATAGAGCATCGGGGCGTTGATATCGGTGACTTTGACATTACCGATGCCAGCACGGTAAAGAAATATATCCGGGAGTATGCTCCTGATGGGGTGATCCACTGCTCGGCATATACAGCAGTGGACAAGGCGGAAGATGAGCCGGGGAAGTGCCGAACAATCAATGTCGATGGCATCCGGAATATTGCCGAAGTGTGCGGAGATATTGGCGCTAAGTTGCTTTACATATCCACCGACTATGTTTTTCCGGGGACTGGGGAGCAGTTCTATGAGCCGGATGACACTACCGGACCTTTAAGCGTTTATGGTCGGACTAAGCTGGAAGGCGAGCAAGTAGTACAAGAGTTGCTGGAGAAATACTTTATCGTCCGAACCTCCTGGGTATTTGGGAAGAACGGGAACAACTTTGTAAAAACCATGCTGCGGCTGGCGGAAACGAAAATGGAAGTATCGGTGGTGTGTGATCAGATTGGCAGCCCTACCTACACCGGCGATTTGGCTCCGCTGCTTTGCGATATGATCGTTACTGAGAAGTACGGGGTCTATCATGCTACTAATGAAGGAATCTGTTCTTGGGCGGAGTTTGCAAAGGAGATCTTTCGGTTGGCCAATAAGAAGATGAAGGTCAACCAGGTCGCCACCAGTGAGTATCCTACCCGAGCGATGCGACCTCTCAACTCCCGGATGAGTAAGGACAGGCTGGAGAAGATGGGGTTTGCAAGGTTACCTCATTGGCAGGATGCGCTGGAGAGATACTTAAGGGAGGTTTATAAGTTTGAAACAAACGATTCTGGAGAAAAAATGCCCAGAAATTGAAAAAAGGCACAAAAACTAAGCCTACACCGTGGACTGATCTTTGTGCCCTATTCTACCTGGTATCGCACGATAAGTTCCAACACCTGTATAATGGGAACAAGTAGGTGGTGATCTTGGAGCCGTTGCCAGGAGGACACTACCAAAGTTATTGTACTACATTGAATAGCGAAAGGTAAGCGCAAGTTTCATAACCCCATCGGTGACTTTCGCAGAAAGGTGGTCTATAGATATGAAAACAAGTAATCAAAACGCCCAGCAATGTCTTGATTCTCTATTTTCCCGCTATCCTGTTTTGGAAAGCTGCGAAGCGAACATTGTTTCGGCCTATCTTCTTTTATACAACACCTATAAGCAGGGCGGCAAATTGCTCCTTGCCGGGAACGGCGGAAGCGCTGCCGATGCCGAGCATATAGTGGGCGAACTGATGAAATCTTTTTTATTCCCACGGCCCATTCTTGCGGAGGATGCGGAGATGCTTACAGCGCTGTTTGGTAAGGAGGGGGAAAGGCTTTCCGGCCAGCTCGAGGGGTGCCTTCCAGCCATTCCGCTTACCTCAATGTTGGCTTTGTCGACTGCCTTTCTAAATGATGTCGATCCTCTCGTTGTCTTCGCGCAGCTTGTGTATGGCTATGGCTGCAGAGGCGATGTTTTTCTCGGTATCAGTACCTCGGGCAACTCACAGAACATCTTAAACGCCGCAATGGTGGCCAGAGCAAAGAATATGCCGATTATTGGTCTTACCGGCCGGGATGGTGGTAAGTTAGCTCACCTCTGTGATGCGGCTATCTGTGTTCCGGAGGAGGAAACCTTTAAGATTCAGGAACTGCATCTTCCTATTTATCACACCCTTTGCGCTATGCTGGAGGCCGATTTCTTTGGCTCCATCATTTCGTTGCCGCCGCGCAGATGGTTTGAGGGAGAAGCAGAATGAAAAACATGCGATATATTGATAAAATCTCGGCACAGCATTCGGAATTTTCCAAAATGCGCCTTGCCCTTGAAAATTTCATACCCATTTCCTTTACCTTTGTCTTGTTGCATACCGAAAAGGAGAATTCCCTCCGTACAATAAGCTCCATCAGGCAGTTAGTTTATCCCGAAACGCAAATACAGGTGATCGTGGTAAGCGCCGACAAGAGCGATTCTTGCTCCCAGTATGAAACGCTCCCTTCTTTTGCAGCCGCTTGCCAGCAGGCGGTCGGTGAATATCTTTTCGTGCTGCGTTCAGGCGATGTGGTCTACCGTGAATGCTTGTTTGAGTTTACCGTTGCTCTCCGCTTGCAAAAAGCTCTCCCCCCTGTGGCCTACTGTGATCACGACCTGCTTTTGCAGGGGCAGCGTGTCTGTCCTCGTTTCAAGCTCCATTGGTCACCTGACCTCTTTGCACAGACACCTTATTTGCAGCGTGCATGTGTGGTAAAGCGTTCCTTCCTGCTTGAAAATCTTGATCGGGTAGCAGATGGCCGTATCTTCCGTTTAGCTGGCGATTTTTTAGATCAAGCCTCCGTTCTACATATTGAGGGTATCCTCTGTTCCCTCGCAGGGGAAGATGAGGAGCCCGTTTCTTCATCGGCTGATGAGGAGAAAGTTGCCTCTGTTTCGGTGTTTCTCTCCTCTCGCCTTGGAAGTCTGTCCGATTTGGAAACCCTTGTCCACTCACTTTCCGACAGTCTGCAAGAGGTTTCATTTGACATAACAGTCATCGGCGTTATTGAGAAATATTTCAAACGCTGGAACCTCAAAAAATTTTATCGTCTGCCATGCGCCTTCCTCCCGGTAGAAGAGGGAGAAATTGCTGTTGTTTACCAACAGGCAGTGACAAGGGCAGCAGGCAAACTGATCCTTTTTATTGATGAAAATGTGTTCACACAAGGCCCCGACTTGCTCACTTTGTTGAAGGCTGCTACCCGTCCATATACTGGCATCGTTGCTCCCTTGCTAATCAACGCCGAAAAAAAATGTGTTGAAAGCGCCGGTATGGTATACGACAGGGAAGAAAAGGCTCTTTTTTCCCTCTTCCACGATCAGCATCTCGAAAGCACCTGCGCACAGAACCTTTTACTGTTGGAAAGAAACTGTACGACCGTCTCACCTTTGCTGTTCGCTGTTAAAAAGAGCCGACTTTTGAAAGCGCTTGCAGAGGGAGTCACCTTCTCCCTTTCGGGCGAGGGTTTGCTTTCTCTCGGTTTCTCCCTTTTTAGGCAAGGATTTCCTGCTCTCTATTGCCCACAGAGCCGGGCCTTGTGTAAAAAACCACAGCCCGATCGACTACCGGTTCCCTCCACCCTGATTGAAAGAGATCTTTACTGTAACCGTTACATTGTCTGTAAGGACGGCGTTCCCATCGTCGACAGGGAGCCGTTGCGCCTGAGCTTTTCCGGCCATCCTACTCTATCGCGGACCGAAATCAAAAAAATTCTACTTGTCAAGCTGGATCATATCGGTGATGTCATTTTGTCCATTCCCATCGTTCGCCAGATTCGTTCCTATTTTCCTTCGGCCGAAATCGTCGTTTTGGCTGCACCATGGTGTAAGGAAATCTTTTTCGAGCAGCCGGAGGTCGACCGGGTCATTGAATTTGCCTATTTTGCCCAGCGCTCGGGCGATGGTACAAAATTTGAGGATAACGACCCCAAAGAAGCGCTGACCGCCGTGTTAAAAAGCGAAAATTTTGACCTTGTGATTCATTTGCGGCGACATGAGCAGACCAAGCTGCTCGCCTCTGGCTGCGGTCCTTATTGTTTAGCCTATTCGACAAAGCCGGAAGCCGATTTTATCTCGCACCCTGTCCCGGCGCTCGACGATTTCGAAGGCTCACAGCCAAAATGGCACATCACCGATCAGCTCTTTCAACTGGCCGCCCCACTGGTCGATATGCAATCCTATTGTGCTCCCCTCTCCTTGTCGGGCAAGGTATTGGCCCGTGTGGAACGCTATTTTGCCGAAAAACGTTTTCCAGAAGGTAAGCTGCTTGTTGGTATACAGGCGTCCGCTGGAAACGATGCCAAGCAGTGGCCGGAGGAATATTTTGCTGAACTGGCCGATCGCTTGATTGCGGAGAAAAGTGCTTACATCATCCTCTCTGGAAACAAGGGCGATCGCCCGTTACACGAACGGATTCTTTCTAAAATGAAGCGATGTTCATCGGCCATCTCCATCGCGGGCGAGTTGCCCCTCATTGATTTTTGCGCCTTTGTGCGGAAACTTGATTATTTCATTGGGTTGGATACCGGCCCCACCCACATCTGTGGTCTGCAGGATGTTGCTGTCCTTCAGATTTTCAGCGGCTTTGCCGGCTGGCGGGAGTGGTCGCCCCTCGGAAAAAAAACACTGCTCCTCCACCGCGAGATGGAATGCGCTCCCTGCCACCGCGCTCATCTTGCCGACTGCGGTCACAGGTCGCGCTGTATGCAGTCAATCTTCCCGACCGATGCCTACCACGCCTTTGAACGGCTCATGCTTTTGTTCCCGCCGAAACACGAAGAGAAAAAAGGGTGATAACGATGAATCTTTCACAGCTGATGCAAACCAAAATTCTGGTCGTTGGCGATTTTATGGTGGATAAATACATCCGCGGTGGCGTTAAACGCATTTCGCCTGAAGCCCCCGTTCCCATCATCGAGGTTGATTCGATGGAAAACCGCATGGGTGGCAGCGGCAACGTTGCTCATAATCTGCGCACACTGGGTGCACAGGTTCGTGTCCTTACCTGTCTGGGCAACGATCCCGACGGGGTTTGGCTTATGGATCAGCTGAAAAAGCTGTCGGTCGACACTGATTTTATCTTTCAGGGCGGACAGTATTCAACGATTACCAAAACCCGTGTCGTCTCGAAAAATCAGCAGTTTCTCCGAATGGATCGGGAAAAGCCTGGCACTCTCACACCCAACGATTGGGCCGCCCTGCAAGGCCGTCTATCTGCCCTTTTTGAGGGAATTCAAGCTTTGATTTTGTCCGATTACGGCAAGGGACTAATAAGTCCTGTCCTTTCACAGGCGCTGATTGGCGAGGCCCGGTCACGGGGTGTTCCTGTTTTGGTCGACCCCAAGGGGAGTAATTATTCCAAATATGCTGGCGCCACCCTCTGTACGCCTAATTATGGCGAATTTCTCGCTGCCGTTTCGATGCCCACCGTCGTCGAGGAGGAAATTCTTGCCACCGGCCTTGCGCTGTGCGAGCGGATTTCCCTTGATTCATTGTTGATTACCCGGTCAGAAAGGGGAATGTCGCTCATTTCCTCCAGAGAAAAAAAACAGCAGGATTTCCCCGCCCAGGCCAAAGAGGTAATCGATGTAACCGGTGCGGGAGATACCGTCGTTTCCGTAATGGCAATCGGTCTGGCGCTGGGCGAGCCGATGGAGCAGACTTGCGTGTTGGCCAATCAGGCGGCTGCCGTCGCCATTTCAAAATTCGGTGCCGCTACTGTCACCTTTGACGAAATTGTGTGCGGCGCTTCGCAACTGTTGCAGGCGAAAATTCTTTACGAAAAGGATCTACCATCTCTCATTTCTTATCTTAAAAAAACAAAAAAGAAGGTCGTTTTCACAAATGGCTGTTTTGACCTTCTGCATGTGGGCCATCTTTTCCTGCTGGAAAAGGCCCGCGAGATGGGCGATCTGCTGGTTGTCGGCTTAAACAGCGACCGGTCGGTTCGGCAAATCAAGGGTGAGCGGCGTCCCATTGTTAGTGAAATAGATCGCGCCAAGATGCTGTGCGCAATGCGCCCGGTCGACTGGGTCATCATTTATGATGAGGAAACGCCCTATCGGGTCATTGAAGCCCTTTCGCCCGATTTTCTCGTGAAAGGCGGCGACTGGGAGGGTAAGCCAGTCGCCGGAGAGGATATTGTAAAAGCGGCGGGCGGCAGCGTCCGTTTCATCGATCTGCAGGAGGGCTTTTCAACGACCAACATCGTGACTACGATTAAGGAACGCTATGGTGTTGGCGATGAATAAAGCGGTTTTTCTTGATCGCGATGGCACACTGATTGAAGATTGCCATTATCTTAGCGACCCGGACAAGGTTCGCCTGCTGCCCTACACCGCCGAGGGGCTGAGGCTTTTGCGGGACGAGGGCTTTTTGCTGCTTGTCGTTTCCAATCAGTCGGGCATCGGCCGCGGTTATTTCTCGATAGAACAGATGCAGGCGGTAAACGCCCGGATGGAGGAGCTTCTCGACGAGCAGGGCATCACGCTGGACGCTGTTTACTTTTGCCCGCACACCGGGAAGGAAACGCCTCCCTGCAACTGCCGTAAGCCAGCTGTCGGTATGGCTAAAAATGCACAGTGGGATTTTTCCCTTGACCTCACCCGTTGCTATATGGTTGGAGACAAGCTTTCCGATATGGAATTTGCCCGTTGCTTTCAGGCGAAGGCCGCCGTTGCCCTGCAAAATAGCGAATATGCCGATCTGCGTGCTTTGGCTCAGACGGCCGATTTTACCGCCTGTCATCTACTGGCAGCCAGTCGGTGGATTGTACAGCGTGAAAGGGGGAGAACACAAATTGATCCAGATATCGATTGATCTACCCGATGCGAATGCGGCCATTTCTTCCACTCTTTTAGAGATTTCGGGCTGGGCCATCGCTAATCGGCCTATTCAAAAAATTTCTTTTTTTATCAACGGAGAGTTCCTTGGCAATGCGACACATGGTTTTAGGAGGGACGATGTTGGCGCTGTCTTTCCCAATATACCCGGCAGCGATCTTTCTGGTTACAAGGCAATCGCTGACCTATATCCCCTAATGGATTTGCAGCGGGAAAATGTTCTCAAAATAGAAGTTTTTGCTGAGAACGAGCATTCCTTTGTCGAGTGCCCATTCCGTTATGCGTTACTGGATGAATAAGAATAGGGAGGGATTTGCGTGATTAGACTGGGATGTGATCTTCCAAAGCAGGATGAAAGCGTTGTTTTTGGCACTCTGCAAATTATCGGGTGGGCAGTCTACTCCGCGCCGCTTCATGCTCTTTCTGTCTTTATAGACGATACGCTGGTAACCGATGGCCATTGTCACGACGAACGTCCCGATGTTGCGACTGCTTTTCCCGAAAATGCGTGCACCGGCTTTTCCTTCCTGGCTAATCTGTCCGCCATGCAACTTTCGCCCGGCCCCCATTTCTGTGTTGTAAAGGCTGACGCCGAGGACGGGACCTCTGCCTTTTTGCAACGCCGCTTTCTCTATCTACCGACGCAGGCCCTTGTGCAGGATCTGGAAGCGTTAAAAAGCAGCCTGCGAAAGGAAACTCTGCAAAATCCTGCTCTGCTTTCTGAACAGTGGGCCGCCTTTTTGGAACGGCAATTTTCCACCCAGTCTTATCAGCAACATTTCGTTTCCTCTTCTCTTTTGGAGCGAATGGCTTGTTTTTATCAAAACGGCGTTTTTCGGTTCCGCGATGTCTATCTGCCCGATGTTTCGAATGATCCGAAAACCTTTGCTAATTTTCCTTTTGTCTATCAGGATTCGCTCATGGTTTATACGGAGTATAATGATAATTACCACTATCAGCTGGTTGACAAGTTAGATCCCTTTCTCCCAGAAGGAGTTTACTGTTATCAAGGCCCCAACGGAGAAGATATTACCGTTCATCCAGGTGATGTTGTCATTGACGCAGGCGCTTGGATTGGTGATTTCTCCGCCTATGCCGCCGTAAAGGGCGCACAAGTTTTTGCTTTTGAGCCTTCCCCCATGAATCGTATTTGGTTGGAACAGACGAAGCAGCTGAACGAGGGAAAAGGTAACATTGAGATCATCCCCATGGGGCTGGGCGCTGAACCAACCACCACCTATTTTGACGAAAGCCCAGCTACAGAACAAAACAACAGCGGCGGCAACTGTATTTCCGAAACAGGGAGCGAGATGGTCGAACTTACCTCCATCGATTGCTTTGCCCGACAAAATGGACTGCACATCAATTTTATCAAGGCGGATATTGAAGGGTTCGAGCGTTTCATGCTTCAGGGCGCTGTTGAAACGCTTAAAAACGATCACCCTGTTTTGTCGATCTGCACCTATCATTTGCCCGACGATCAGGAAGTTCTCTCCCGGATTATTCTGGAGGCCGAGCCCTGTTACAAAATCATCTTCCGCAAGAAAAAGCTGTTCGCCTATGTTCCTTCTCCATATCCCATCCTGCCACCTACCTTTTGTTTTCCTACCGAATCGGATGAGAAGCAGCGCTTACAGGCGATGGAAGAGGTGCAGCAATGGTTGCGAAATAGAGTGACGAATTTTGAGGAAGGCCAAGCCTGGCTCAGTGACAAGGTCCACTCCTATGAGGAAGGCCAAGCCTGGCTTACTGACAAGGTCCACTCCTATGAGGAAGGCCAAGCCTGGCTTACTGACAAGGTCCACTCCTATGAGGAAGGCCAAGCCCGGCTTAGTGATAAAGTCCGCTCCTATGAGGAAGGCCAAGCCCGGCTTACTGACAAGGTCCACTCCTATGAGGAAGGCCAAGCCTGGCTTACTGACAAGGTCCGCTCCTATGAGGAAGGCCAAGCCCGGCTTAGTGATAAAGTCCGCTCCTTTGAGGAAGGCCAAGCCTGGCTTAGTGATAAGGTCCACTCCTATGAGGAAGGCCAAGTCTGGCTTAGTGATAAGATCCGTGCCTTTGAGGAAGGTCAAACTTGGCTGGACGACAAAATGCGGGAGGTTGATTCACTGAAGGATTGGTTTGCCGGCGAGCTTTTGCAGGTGAAGAATGCTCTCTCTGCCTTAAATGCGTGGCAAGATGCGTTGCGTCAGACCAACGAAGCGGCAGCCGAGACAATCGCTGATATGCAGAAGACAGAAGTGGCATTAAAGGAAGAGGTGGCCTTCCTTCGAGAGCAGGTTGCTAAATTGCAGACAGACTGTAAGCAGCTTTATGAGTATACCAAACTCAAAAATATTCTAAAGCGATTTTTTCTGCTCCCATTTTCCTTTCTTAGACGCTTGTTTTCGAGATGAAGCGATGTTGAAAGACCAATTTGCAAATATTCTCAAATTTCGCTGGTCCTTGCAGCTGCTTGTGCGACGAGCTCTCAAAACAAAATACAGTTGCTCCTTCTTCGACTATATAGGGAGCCTGCTCAAACTTCTTTTAATGACGCTGGTGATTTCGGTTGTCTTTTCCTACATATTCCGCTCGGATATTGCCGGCTTCCCTCTTTATCTTCTGATTGGCCAGATATTGTTTACATTTTTTCTGAGGCTACAAGCGCTGCCATGCTTTCAATCGTTTCAGATGGTAGCCTTTCAATCGCCACGAGGGTCACGCCCAATATTTTAATTGCAGGCGAGACTTCGGCCGTGAGGGATTACGCCTTTCAGAACAAATGTGAGGAGCGTATTCAGCAGATGCTGTCGCGCGGAACCACGCTGCTCTTTGTCCCCCACTCAAGAGAACAGGTAAAAAACTTTGCCAAAATGCGTTGTGGATTGAAAAGGGACAGATAGAAATGCGATACCGTCTGTGACACCTACCATAA
Organism: uncultured Oscillospiraceae bacterium; assembly: GCA_949741215.1. Lineage (GTDB taxonomy): Bacteria > Bacillota > Clostridia > Oscillospirales > Ruminococcaceae > CATJLA01. The sequence goes on from CATJLA010000139.1 coordinate 10,085, forward strand.
TGAATAGGAGAAATGTGTTGTGAAAACGGCTGTATTCACGATTGCCTCAAAAAACTACTTTGCGCAGGTCAACACGCTGATGGACTCTCTTGAAAAAAACAACCCCCAGTGGGAGCCTTTTGTCGTACTGGTTGACGAGTGTTCACCCAACGAACGGCGGCTAATTCAGGGCAACCGATCCTACACGCTGCTGCTTGCTGAGGAACTTCCTCTTCCCGATTTTAAGAAGATGTTCTTCCGCTACACCATTTTGGAGTTGAATACAGCGGTAAAGCCGTGGGCCTTTGAATATCTTTTTGGCAGGGGCTTTGATGCAGTTGTATATATGGATCCCGATATTCGGGTATATGCTCCTATGACAGAGATCAATGAATTTTTGCAGATCGAAGAAACAATTGTTTTGACACCACATATCACGAAGCCCCTCTCTGACGATAAAAAGCCTACCGAGCTGAATATTATGCAGGGTGGCGTTTATAACCTTGGCTTTCTCGCCGTTTCCAATGGACCGCAAATTCATGGCTTTATCAAGTGGTGGGAGAATAAGCTGGAATATGACTGCATTGTCGACATTGCTGGCGGGCTGTTTGTTGATCAGAAATGGATGGACCTCGTCCCCTCCCTCTTTCATAAAGTTGTCATTTTCAAACACTGTGGATATAATGTTGCATACTGGAATCTTTCTACCCGAGATGTTTCGGTGAAAAACGGTCGGTACTATTATAATGGCGCTCCACTGGTTTTCTTCCATTTCAGTGGTTTTAATCCACTTGATATTAAAACATTTTCCAAGCATCAGAATCGGTACACCATTGATGAAATTGGTGAAACCAAGGCATTGGCAGAGCAATATGCGCAGGAAATTCTGAATAACAACTATGAAGCCATATGTAAGCTGGAATATACTTTTAATTATTTTGATGACGGCACAAAAATCACCGATTTTATGCGCCGATCCTACAATCGGTCGAAGGAACTGATCGAACAATGTGGCGAGAATCCTTTCGCAGACAGCAGCGCCATTTGTTGTATGGATCCGGACACCTCCATCGTCATGACCAATTTGATGGAGGAGCTTTGGTCGTTGCGTACCGATTTGCAGGAGGTTTTCCCTTACCATCGAGGAGTAAATAATCTGGCCTATGCCGCCTGGTTTATCGAAACAACGCCCAGAGAGTATAATTTGGATAAAAAGTACATTCAGCCTGTTCAGAAAAAACTGGACGAGCTTTTGCGGGCGAAAGCAGAAGAGCAGCCTGCTCAAACTCCTTCTGAAACGGCTCGCCGGCCCAATCGTTTCTACTGTTATCTTTTGCGGATTGGACAAAAGGTAAAGCCCTTTATCTCTCGTCACTGCCCCCCGGGTCTGAAGCGAAAGTTGAAAAGTCTGTATGTCAAGGTAATGCGAAAAGCCTATTATGTGGAGTAAGGAGGAAACAACATGGCCATTCTTGTAACAGGCGGAGCTGGGTTTATCGGCAGCTGTCTTGTCCGCACCTTAAACGATATGGGAATTGAGGATGTTTTAATCGTCGATAATATTCACGACACCGAAAAGTGGAAGAATCTTCGCAACAAGAGATATGAAGATTACATTCATAAATCTGCTCTTCCGGAACAGATTTCCACCCTTAAAGGCGGAATCTCAGGTGTTTTGCACCTTGGTGCTTGCTCCTCCACCACTGAAAAAAATTTTGACTATCTTTATCAGAACAACTTCGTTTTTTCTAAAATGCTATGGGATTTTTGCTATGAAATGGGTATCCCCTTCATTTATGCCAGTAGTGCCGCAACCTATGGTGGGGGAGAGGCAGGCTTTGACGACACCGTTGACATCAAAAAGCTCCAACCTCTCAATGGCTACGGCTACTCCAAACAGCTTTTCGATTTGTGGGTTAGTCGGCAGACAAGGCGCCCGCCGCAGGTCTGCGGTCTGAAATTTTTCAATGTCTACGGTCCCAATGAATACTGCAAGGGCAGCATGGCCAGCGTTTTATTCCACTGCTTCCGAAAAATTAAGGAATCTGGCCGTATCGAGCTTTTCAAGTCGTATCATCCCGATTACGCCGATGGTGAACAGATGCGTGATTTCGTCTATGTCAAGGATATTTGTAAGGTCGTGCGGTTTTTGATGGAGAACCCGTCGGTAAGCGGGCTTTTCAATGTTGGTACCGGACGGGCGGAATCGTTTTTGACACTGGGCCGCTCTATTTTTAAGGCGCTGGGCCTTCCGGAAAGCATCAGCTTTATTGATATGCCTGAATCGCTGCGTCCCAAGTACCAGTATTTTACCAAAGCTTCTATGGACAAATTGCGGGCTGCTGGCTATCGTGAACCCTTCTTCTCATTGGAAGAAGGGACCATTGATTATGTTCAGAATTATCTCAACAGGGATTTCCTCATTTATTAATAAAAACACAAGGAAGGGTGCTTTATAAAATTTGAGCTGGGTTCGCTCTGCTTCGGGATCTTCATAGCAGGAATGTCATTTTATTTATTACTGCACCCGATCCGGCACCCGCTCCCCCCGATAACCCGTCGTCCTATTCGCTGGATAGCAAAGACTTTGCCTTTAGCAGCCCTTCGGATGCAGGGAGAGGGGGAACAACGCATGACGAAATCGCCCCTTCCTATACCACTGTGCTTTCCAGCGAGGGATGGATGACTGACGAAAATCAATGCCTTATCATTGGGAGTTTGATGTATCGCTGATGGACAACGTCAAGAAATGTTTTTTTCAAATCGAAACCTGCCTGTGCGACGATGTGAAAAGTACCTTTGAAAGCGGAGGTGGCGTTGTCGTTTGTAAGTGCTGCTATCGGCTATCAGACACTCATTGATTTGTCTGCTCTGACCGAGGTGAGCAGCAAGGCTTTGCACTGCTTGGAAAAAAATGAAAAGCGAGGTGACAGCTTTACCATCGGGTAATAGCGTCCACAGAAAGGAAAGGAGGATTTTTGTTTGTTTTCCAAATGGTTTATCCGACTTTATATTGTTGGCTTTCTCTTTTTGCTTTTTGCGCCTGGCATAGGTATGCTGTTTGACATTCGAACAACAGCCAATCTTTACGGCGTTGCCGAGGCAGGAGAGCCCCCAGCTTTTTCCGCAAACCGTTACATATCGGGAGAATTTCAGACGGATTACGATAACTGGATTGCCAAAGCTCACGCTTTCCACGGCGATTTTATCCGTTTGAATAACGAAGTGCGCTTTAACGCTTTTGGTGCCGGAAACGGCGTTACCATTGTCGGTAAAAGTGGTGAGCTGTTTGAAGAAAAATATATTCTGGAATATAGGGGCCTTTCTTCCGAATGGTACCAGACACAGGAGAAAATGGATGCGCTGATTTCTGACTTAAAAGAGATACAGACTTGGCTTGTTGCTCAGGGCAAGCCTATGGCTGTTCTCATTACTCCATCCAAAGCCTCCATCTTTCCAGAAGCGATCCCCACCCGATATAACTATAGAGAACAGTTGTATGAAGAACCAGATCGTGCCTATCACAAGCTTATCGCTGCGCTGGATCAGTACGATATTCCTTATGTAGATGGGGCCGCCCTATTAAAAGGAGAGCACCCCTATCCAGTTTTTGCCACTACCAGTGTACACTGGACGCCCTATGCTGCCTTAACTGCATTACAGGAGTTGCAAAGAACAGTCTTTGAAGATGCCTGGCCAACTCTTTCAGCTAATAATTATACGGTTCTTACAACCCCTACCGATACAGAGGAGCTTGATGGATACCAACTTCTCAACCTTTTCTCCCCCCATACACGTTTAGAAAAATCTTTTTATGTTCCAGAGCTTTCCGTTTCCTTTCCAGTGGGGTGCAACAAAACGGTGTTTTTTCAAGGTGGAAGCTTTATGTGGAAAATGATTAATCTTTTAACCGAATCAAATGCTTTTGACAAGATATTCTCCGTTTATTACGATCAAACTCTGAGTGAACATATCAGTGGCGAACAGATCGATTTTGCGAGCTTTTCCGATTCCGAAACGGTCAGCTGCCTGTTTGAAGCTGTTACGCAGAGTGACAGCGTAGTCTTTGAGGTCAATGAGCAATATGCTTCTAATTTCAGTTCAGGATTTATCTCTCATCTGGCCGAATACATTAGAAGTCAGGAGAATGCAGAAAATGGTATTTAGTTCTCCCGGATTTTTGTTTGTTTTTCTTCCCCTTTTACTTGTTCTCTATTATGGCCTTCGATCTGAGCTGAAGAACCTCGTCCTCTTAGCTGCTTCGCTTTTTTTCTATTCCTGGGGCGAGCCGAAATATGTCTTCCTTATGCTGCTTTCCATCGGCTTTAACTATCTTTTTGCATTGATGATCGACGCAGCTGAACAAGCACCCACACGCAAGCTCTTTGCGGCCAGTTGTGTATTTCTCAATGTGTGGTTTCTTGTTTATTTTAAATATTGGGATTTTTTGATAGGCGCCTGCAACAATCTGCTTGCCCTTTTTGGCAGTACTTTCGCCTTTCCACTGCAAAGAATTGCCCTTCCCATCGGCATTTCCTTTTTCACCTTCCAAATTATGTCCTATACTATCGATGTATACCGCGGCAAGGTAGCGGCACAAAAGAATCCTTTCCACTTGGCACTATACATCTCGCTCTTCCCGCAGCTTATTGCTGGGCCCATCGTGCGTTATATTGATGTGCAAAACGAAATTGTTCACCGCACCCATACTGTCGAGCTGTTTGCTGAAGGACTTGGACGATTTTCCGTTGGTTTTTCCAAAAAAATTCTAATTGCCAATCAAATGTCTCGTGTAGCTGACGCAGCCTTTACCCTTCCTGTGGATCAGCTTTCCGCCCCAATGGCTTGGGCAGGACTTCTTTGCTACGCCATTCAAATTTTCTTTGGTTTCAGTGCTTAGTCCGATATGGCTATAGGCCTTGGTAAAATGTTCGGTTTTCACTTTTTGGAAAACTTTAATTACCCCTATATTGCCCGAACGGTCAAAGATTTCTGGCGGCGTTGGCACATTTCGCTCTCCACCTGGTTTCGCGATTACCTCTACATTCCACTGGGCGGCAACCGCAAAGGACCACTTTGCACCTATCGCAACCTCCTCATTGTCTTTTTTGTCACTGGATTCTGGCATGGTGCCAGCTGGAATTTTATCGTGTGGGGCCTGTTTTACGGCGTTTTTCTGATTTTGGAGCGCGGTGCCTGGGGAAAGCTAATTGATCGGTTGCCCGTCTTTGTCGGGCATATATATGTTACCTTTATCGTGATGATTGGCTGGGTTTTCTTTCGCACTGAAAATCTTACTCACAGCCTTCTTTATATCCGGAAGATGTTTGTATTCGCTGATACCCGCCTTTCCCACCTTGCCCCCTATCTGAACGCAGAAATGCTGTGTTGGTTCTTGATTGGCCTTTTGTTCTGCACACCGTTTGCTCGTGTACTGAAGGAACAAATGACCAAAAAACTGGAGTCTTCCGTTTCTATGATCGTCTTTTCCTGCAGTGAGCTTCTTTTGATGCTTTTATCCATCTCCTATATGGCGGCTTCCAACGGCTACAATCCATTTATTTATTTCCGCTTCTGATGGGGAGGTTTTATGATGAAACAAAAATGGATGGCTATCCTCCTATCCTTCTTTTTGGTGATTGGCTGTATGAAGCTGGCCTCGGACATTGCTCACTGGGATGTAAATTCAAACGCATTTTCACCTGATTTCTTCTTGACTGAAAGTAACGGTAACTTTTACACCGGTGTTGATATTTGCAAAATTGAAACAGCTGACAGGGGAGAGGGGTGGCTTTATCTTGTCGGCTGGGCCGTAATGGATGAGAATCATGCTAACCGTGAAGTCTGCATAACGTTTTTTTCGGAAGGAGAATATGCCGGAAAAAAATTCCTCTGTGAGACCAACATTCGCTCCGATGTTCTTGCTTATTTTCAAACATTGCCAAGCGGACAGCCCATGTTTGAAACAGATACAGTTGGTTTTTCCTGCAGGATTCCATTAGCCGATCTTCCCAGTCCCGTCACAGAAGTACAGCTTTGGTGTATAGATGGCGACCAACAGGGTGTTGCATCGCTTCCGGTTGTAAAGGATACCATCATTTTGTTTAATTCATAAGTGTTTAGGAGGCAAAAATGAATACCAGATTAGATAAACAGCAAATGGTCTTAACTTTCTTCCCTACCTTTTTTATTAGTCAATTTCCGTTATTTTTCTTATATGCAAGTAATGCACAGGAAGTTCATCCAAGAGAATTGATTTCTCCTTTTTTCGCTCTTTTGCTTTGCGGAATCATTGGTTTCCTGCTGTGTAGCTTTGTTTTTCGCTCATATTATAAAGGCTCAGTTTTTTATTGTGCTATTTTTATGATCTTCGGGAATTATGCTCTTTTCGAATCTGGAATACAGCTTTTATTTTCGCGGCTAAAATATTGGCATGTTCTCTTGATTTCTTTGTTGGCACTATTTTATTTTGGATTGTTTCTCAAGAAAAAAATCAAAGACTCTCTTTGCAAAGATGTACTGACAATTCTTGGCTTGGTTTTGGGCGGGCTTTGCCTTTTTAATATCGTTACAGCTATTCCAAGCACTATTCAAAATCTCCAAAACAAACACTCCGTACAAATAAATAACCAGTCTAACGCTGTAGTCCAAAAAGGCCCGAACATTTATCTTTTGATTTTTGATGAATACTCTAATTTTGATGTCATTGAAAAATACTACGACTATGATAACTCTGATTTATATGATTTTTTGCAAAGTAATAATTTTGAAGTGTCAAAAAGCAGTCGCAATGATAGCAGAGGTACGACAACGGTTCTAACGAATTTGTTGAATTTGGATTATGTTGTGACGGATCAAATACCAGAACAAGAAAAGACAGAAATTCGAAAAAACTCACCTTTGCTAAAAATCATGCATGAGCATAACTATACGATTCACGGTGTAGGAGATACAGAGTGGCTTGGTATTGAAGGAACTGCTGGGAAATCTTCTTCGGCAGCAATAACAGGAGAAACTTTTTCTGATATATTGATGAGATATACGGTGTTATATCCATTTGTCCGGATTAATTCTGACGAAAAAGCACAAGAAATATTATCAAGTGTAGATTATCTGTGTTCGTCCGGAAATATAAAAAGTGATTCTTCACAATTTGTTTTAGCTTATTTTGACACGCCTCATCAGCCCTTTGTTTTTGATCAAAACGGAAATAGTGTTGACTTAAAAAACGCCCAAAATTGGAAAGATAAGAAATACTATTTGAACCAATATATCTACACCACCAAACTAATGAAACAAATTGTTGAAAATATTCTCAAAAATGACCCCAATTGTATTCTCCTTTTACAGGCAGACCATAGTGCGCGTGCATCCTCTGACCCGGAACTTGCAGGCAAGTTTATCTCTTTTTATGACATGAAATCAATGTTTAATGCAGTCTATTATGGTGGAAATCCTCTCGCTGAAATTCATGGACAGTCTGGTGTGAATACTTTGCGAATCGTACTAAACCAATTGTTTAGTGTGAATTTCGACATTTTGGAGGTTCCCGATAATGATGCGAAATAAAAAGGCTTTCTTTCTTCACGGAATCATTCTTGCCGTTTTTTGTGCTCTTTTTTTCTCCTCTACTTCTATTGTTCTTTTTTTCGGTAGCAAAAGCGCATCATTTAAAAAGGGAAATCTCGAAAATTTTCCTGCAAAAGATGCTGTTTTCTTTTTGCTAAACCCATTATCAGCATCAGAAGATATTTTGGAATCAATAGAATTGACTGGATGGGCTTTTTGCCGAACATCCAGTGATAACTCTAATAAAAATATATCTCTCCTCCTTGTATCTTCATCTGATGTCTATTATACCACCATTTCTCCTATCAATCGCATTGATTTGGCGATTTCTCTTAACGAAAGCTATGGAGATGTTTATGGAGCCAACCATCTTCTTTCATACCCAATATCCACGCTTTCTGTCCCTCCAGGGGTTTATGATGTGTATTTATATGTATGGGAAAATGAAAGTAATTATGGACTGATAAATACTAAACAAAAATATGTGAAAGATCACAAGCGGTTTTACCAATATATGCCTCAAATAATTTCATCCGTTGACAGCGTGGAATCACCGGATATCAAATGTTCTCTCAACACAAAATCTGATGAAGTATCTGTAAAGTTTTGGGGATGGGCAATTCAGGAAGAAACAGATGCACAAACACAGGATGTCATTTTAGAGTTTTTTACTGAAAGCGGAGAAAAAATAACATATGAAACAACTAAGCAACCCAGATATGATGTTGGATTATCTTTCCATAATGATCTTTACAATCTGTCGGGGTTTGAAATTACCCTTCCCTTTTCTGAATTACCCAATAATATACACGAGATTCGGGTTGTTCTAATTGGAGATAAAAATCTGCGCTATGCAAGGAATTTTCCATTTTCCTTAAACAAATAAGTGGAGATTATCGAGGAGAAAGATAAAAAAACAACCTTCAATATTAGTGTAAAGTGTGGTTAGTTCAATGAACAACAATTTTCTGGGGATAGCACTGGAGAGCATCATTCAACTGTGCTATTCCCTCTGTGGCAATTATGTTATCGCCATTATTCTATTCACCTTTCTAACCAAAGCCATCCTCCTCCCCATCACCCTCTGGACCCACCGCAACAGCCTAAAGATGGTAAGCCTCATGCCCGCCCTAAACCGCCTGCAAGTAAAGTACTACGGCGACAAGGACCAGATCGCGGAGGAGACACAGCACCTGTACAAGCAGCAGGGCTACCACCCTCTCCTAAGCACCGTCCCCATGTTCCTCCAGCTGGCGCTGCTCATCGGCGTCATCGGTGCGGTGCGGGAGCTGTTGGCCGGCCGAGAAAGCATGCTTTCTCTTTATCCCTCCCAAGTGGGAGGGATAACCCTGCTTATGCCCCTGGCCGCCGGCTTCTCGGCGCTGCTGCTGGGCCTGGCGCAGAACCGCCTGAACCCCCTCCAGCGGGAGCAGACCAAGGCCAGCCAGTGGACCACCAACGGCGTCTCCATCGCCATCTCCCTGATGCTGGGGGCCTTCGTCCCCATGGGCGTTGGCGTCTACTGGATCGCCAGCAACCTGCTGACCATCGCCCAGCAGCTGCTCCTCAATGCCGTCATGCCGCCAAAGAAGTACGTGGACTATGAGGCCCTGGCAGAGAGCAGAAAAGAGCTGGACAAGCTTAATGCACTGTCGGCCAAGGTGTCCCCGGAGGACAAGCGCCGGGAAAAGGCCGATTATAAGCGCTTCTTCTCCGTTGCCAACAAGCACTTGGTTTTTTATTCGGAGCGCAGCGGCTTCTACAAGTATTTTGAAAACATCATACAGTACCTGCTCACCCATTCCAATGTGGTCATCCACTATGTCACCAGCGATCCCCGGGACGCCATCTTTGAAAAGGCACAGGCCGAGCCCCGGATAAAGCCCTATTATATCGGGGAAAAGCGCCTCATTACCCTGATGATGAAGATGGATGCCGACGTGGTGGTAATGACCATGACCGACCTGGAGAACTTCCACATCAAGCGCAGCTATGTCCGCAAGGATATCGAGTATGTCTATGTTTTCCACGCCCCCCTCAGCTACATCATGACCCTGCGGGAGGGTGCTCTGGATCACTACGACACCATCCTCTGCACCGGCAAGGGACAGGTGGAGGAGCTCCGGAAAAGCGAGACGCTGTACCACCTCCCGGAAAAGCGGATCGTGGAATGCGGTTACAGCGTTATTGAGAATATGCGGGAGCACTACCTGGCGCACCGGGAAAGCTATGCCGGCCAGGGCGGGAAGAAGATCCTGGTGGCCCCATCCTGGCAGGAGGATAACATCCTGGACAGCTGCCTGGAGCCGATGCTGAAATCGCTGGTCCGGGAGGGCTGGCAGGTCATCGTGCGGCCGCATCCCGAGTACCTCAAGCGCTATACCCCCCGCTGGAACGCGCTACGGGAAAGATATCAGGATATCCCGGAGAACAAGCTGTACTTCCAAAGTGACTTTTCCTCCAATGAAACGGTATACAGCGCGGATGTCCTCATCAGTGACTGGTCCGGTATCGTCTTTGAATACGCCTTCTCCACCGGCAAGCCGGTCCTTTCTATTGATACACCAATGAAGGTGGCCAACCCCAACTACGGCGCGGTTGTCGCCGAGCCGCTGAACCTGAGCCTGCGGGGCGAAATCGGCGCGCGGCTTCCCATGGAAAGGGCAGGGGAGGCCGGGGCAGAGGTGGAACGGCTGCTGGAGCACACCGCGGACTATGAGCGAAGGCTGGGGGAGCTGCGCGACGAGTATCTCTACAACATGGGCCACAGCGGAGAGGTGGGCGGAAGGTACATCCTGCGGCAGCTGAAGGAGCGGGCGGCAAAGAAGAAGGCGCCCACGCAGGAGAAAGAGAAGGGGGAGCAAAAAGAATGAAAGCCTTGATCCTAAATTCCGGTAAGGGGACCCGGATGGGCCATTTTACCAGTCAGCACCCCAAATGCATGACCGAGATCCAGGGGAAGGAGACCATTCTGAGCCGTCAGCTGCGGCTGCTGTCTCAGGCAGGCATCACCAAGGCGGTCATCACCACCGGGCCCTTTGCCGAGGCGCTGATGGACTACTGTGATTCCCTGGAGCTCCCCCTGGAGTACATATTCGTCAACAACGACCGCTATATGGACACCAACTACATCTACTCCATCTGTCTGGCAAGGGACCACCTGCGGGATGACGACATCCTGCTGCTCCACGGCGATCTGGTGTTCGAGGAGACGGTGCTGGACCAGGTGCTGGAGGCCGAGACCAGCGTGATGACCGTCAGCTCTACCGCGGCCCTCCCGGAGAAGGACTTCAAGGCGGTCATCGCCGGCGGGCGGATCACCAGGGTGGGAGTAGAGTTTTTCAATGATGCAGTGATGGCCCAGCCGATGTACCGGTTCCGCCGGGAGGACTGGGCAGCATGGCTGGAGGAGATAGAGGCGTTCTGTGACCGGGGAGAGACCGGCTGCTATGCCGAGAACGCCTTTAACCGGATCTCCGGCCGTTGCCCTCTGTTCCCCCTGGATGTCAGAGATGCCCTTTGTAATGAGATCGACACCCCGGAGGATCTGGCGGTCATCTCCCATAAGCTGCGGGAGCTGGCAAACCGGACGGTGTATATGTGCTTTTCCACCGATGTGGTCCACAGCGGCCATATTGCCATTATCAACAGGGCCAAGAAGCTGGGGAAGCTTATCGTCGGTGTGCTGTCCGACGAGGCGGTGTGCAGCTATAAGCGGTTTCCTTTGATCCCCTATGAGGAGCGGAAGACGCTGTTCGCGAACATCAGCGGCGTTTACCAAGTGGTGCGGCAGGATACCCTCAGTTACCGGGAAAACCTGGAGAAGTACCGTGCCGACTACGTGGTCCATGGGGATGACTGGCAGGAGGGCTTCCAGAAGCCCCTGCGGGATGAGGTGGTGGAGATCCTGGCCAGCTACGGTGGGAGGCTGGTAGAGTACCCTTACGCCCGGGAGGAGAAATACCGGGCGTTGGAGGAGCGGATGCGGTTCCAGTTGTCCCTGCCGGATATCCGCCGTTCCCGGCTGAAAAAAGCCATCGCGATGAAGGGGCTGATCACCGCCATCGAGGCCCACAGCGGAATCACCGGCCTCATCGCCGAAAAGACCATCGTCTACCGGGACGGGAAGGGCAGCCAGTTTGACGCCATGTGGATCTCCAGCCTCTGCGATTCCACCGCAAAGGGCAAGCCGGATATCGAGCTGGTGGACATGACCTCGCGCTTTCGCACCATCGACGACATCATGGAAGTGACCACCAAGCCCATCATCTTTGACGGGGATACCGGGGGCCTGACCGAGCACTTCGTCTACACCGTCAAGACGCTGGAGCGGATGGGGGTTTCTATGGTCATCATCGAGGACAAGACCGGACTAAAGAAAAACTCCCTCTTCGGCACCGAGGTTGCACAGACCCAGGACACCATCGAGAGCTTCTGCGCTAAGCTCCGGGCGGGGAAAAAGGCCCAAAAGACCCGGGACTTTATGATTGTGGCGCGGATCGAAAGCCTGATCCTGGAGGCGGGGATGGAGGATGCCCTGACACGGGCCTTTGCCTATGTGGAGGCAGGGGCGGACGGCATTATGATCCACAGCCGCCGGAAGGACCCGGCGGAGATCTTCGAGTTTGTGGCACGGTTCCGGGAGAAGGACCCGACGACGCCGTTGGTGGTGGTGCCCACCTCCTTCCATTCGGTGACTGAGGAGGAATTCCGGGAGCGGGGGGTGAATGTGGTGATCTACGCCAACCAGCTGACCCGCAGCGGCTTCCCAGCCATGCAGACGGTGGCCAAAACTATCCTGGAAAACCACCGGGCCAAGGAAGCGGACGCCATGTGTATGCCCATCAAGGAGATCATCACACTAATTCCAGCGGAGGACTGAGCCATGGCACAGTGTGTTTGGCGTGGTGAGGAGGGATACAGCGCCCTCCTTGCCACCCTGAAAGAAAAAAAGGTCAAACGGCTTTTCCTGGTCTGCGATGAGGCCCTCCGCTTTTTGCCTCTGGAAGGTTTCTTTACCGCGGTGGAGGCGCTGGGGATCACCGTCACCCGGTTCAGCGATTTTCAGCCCAACCCCCGTTATGAGTCGGTGGCGGCGGGGGTGGAGCGATTCCGGGAAACAGGCGGGGAGATGATCTTAGCCATTGGCGGCGGTAGCGCCATAGACGTGGCAAAATGCGTCAAACTGTACAGCGGTATGGACTCCGGGACTTGTTACCTGGAGCAGGAGGTGGTTTCCAACGGGGTGGAGCTGTTTGCTATCCCAACCACCGCCGGGACCGGCAGCGAAGCGACCCGGTACGCGGTCATCTACTACCAGGGGGAGAAGCAGTCAGTCACCCACCTGAGCTGCATTCCCACAGGGGTGATTTTGGACGGGAAGCTGCTGAAGACACTGCCGGACTATCCAAAAAAGTCTGCCATGCTGGACGCCCTTTGCCATGGAATCGAGTCCACATGGTCCGTCCACTCCGATGAGGAAAGCCGGAGCTATTCACTGGAAGCTATCCGGAGGATCATGGAATGGATGGCCCCCTACCTGGAGGGGGACGGGCAGGCGGCAGAGGAGATGCTGCTGGCTGCAAACCTGGCGGGGAAGGCCATCAACATCACCCAAACCACTGCGGGCCACGCCATGAGCTACAAGCTGACATCAACGTACGGATTGGCCCATGGCCACAGTGCGGCTCTCTGCCTGCCCCGTCTGTGGCGGTATATGCGGGGGCATTCGGACCGCTGCGTCGACCCCCGAGGGAGGGAGCATCTTGTCCGGACCTTTGGGGAACTGGCGGAGGCGCTGGGATGCCCGGCGGGCCGGCTGCCGGAGGACCGGCTGGCGCAGCTTCTCCGGGAGCTGGGGCTGAAGGCGCCGGAGAACTGGCGGAGGGAAGACATCCCCAAGCTGGCGGCATCGGTGAACCCGACACGGCTAAAAAACAACCCGGTGGCACTGGACGGAAAGGCGCTGGCGCTGCTGTACGAAGAAATATTATCCAAGAAGGTGGCGGAAGGGTAATGGAGGTCAAGGCATTTGTGGACGCGCTGAAGGTGGATTTCTTCACCGGCGTTCCGGATTCTCAGCTTAAGGCACTTTGTGACTACCTGATGGACAGCTGCGGCATCCACCCGCAGAAGCACATCATCGCGGCAAATGAAGGGAACTGCGCGGCGCTGGCGGCGGGGTATCACCTGGCCACCGGCAAGCTGCCAGCGGTCTATCTGCAAAACAGCGGGGAGGGGAACATCATCAACCCGGCGGCATCGCTGCTGAACCGGAAGGTGTACGGCATCCCTTGCCTGTTCATCGTGGGCTGGCGGGGAGAACCGGGTGTCCACGACGAGCCCCAGCATATCTACCAGGGGGAGGTGACACTCCGCCTGCTGGAGGATATGCAGATCCCGGCCTTTGTAGTGGGGCCGGACACCCGGGCAGAGGAGATCCGCCGGCAGATGGAGGAGTGGTCCGGCTGGTTTGAGGAAGGGAATCAGGCGGCCTTTGTGGTGCGCAAGGGTGCGCTGGAATATGGGAAGAAGGCCGTTTACCGGAATGACTTTTCCATGCTCCGAGAGGAGGTGATCCGCCGGATCGTCTCGGCGGCGGAAGGGGATATCATCGTCTCCACCACCGGCAAGGCCAGCCGGGAGCTGTTCGAGGTCCGGGAGGCGTTGGGGCAGGGACACCAGCGGGACCTGCTGACGGTAGGGTCCATGGGCCACAGCAGCAGCATTGCGTTGGGGCTGGCTCTGCAAAAGCCGGAAAAGCGCGTCTGGTGCTTGGACGGCGACGGGGCGGCGCTGATGCACATGGGGGCGCTGGCAGTGGTCGGCGCCAGCCGCCCGGCAAACCTGGTGCATATCCTCTTCAACAACCAGGCTCACGAATCGGTGGGCGGGATGCCGACGGTTTCGGCTGCTGTTGACTGGCCGGGTATTGCGAGAGCCTGCGGCTACGAGGCGGCAGAGACAGTGGAGGACTATGGCCGGCTGGAGCAGCTGCTGCGGGCCGTCAAAGGGGAACGCCGGCTGACCTTCCTTGAGGTGCGCTGCGGTATTGGCTCCCGGAAGGACCTGGGGCGGCCAACTACGACGCCATGGGAGAACAAGAGAGCCTTTATGAGCTATTTAGCGACGGAATGATCTTTCATGTAAAGGAGTTTTTATGATGAAGAAGTTTTTTGCACGTGTGTTTTTTGTGGTTGGGCTGATGCTCACCTTTTCCACCACCGCCTTCGCCTACCTGGATCCCTCGGTGATGACCTATGCCATTCAGGTGGTGGCGGGGGTCGTGGTCGCTGTGGGGGCGGTCATCGGTATCTACTGGCGTCGGGCCAAGAAGAAGGTACAGGATAAGCTGGGCATCGATGAGAACGCCCACAAGGAGGTGGAGGACGATGTCGTAGAGATTTTCGAGGAAGATAAGGAAAAGTAGAGTGGCTGAAGATAAGCAGTCAATTTTTCCAGATGTCGAAAAAAGTGCAGGATAAAGGCCCGGGGTCGCCACTGGCACCCCGGGCCGAGCCACACCGCCCCGCAATGCGGGTCGGGGACGGTACCACAGGGGTGGTCGCTTTTTCCGCTTTGGTACCAGGGGAAATGGCTGTGTTTGGTGCCCTGTTTTCCTCCAAACCGCTCCAATAAGCCA
>CATJLA010000140.1 GCA_949741215.1 uncultured Oscillospiraceae bacterium
CGTATGCTTCTCCTGCGTCTCTCGGGTTACCCCTGTCAGTACCATCGGCGTGTGGACTATACGCATTCCTCCACCTCAAAGTCCATCCATATCTTATCATTAAAACTATTCTCGTTTGTAAAGGACTTTTTTATTACGGGCCAAACGTTCCAAACTTTTCTTGTCGATTTTCATAAATGTTATAATAGAATTTTTGTAGCCGGGATATTCTGTTGGAACAGCAAGCCGCAAAACTAATTTTAACGATTCATTAGCCGTTTGAACTTCTTTAAGTAAAATCACAATATTAGGCTTATTCGCTTCAATAATGTAATCTGGATCAGCAATAATTTCAGAGAAAAAGCCGAAAAAATTTTCATAATCGCCGGGGTACCGCTCCATAATATGCTGAATTTGCGCACTTGTAATAATCACTTCATCAGTAGTAATATCATCCGTAATGCATATGTCCTACTGTCCGCACACTGGATTCCCCATTTTCCGACTGTTTTGTTACATTTAGTATATCTTTTGCCTCCAAAATCGTCAACCCGTCTTTCTCCCCATCCACAAATGCCTTCTTCCGCTGCTCAAAGGTCATATTCTCTGGCATATAGTAAACCTCACCCTCTACCTTCCCGGCAATCTTCTCCTCTGTCACATCGCCAAAGTAAGGGCAGATCGTCCCCCGGCAGTTGGGATGAAAGGGCGGCGCCGTTACCCCTGCCTGGTACTGAGACAACTCTATTACTGTCCCGTCCAACGGGCCGCAAAGGGGGCAGGTGCTTCCGTCCAACGTTTCTAGAATCTTCACCTGCTCCACTCCCAGCTCCCAGTACACCTCCCGGCCTGCTGCCGCGTTGAAATAGGTGGTTTCGGTATGCACCAACCTCGCCGCCTGGTAGCGGGCCCCATTCGCTTTCGGACTGCCGCTATCTGCTTCTGCAGACTGTCCCCCCGAAGCAGCCCCTGGGTAAGCACCCGCTGTACCCCGGAAATAAGACCTGCTTTCTGCTCCCAGCACCGGCCCCAAAAGCTTTTCCCGTCTGCCGCCCAAGGCTTGGCAATCAGCTGCGTTACCCTGTTCGGCTCCATCGCAGCAACCTTCCACCCAAAGCCCAGCCCTCGCTGCACCTCATACGCCGTTTGGACGTAACTGCCTGCCGCAATCTCCCGCAGCAGCCTGTCCACTGTGTCGATTCGGCTGCTGAATCTGCAGCTGCACCGCCTCCAGACGGGTTACCTACATCCGGGAGGAAGCGGCACTCAGCTTTTTCTGCCACTCCGAAGAAAGGTCTTTCCGCCGGCCCTCTTTTCTGTACCGCTTCACATTCCGGCGGAATTCCTCCGGCTCTCCTTTGGCAAGCAGCTTACGAGCTTCCGCTAACGTCACCTGATTGTTTTGGGCAAAACAGGCATACCAGCGCTCCAGGTCGTCCAAAACCGTTTGTTGTGCTTCCTGATAGATTTTCTCCAGCTGCGCGGTACACCGGTCGGCCTGGGCGTAGGCCGACCGCTCCAACCGGGAGAACCGTTCCCTCCAATAGTCCTTGTTTTTCAAGACGTCCTGCCCCTCAAAGTTCCCTTCCCCTTGGTTCTTCATATCCTGGAACATATGGCGTCCAGGTCAATGTCACTCATACTCTGGATATTTATCTGGTTGGGATTTCCGGAAAGCCGGTCCTCCTTGGCATCGTAACCGCCGGCGTTTTCGATCAGAGCCTTTTTGAACAACTCTAAAACAGCCTGGTAGTTTGCCGCTGTTACGGTAACTCCCCAGGCTTTCCACTCCGCCGCTTTCCCTCACCTTTACGGCGCCAAACGTCTGATTGTAAAACGGGCATGAAAAAAGCCGGGTATAACCCAGCTTTTATGCCTGTGCAGCTCTTAGAGTCCGCTTTCCCCTCTCTGCCGGCAGGAAATATGCCAAAATCTTATCCTGATGCAGTTATTTCCCATCTTGTGAGAGATCCCCCTGCGTAATCCAAAACAGCCGGCCCGAATTTTGCCCGCTGTTTCGGACCTTGCGCAGTTTTAAAGCCACTCTGTTGCACAAACCTTGATGATACTATTTTAGCACAGTTTAGGATGAAATCAAGCTGACAACCCGATGACATTATGTGACCTTTCAGGTGACTTCTTGTGTCAACTTTTGAAACGCGCTGTGCTTTGCCCTAAGAACATTCCTCTGGGTATACTCTAATTCCTCCGCCACCCGCTGTCAGGCTTTTCCAAGGACATAGCGCCTCATCAGCACCTTGCGCTCCAAAGTGTTATGTAAGGTTCCGATAATCTCCACCGCCCGCTCTACAGTCAAAGCATACTGCTCCGCCATCTTTTCCAGCTTCTCCCGCTCATCCAGTATCTTTGCAGACATCCGGCCTACCTTGTCGCCGGGGCCGGAGGGGCGGCCTCCTCTGTCCACAAAGCTTAGGGACATATACCGGGCAGCATCCTCCAGGCAGGCAAGCTTCTCTTGTTGGCACGAGATTTCCCTCCGCAGGACGTCCAAACAGGTTATTTCTTCTATTAAACTCATAGGCTCCCCCTTTTCTGCGCCTGTGGCGCCGGCCGTACAGATGCCGTTCCCTTTCAGGCTCTCAGTGATTGCTTCTATGTTCTGGCAAATCGTCCACATATCCTCCGGGCCGGTTCTCCTCTTCAAACGGCAGCCCAAGATATATCAGCAGTGTTTCCCGGGCGCGCTGCCAACCGCAGCACATTACAGCGGCATAGCCTTCCGTTTGTAACCGCATAAGCCATGCTTCCTGCTGTTCCGTCGTTTTATTGCACACCGCCTTCAGCTCAATATTATAGCCCGTGAAACCTCCTCCCGGTCCACTGGCAGGCACAGATCCAGCACTCCGGCCTTTACCTCTTCCTGTACTACACCTGTCCCGTCTGCCGCC
Organism: uncultured Oscillospiraceae bacterium; assembly: GCA_949741215.1. GTDB lineage: Bacteria > Bacillota > Clostridia > Oscillospirales > Ruminococcaceae > CATJLA01. Next base: position 2,889 of record CATJLA010000140.1, read on the forward strand.
GTTAGGATGTGATAAAGCAAATCCAGTTCCGGATATTTACCGGCCTGCAGCCGCGCCCGGCTGAACAACGCCTGCTGCTCCCCGCTCTCGGTTGGCATATATTCCATAACCAAAACCTCCTCCCGTTCGGATCATCCTGTAAAACTGCATCGGCGTCCCGTTATACTCATTCACCCGGTTTTCCGCCCGGTCGCCCTCAATGCAGTGCCCTTTCTATGGACGTGGCTGCTCTTTCCATCTCCTGCTCTCAATCACAACGGTAGTAACCTTAGGCGGGCGCAGGTTCTTAGATGAATTCCACCGCTTTCTACTGGGGGCATCAGCACTCCGGAAGGTCTTAATCCGTCTCCTTCACCAGATATTCCGCCAACTTGCTGTACTTCCCTCGGATTACTGTCTGTAGATATGGCATCTTTTCACCGCCGCTTTTCATGCGGGTTTGTCCTATTTTGGGTAAAAGGAGTGCCTGTCCTTTTTCAGAACAGGCCAAGCTTCATTGAGTTATCATGGTATTTTTCTTTTCCCCTCTAACCCCACAATCAGGATAGGCCCCGCAAACGAAACTCCATGGAGCACACAGTTAAATTCCAAATCCAAAATCCGCGCCTCCTCATTGCAGATCACCACACAGTTTGGCGCAATCGTAACGGTTTCTATGTATCCGCCTATGGCACTCTGCATAGCCTCCGGGGTATTTTCCAGCATAAGATTGCTCATTAGCTTGCCCGGCTGTTTGTACAGCGTATGTATTTTTTTGGCTTTCTTGGGACGTAACAGCCGATTTCTGTTCTTCTGCCTCCAGGGCAGCCTGGGGAGCCACAGCTCCATCCAACTGCACTTTCAGCGTACTCAAGCATTCCCCCAGCAGCTGCCGGGCTTCCCTCAATTCTCATCCCTTCAATCGCCTCGAAGATGTGCGCCGCCCTCTTTCTGAATATAGAAAAAACGCCCACCTCCAGCCTAACAGCCAAAGATGAGCATGATATCGCAAAAGATATGAAACGTCAAAAAACGATTTGGAAAGTACTGACAGTCTTATGTCCGACAGCTATCCTATGTCGGACGAAGCGAGAGAATCTATTCTTGCCGCAATGAAATTAGGGCTTGAAGCAGCAAAAATAAAGAATAAAGAAACCTACACCCCTAAAAAATATCGTAAAGGATGGTGCAGATGTCCCCACAAACCGAGCGTCAGTTGGCTCGGGTACATTGTTCTTTCTGTCCCCCTGATAGAAGTCCGAGGCTTTCATCAAAAGATAAAACGCAGGCACATTATTTATCTGAACGACGCACTTTCAGAGAGTGAAGCTCAATTTGTTTGCGCTCATGAGCTGGGGCACGCGCTTCTGCATAATCAGATAAACCGCCTGTTCCTGGATTCCAACACCTATTTTATCAGCCGGGAGTTTGAAATTTCAGCTGACCGTTTTGCAGTCCATCTGCTGCACACTGACGAGGAAGAGGAGGCGCTTACAAAAGTTTATCAGTACACCACCGCTCAAATTTCCAGAATGTGGGGTATTCCTGAAGCTTTGGTAGAATATCGAGTGAATCATTAAAACAACCAGTAGGGGTATCTGATCGCCATGTCAGATACCCCTAATTTTATAGAGAAAGTCCCCTTCTGCACAAAAGCCGTTTATCCTTATATCGGACAGGCAGAAGCAATCCTGGCCCACCCGTTTTCACTCCGGTATGCCGTTCCGCCGTCCTCCTTTTCATACCGCAGCAGAGAAAGCCGCGGTTGCTCCAACTCTGCCAGCACCAGGTATTCGCCGTCCAGATATTCCAACACCCGCTGCCGGGCAGTGCGCAGCCGGGCCGCTACACCTCCCAGCCGAATATCCAGCACCTCAAAGCCAAAAGGCTTGCAGCCGGAAAACCACACCGCCCGACGTGTCTCACACACCTTTTGCAGCCGGGTAAGGCCCTCCGGAATTTCCTGCTCCGCAATGCTTCTCAGTGCAGCCTTGTCCTTTTGGTGATAGGCATCGTAAATCCGTTTACCCAAATCCGCCTTTACAGCAAGGAACCCGGCAAGGGCCTGATAATACCTGAAAATATCGCCAAACCCCTTATTTTTCTGGGACGCAAGCGCAAACTGTTTTTCCAGCGCTTCATAATGGGAGGCAAAGCTTACATTTTCAAAATCCTTGTCAAACAAACCCAACAACACATCCTGATACAGCAGGTATTTTGTAAAATTGCTGTCCTCCATGGGTGGAAGTCCGTCCTCCGGCGGTTGTGAAATCACATCCATCCTGCTGATAGCAAGAAAATCCTCTGCCTGCGCAAAAACACATTCCGAAAAACGTTCCTTTACCATATCCATTGTAACCGCATCAGAATACCCATACTCTGCATACAGCTGCATGGCAAGCAGCGCCGTCCGCAAATCCGCTTCTGCACCGTTATCCCCCCACAAGGTGCAAAAAACCTCCCGAACTCCACAGACATGGCATTGCTTCAGCGCAGGAATGGAATTGCGGAACGCCTCCCCGTTGTGCATGGCAGGGGAAATCCAGATCCAAAGCCCACCGGCAAACAAAACAGGGTTATGGAACTGCATATGCCTTTCCATAAAATGACGGTAGTGCTCTTCTTTATCATTATAGTAATCCCAATAAACCAGTTGAATTTCCGGCGGAACCAGCGCAATTACCTCCTGGGGAATCTCCTTCTCTGTATAATAACTGTCGGACCGAGAAGCCAGCCGGAAATACATGTCACTCCAAATCATTGGCGAAAGTCCATGCTTTTTCAAAATACCACACACCCGTGTCAAATGGCGGCTAATAATCTCAAACCCCGGGACAAAGCCGTTTTTTTGAATATAGCGCCCAAGCCCCAAGGAATGCACCTCGTCCATGCCAATATGAATACGCTTACTGCGAAACGGCCTGCAGGCTGCAGCAATCATTTTCTCCAGCAGGGCATAGGTTTCCTCGTCATCACAAAGGAGGACGTCCGGCGTATCCCGGAATTTGCTCATCTCCCGCCATTTCAGCGCCTGAGACAGATGCCCCAGGGTTTGAATGCAGGGGATCAGCTCAATGCCGAAGCTATCAGCATAATCATCCAAAGCCCGAAGCTCCGCTTCGGTATAACGTCCCCTCATGTAGCCAAAATAGGGGTATTCCGGCACCTCATAGGTATCCTCCGTATAAAGCATGGCGGCGTTAAACCCCATCAGCGCCATTTTTCGCAGCAGAAATTGTACTCCCTCTACCGAGGGCACCCCATTGCGGGAGGCGTCAAACATGGCGCCGTTGGTGGTAAATAGCTCGGTTTCCTCGTGGGTAAAGGGCGCCCCCTCCCGCAGCTTGGGGATCAGCATGGAAAGGGCGCGAAAGAACTGGTGCTTTCGTGTATAGGAAATAACCGCTTTTTCCCCGTCAAACGCCGTGTAAATCCTGTTTTCGGACGTAACCTGTACGGGAATTCCGTCAGGCTCAAGGGTAAATCCCAGCTCCTTTGATAAAATCTCCAGCCCCCGCTCCAAGCCGGACAGCTGTCCGGAAAAATACAGCTTCAAAATCATTCATCGTCCTTTCTGCCAGGGAGATACCCGTAGGGCGGCTACTGGAATAGCCGCCCCCAAGTTTCCCTCAAAAATATGCGCAAACAGTATTGTTTTGTCCCGGTTGCCTGAAAAGTGAGAAAACCACAAAAAACCGGTGCAAAAATCAAGGAAAATGACCCTGTTTTAAGTAAAAAGTAAGAGGGAATAGTGAATAGTGGAGGTACGTTCCTTGCAGGAACGATTGGAATGTTGCTGTGGATTTTTTCGGCATAAGGGGTTGAAGTGGCTTTACTTTTACTTCAAGGCAGGGCCGTTTGGGCTGCAAATCAGCAGGCTAAAGGTTGCTTATACAAGCGCCAGATACCGGTCCAGTCTGGCCTGCTAGATTTCCAGTAAACGGTCCAGCTTCAAATCCTTGAACTTGGCAACCTGAGCGTCGAAATCGTCCAGATTGATTTGGCCCAAAATCAGCTTGGTGCTCAGCTCCTCGGAATAGGTGGTAGCCTCGGTGATAATAGCGGCAATCTCGTCGTTTTCCTCGGAGGTAGCCATTGCCAAAAAGTTGTCGTTGGAATCTGCGTACCAAGGCTCATAGGAAACGTATTCGATGTTATAATCCCATTTTTCCTGCCGAACGTCAGGGCTGGTGGAAACGGTAGACTGCTTCATGTTCTGCATAATGGGCAGCATGTAGCCGGCAAACAGCTTGCGTCCATGGAAAGACTCTGCCGGGGCAGGGTCAATGCCGGAAAAGTCTCTGATAATCGGAACACCGTTCTCATCCTGATCCCATCTTACGCCTTCCACACCGTAGCCAGCCAGGTCGGCGTACTCGGGGGAATAAAGGACGTCAAACAAGGCAATAGCGCCTTCCAGATCCTTGCAGGCCTTGGTAATAACATATTTCTGCCAGGTTAAGGTGGAGTCCTCCTTCAGCACATAGGGTGTAACGCCTTCCTTGGCAGGGAGAGGAGGCAGCGGCATGTAATAGGCATCTTTGTCCACACACATTCTCTCATTCCAAGCCTGGGTGGAGTAGTTAAAGTCGGCTGCCATCTGGTTTTCGGTACACCGCTGATTGGTGGTTTCGGTAATATTGGCAAGGCCGGTGGTATCCAGAATACCAGCCTCGGTAAGCTTCTGCATATAGGCAAAGTAATCTTTAACACCCTCCTGATACCAGGGGGAAACCACCTTGCCGTTGGTAATATCCACGCCAAACAGGCCAGGGGCAAGGCCAAACCATTGGGCAATACCTGTGTTGAAGCTGGAAGGATCGAGAATCAGCACCTCGTCCGCTTTGCCATTGCCATTGACGTCCTGCTCGCGGAAGGCTTTCATAACCTCATAAAATTCCTCTGCAGTGGTAGGGTCTTCCAGATTTAGCTTGTCCAGCCAGTCCTTCCGGATGGTCATGGCATAGATGCTGCGGGCCGGGCCGGTTTCTCCATTATTCCAGTAGTTGCTGCGGTGCAGGCTGGGGAACCAGTACTGCTTGCCCGCCTCATCCCGAACAAGGCCCTTGGAATTGGGGTAGAGGGTGTCGATGGTGTTGTTAATGGTGCCGTCGCTGTACTGGTCGATCAGTTCGGTAAGCTCCAGGATAACCCCCTGCTTTGCCAGGGTAATGGCGGTAGGATTATCCAAAGGCGTGATGTTGGCGATGTCCGGAAGCTTAGAGCCTGCCGCCATCCGTGTTTGAATGACTACGGTATATTGCTCAGGGGCTACCAGCTCATACTCCAAGTTGAGGCCCTTGGACTGGAAAAGCTCCTCCAGCTTAATCCAGGTGGGGTATTGGTCCCGATCCTCCCATTTTACCGGATCGTTGGTAGGATCTCTGCCCAGGATGGTAAGCGTATGGGTTTTGGGCTCGGTCGTGTCCGATGGGGTGGAGGAGGAGTTGCCGGCATCGGAGGAGCTGTTGGAGGAATTGTTGCCGGAACTGCTGCAGGCCGTCAGAGAAACGGTGAGTACCGCCGCCAATGCCGCCGCCAGAATGCGCTTTTTGTTACTGCTCATAAAAACACGTTCCTTTCTGGAAATTTGGGATTGTGGATGAATTTAAACTATGAACGCCGGACGTCACGGCGAAGCATACGTCAACCTTTTAGAGAGCCGATCATAATGCCTTTGATAAAATACTTTTGGAAGAACGGGTAAGTAAAAATAACCGGCAGCGTTGTGAAAATGATAATGGAATACTGCAGCTGCACACTGGAGAACATCCGCTCCATGGCTTCCTCAATTTCGGTAGAATTCAAGGTGGAAAGGTCTACCGATTTTTGGATAAGCACCCGCTGGAGATACAGCTGCAGGGGATGAAGCTCCCTGGAAGGCAGGTAAATCTGCGCGTTAAACCAAGAATTCCACACTCCTACAATGGTGTAAATGGCGATAACCGCCATAATGGGTTTGGAAAGGGGAATAAAAATTTTGGTAAGCACCTGGAGATGGGTGGCTCCGTCCAAAAAGGCGGATTCCCGCAGGGAGTTTGGAATAGAGCGGAAAAAGGTATGCACCAAAATCATGTACCAGATGCTGACACAGGCGGGCAGGATAATGGCCAGGCGATTGTCATACAGGCCGATGCGGTTCATCAGCAAAAAGGTGGGAATCATTCCGCCGCTGAAATACATGGGCACCAGCAGAAAGCGAACTACCCACTTTCGTCCGGGAAGGCCATCCACCGTAAGGGGATAAGCTCCAACGGAGCAGGTAATCAGCATTAGGACGGTAGTGGATACCACGTAAATCAGGGTATTTTTATAGGCTGTCCACATATCCTTGTTGGCAAACAGCATTTTGTAGCTTTCCAGCTGGAAGCCCTTGGGCAGCAGAAAAATATCCTTTGCAATCACCGCGTGAGGCTCACTGACCGACATGATAAAAACATAGTACATGGGATACAGGGTAACGGCGCAGATCAACAATGTCACAATTATTATTATGACGTCAACTGCCGGGGAGCCTACCCGGATCCGGTTTTTCGGGGCGGTATTTTTAGCGTGTTCCATATGGCATCTCCTTTGCTTTTATGGCTGGGGTTTCTGCCCTTGTTACCAAAGGGAGAAATCGGCGATTTTCTTTGACACAGTGTTGGCGGCAAACACCAAAATAAAGTTGATGGCAGAGGTAAACAGGCCGATAGCGGTACCGGAGCTAAACTTGCCCCCCAGCAAAGATTCCCGATACAGGTAGGTTCCAACCACGTCTGAGGTTTCGTAAATAGCCGGGTTATACAGCAGCAGAATCATCTCGGAATTGGCGCTTAACAAACCGCCTACAGCAAAAATCAGCTGGATGGCAATGGTAGGCTTGATGCTGGGCAGGGTAATGTGCCACATTTTCTGCCAACGGGTAGCGCCGTCCAGATTAGCCGCCTCGTAAAGCTCATTGTCCACCGCGGAGATAGCCGACAGATAGAGAATGCTGCCAAACCCAAAGCCCTTCCACATATTTGTGAGGGTGTATATCCAAGGGAAGGCGTTGGGGTCGTTGTTATAGGCAACGGCAGAAAGTCCAATCATCCCCCGAAGCTGGTTGATAATACCGTCCGCATTGACAAAGGAGAGCACCATACCCGCCACCACCACTGACGAAATGAAGTGGGGCAGGTAGCTGATGGTCTGCACCACCTTTTTGTACCGGCGGGGCCGTATTTCGTTTACCAGCAAAGCAAAAATAATAGGTGCCCAAAAGACGAAAATCAGGTTGTAAAGGCTGAGTACCAAAGTATTTTTGATCAGCCGCCAGAAGTACATGCTAGACATAAACTGGGTAAAATGCTTCAATCCCACCCACTTGATAGAAGGGTCAAACAGGAAGGGGCTGCCGGGGGTGTAGTCCTGAAAGGCAATCACAACACCGTAAAGAGGAATATAGCTGAAAATAAAGATATAGATCAGAACCGGCAGCATAATCAGATAAAGCTTTACCGCTTCCTTCGGGGGAACCCGCGGGACATCTGCCTGCGGCCGTTTTGTTTTTCTCATCGTTTCATCCTCCATATCCATTTTCGCATCTTTGTGTGGCGCTTGCCGGATGCTATGGGCTTATTATAATGGGGCGGCTGGGCAAAACTCAAGTTTCAATTTTTGACGAGAGCGCAGCAATTCTTTCTCCGGCCTAAAAATACAGCCTAAGCACTCTTTTTGCCTGGCAGATTTCCTCTCTTGACAACGTTTGTGCAATCAAGATATAATTTGAAGTAAAAAGTAAGAGGGAATAGTGAATAGTGTAAGTACCCTCCCTGCGGGAGCGATTTTGAGATTGCATAAGGATGTTTTTGGCTTATTGGTGACGAAATAGCTTGGGAGAGCTTTCTTATTTTTTCTTTTTTCTGCTTCGTGTTCAAATGTTGTGTTTGTGGGCTTTGGGGTGCAATTTTTGAATCGAACAGTTCCATTTTTGAAAAAAGGAGGAGACATGCTGTGTCCCGGTATGATTTTTTTCAAAGCAGAATTTTTCGCAAAACCTTAGTCAGTTATTTTTGCTTGTTTTTGGTTCCTATTTGTGTGCTGGGTACAGTGCTTTTTTCTAACCTTTACCAAAATGCCCAGCAGCAGGCTTATGCTGCCAGCCGCACTGCTTGGGAAAAAACAACGGACTTGCTGGAAAATCAGTTCCGGTTAATTGATGAGGCGAAGATACAGCTGTTTAGCCAGGCCTGGGCTGTGGAACGGAGCCCGGATTCTCCGGAAATTACCGCGGAGGATGCTCTGACAAAAGCCGACTATGTAAAACAGTTGAAGCTGATTGTCAGCACCTCGTCCACTTTGCGGGAATGTGCGGTGTGTTTTCCTCAAGAGCGGTATGTGATCAGTTCCCGGGTGGAATATCCTTATTCCGACTATAACCGTTATCTGGAGCGGACTTATGGGCTTACCATAACGCCGGAGGCTTTTCAGGGGCTGGCAGCGGCAGAGCATTATGTGGAAAACGGGCAGAACCTGGCGGTGTTGTTCAGCCTGCAGATTTCGATGGAGCCCCAAGCTTATGGCCTGCTTGTTTTTAATCAGGAAGCTGTGCAGAAAAGTGTGGCAGAGTGGCTGGGAGATGGCGGGCTGACGGTTTCCGGCGTGGAAAAGGTCTTTCTTAAAATAAACGGGGAAAGCTCTGATGGCTGGGATTTTGAAAAGGCCTCTCAATATACAAACTTTACCTACTACGCTTCTTTTCCGGCAAAGGTAGGCATTCCCTTTCGGCAGATGCTACCGGCGATAGGCGGTGTGGCGCTGCTTTTGGTCTGTGGAGAGATTCTGGCCTATCTGCTGGCGGGAGTTACCTATAAACCCCTGTATGCCCTGTTTCATGATAATATCTTTTCTAAAAATTTCGACACAGACGAGTACCAGTCCATCCAGATGCTTTTGAATGACACTGTGGCAGAAAATATTATAATGCGGGAAAACGCAAAAGAAAACCTGCCGGTGCTACATAATGAAATTCTGAGAAAATTGCTGAAGGGGTTCTTTTCCTCCCAGCAGGAGATTCAGCAGCAAATGGAGCGGTATCAAATTCCTTTTGCAGCAAACCATTTTTTCTGCGTACTGATTATAAAGGTTCCTCAGCTTACCGATACAGTTCCATCCCATATCATACAGGACGAGCTGCAAGCTTTTTGTTTAGAGCTGCCCTACGCTGCTCAGTGGTTGGAAACCATTGCCGGGGAATATATTGTGATTTTAGGGATGGAGGATGCCCGGCCGGATACCGGCTTAATTGGCAGTCAACTGCGGCAGCAGCTTTACCGCCGGCTGGGGAACCCGGTGCTGCTTTTTCGGGGGGAAACACAGCAGGGAATCATTGGAATCAGTATTTCGTTCCAGTCCGCTAAAGCAGCCATGCTTGACGGAGATGCTGCCGCAAAAGCGGAGGAATTGCCAAAAAACTTTTATTTCCCCTCTGACTGGGAGCGGCAGCTGGCTGACGCTGTGCTAAGGGGAGAAAGCGAGATTGTCCGGCGAATCCTTTACCAAATGCTGATGGAAAATCAGAAGAAATATTTGCTGGAGGAGCATTCGGAGGATGTAATTGGCGCCGTGTTTCACCTGGTGGAGCAGGTGCTTTTGGAAAACGCACTTTCGCTGCAGGAAAACCGAGAGGCAGAATACCAGCGGATCTGCAGCCTGTCGGGAGAAGAACGATGGCTGGAGCTGGTTGAATATGTCGCCGCTGCTGCCCAAAAGATTTATGAGGCGCGAAATAAAAATACCAGCCTGAAGGCTTATGTGGATGAAAATTACTGCAGCTCTTCCATGTCGTTAAAAGAGCTTTGCCAGCATTTCCAGATGTCTGAATCAATGGTTTCCAAAGCCTTTAAGGCAGAAACCGGAGAAAACTTTTACCACTACCTCACCCATAAGCGAATGACAAAGGCGAAGGAGCTGCTGCTCTCCCATTGTTATGACGTCCAGACTATAGCCGCCATGACAGGCTACGAAAGCCGAAATTCCTTTACTCGAGCTTTTATCCGGATAGAAGGGGTAAAGCCCTCCGAGTTCGTATAACGTGAGTAAGCTTTACTCTGTTTGAAGAAAATACTTAACGCCATCGTCTCAAAAAAGATACAGCTGCCGTTCAAAACAAGCGCTTTCTTCGTTCTTCAGGACGTCCTGCAAATCCCCCGTTCTCAATCTTCCAGGCAAGCCTCCCCTTTACCTGCGCCCTTTTGACGAAACCTCGGCTTATTCTCTATCCGGCAGCATTTGAGGCAAAAGCAGTCCAAAATTCCTTGCTTTTCTCTTGTTTTAAGACGATTTCGTTCCATTTTCCCCCCAAACCCCATCCTAAAGTCCAGCCGGGATTCCCCATACGCCGTCGTTAGCGTATTCTCTAACAGTTAGCCTTGGGTCATATGGCCAAATGTTCATCTTTATGCTATACTGAGGAAAACAAGCGAACCTGCCCACCTTCGTCCCAAAGGAGAGGAGTTTTTATGCTACTTTATCACGGAAGTCCCACCGAGGGAATCCGCCTTTTGGAGCCCCGCCAGGCGGACCACGACCGTCCCTATGTCTATATGACAACCCTGGAAACCGTAGCCTGCATCTACCTTACCAACACCCTGGAACGGCCTTACTACTGGTTTCCTTACGGCTTTGAGCGGGACGGCAGGCTCCATTATGAGGAATACTACCCCAACGCCCTACAGGAGGCCACGGAGGGCAAATCCGGCTATATTTACCGGGCAGACATCCCGGAAAGCGATCTGCAGCCCCTGAGCAGCAACCCCTGCGCCCGTCTTTCGGAAAAACCGGTGGCAATTTCAGGCTGCACCTACGTCCCGGACTGCTACCCTTGGCTTTTGGAGAAAGAGCGGCAGGGCTTGCTGTTAGTGCACCGCTTTAAAGAAAAAACCTCCAGACAACTGGAGGTTTTTAACCGGATGCTTGTGGCGGAGCTGAAAGAGAAAAACATGCTTCAAACCCCAGATTGCTCCTATGCACGGTTTGTGCGGCAAAAGTTCCCCCCGGTTTGGGAACAGTATGAACAACAATGCTGCCCTATAAAAACAGCAGGATCCCCTTTATAAGGGATCCTGCTTTGTTTTTGAAATTAAAACAGTTATTTACAGCCTTTTAGGACGTACTGCCCTTCTAAATTTTGCAGCATTCCTTCAGTCAATCTACGCAAATAGCGTCGTTTACAAGGTTAATTTTGATGGCGGACCAAACCATATTCGTCGTTCAAGCGAAAATAAGGGCAGGACTGCTGTGTTTTGGTTAAAAAACGGTACATTTCGTCCTCGTCCAGGTTGACCATACAGGAATAGCATTCTTCCTGATCATCGTAAATATAATAGACACAGGCCTCGCACCTGTTCATAGAAGCTCCTCCTATTAGCAGCGTTTGTTTGAAAACTCAACAAAAGACGCCAAATTACCAAAAAATTCTTTTGACAAACTGCCTTTGTAAATGTTATAAAGCTCCCAGCAAAGCCGGCATAATCTTCCTTTTGCAAATTGCAAAAAAAGAAACCGACTTATAAAAAGATCGGTTTCTTTTCTGGCTCCTCAAGTAGGGCTCGAACCTACGACCCTGCGGTTAACAGCCGCATGCTCTGCCAGCTGAGCTATTGAGGAATATAAGTGCCGGCATCACCAATTTTCCCAGGCAGTCACCCACCAAGTATCGTCGGCGCAAATGAGCTTAACTACTGTGTTCGGTATGGGAACAGGTGGGACCTCATCGCAATCGACACCGGCTATTCATCCAACAGACTCCCTTAAAAGGAATACCTGTATAAGATGCTTTGTAAAACTGTTGCTCCAAGCGGCTTCCTTTGGTTGTATGACCCGTGCGGGACTCGAACCCGCGTTGCTGGCGTGAGAGGCCAGAGTCTTAACCGCTTGACCAACGGGCCATCTATCCTAAAGCCCGAAAGCTTTCTTTCTCTGGTGCGCCATCAGGGACTCGAACCCGGGGCCCGCTGATTAAGAGTCAGCTGCTCTACCAACTGAGCTAATGGCGCTTGTTTTTCCGGAAGAAAAACCCGAGTCTCCTTCGCTCAGCTTAAGCCTCGCATCCCCCTTCGGGAAACCAGAAAACTCGCCGCTCCAAATATAAGTCTCTCTGAGACCTCTGAGAACTTACACCCTTGCGTGTAACCCTCAAAATTGAACAATGATCCACTGCTGAACAAGCATCTTAGGTCAAGCCCTCGACCGATTAGTACGTCCTTGCTTAACGCCTCACAACGCTTACACATGACGCCTATCAACCTTGTAGTCTTCAAGGGGTCTTACCTGATTTCTCAGTGGGATATCTTATCTTAAGGACGGCTTCATGCTTAGATGCCTTCAGCATTTATCCGATCCGCACATAGCTGCCCAGCTGTGCCACTGGCGTGACAACTGGTGCACCAGAGGTGCGTCCATCCCGGTCCTCTCGTACTAGGGACAGCTCCTTTCAAA
>CATJLA010000141.1 GCA_949741215.1 uncultured Oscillospiraceae bacterium
ACGTCCACCAATTTTGAAAAAACTCTCAATTGTTAAGCGGTGCAGTATTCGCGACAGGGCTGCTGATTCCGTTAAATGGGCAGCGGTTCTTGCGGACGTAGGTGTTTGGTTTTATCCGCATAAAATGCGGCACATACCCTGCGGATAGGTAAAAAGTAACTATCTTAAAAAAATAAAGCGGCGCATCCGGGAAGGAAATACCGGATGCGCCGCTTGCAGTTTTATTGAAAAAGATACTTTTCCCTGGGCAAGAAGTTGGGTTTACTGCTCCTCGGCCCGTGCCATGGCGAGCTGGAAGTCCTTTTGGTCGGTGAAGATTTCGTTTTTATAGGGGTTCTTCTTCTGCTCAATGGAACGCTTGACAATAATCCCAAGCACAACCACGTTAACAGCCAGAGCAAGTACCGCAACCACGCCCTGCATGGTAGGGTCGGCGGAGGTGGGGCGGACTGCTGGATTCATCACGCCGTCAGAGTACAGGGTAGGGATGACAGAGAAGCGGCTTGCGTCCTGGAACAGCGGAAACACCTGGGCGAACATGCACCACAAAGCAAGGGTGTGGGCCCGGTTTTGAATCCAACCGCCTTTATTCCACAGGGCGTTGGCAAAGGTGGGCGCCAGCAGCAGGGCAAGGCCGCAGTACCAGGCATGGGTGGGCAGATTGTTGTAGGTATACTCAAAGTTCCACAGGTCGTAGGCCAAAATGTAGTAAAAGGTCATATCCGGCCAGAGCATGTCGTCGTGCTTTTTTGAGGAATAAATGCCCCACCAGCCTGTCATACACAGGATGTTGAGGATGCCGGCAATGCCGTTTACCCAGTTCCACCAGCCGCCATACAGCCATACATTCTCGCTGGAAAGCCACCAGCGGTCGCCGTTCTGGCTCAGGGACATCAAACCCTTGATGCCGGACTCAAAGTCGCTGGCTACGGCGATCAGGATATTGATGGCGACGATGACAAAAGGAAACGCCTTAAACCAGTGGGTTTTGCCGATGCTCCACTTGTACTTGAGCATCATAAAACCGATGCAGCCTGCTGTGGCGGCATACAGCTTGGCATAGTGGAACCAGCTGGTCATATGGACATAGGTCTGATTGTTCAGCGCCCATTCCATCCCCATGGCGGCGCACACATAAATGGCAATAAAGTAAACGGTTAACGCTGCCGGGATGCCCAGAAAGCAGATAATACCCCCCAGCTTGCTCCGGCGAGAAAACTCGTTGGCCAAGATCAGTCCTGCAAACACCAACAGCCAGCCTAACAGCTGCCAGCCCGCATTGTCGCCATAAACCTGAAATAACATGTAAATTACCTCCTCGCAGGGCTTATGCCCCAATATCCTCTCTCAAAATGCCGTTTGCCCAGGAAAATGCAGAAAAAACTTCAGTATGCTTCTATTTCCTTGATGTTTACCTCGTTGCCGGTAAGCAGCCAGGTACTGCCGCTTTGGCAGTAAGGGCAGGTTTTGCCGTGAATTACCGTGGAGTACTCCTTGCCGCAGTTATCACAGTGGGTGACGGCAGCGAGCGGTTCAATCTTCAGCGCCGAGCCTTCAACCAGAGGAGATTTTGAAGCCGCCCAGCGCCAACAGTCGGTAAGATACTCCGGCACTACGCCCGAAACCTCCCCCAGCTCCAGCACTACAGCGGATACCTTCTCCAGCCGGTTGTCCGCCGCCACCTTTTCCACACTGTCAATAATGTGGAATACAATGCCTAATTCATGCACCTGCGTCACCTGCCTTTGTTTTGCCCGGCTGCCAGTTTCCTATTTGGTAGGACGGCAGCGGGCCGATTGATTTTGTGTTCTGTGGCGGAGAAGCCCGGCGGCGCTTGTGCGCATCGCCAACGTGCCGCGGTTATTTTTTGCGCGCCGCCTTTTTAATCTTAATCTCCCGCTTGATCATATTCGGGATAATCGCCTTCATCTTATCCTCACTGCGGATCATGGTAGAGCACTCCGGCCGATCCCGGTGCAGGTGAATCGCGTCAAACTCGCACCGTGTGGTACACAGCCCGCACCCGATGCACTTGTTGGCGTCCACGATGGAAACACCGCAGCCCAGGCACCGGGCGGTTTCGGTTTGAACCTGCTGGGCAGTAAAGGTGCGCTTTGCGTCACGGAAGGACTTTTTCCAGTCAAAGCTGTCGTCCATGCCGGGGATCTGCCGTTGAGCGGTGTCGTACTGCTCCAGCTTGATGTTATCCTTATCCAGCTCCACAAAGTACCGGGGATCCCGGCCGATGGTCATGCTGGTATTGGGCTGCACAAAGCGGTGGATGGAAACCGCCGCCTCCTTACCGGCAGCAATGGCGTCGATGGCGAATTTGGGGCCGGTGTAAACGTCTCCGCCTACAAAAACATCCGGCTGGGCGGTTTGATAGGTTCGGCTGTCCGCCTTGGCCCAACCGCCCCGGGCAAGCTCTACCTGGCTGCCCTCCAGCAGCTCGCCCCAATCCACGCTCTGGCCGATAGATAGCACCACATGGTCGCAGGGGAGAGTGATGGTATCCTGCTCGTCATATTGGGGGGCAAAGCGGCCTTGGTCGTCCCACACGCTGGTGCAGCGCATGAAAATAATGCCGGTAACCCTGCCGTTTTCAGTAACAATCTCTTTCGGCCCCCATCCGCACTGAATGGTAACCCCTTCTTCCTCCGCCTCGGCAATTTCCTCGACGGAAGCGGGCATCTTATCCCGCGGCTCCAAACAAAGCATCTGTACCTGCTCCGAGCCGCAGCGGTGAGCGGTTCTGGCAGAGTCAATCGCCACATTGCCGCCGCCCACAACCACTGTTTTGCCGGGCAGCTGCAAATTCTCGTTTTCGCCCACTTTGCGCAGGAATTCCACAGCGGAATAAACCCCTTCGGAGGACTCGCCGGGAATACCGGGCAGCCGGCCCCGCTGGCAGCCAATAGCAATATAGAAAGCCTCATAACCCTGAGCACGCAGATCGTCCAAGGTTAAATCCTTGCCTACCTCCACGCCGCGGCGGAAGTCCACCCCCAGGGCGCGGATGACGTCAATTTCGGCATCAATCACCTCTTTTTCCAGCTTAAAGCTGGGAATTCCATACCGAAGCATGCCCCCAAGCTTCTCGTTCTTCTCAAAAACGGTAGGCTCATAGCCCTTCAACGCCAGGTAAAACGCGCAGGAAAGCCCTGCCGGCCCGCCGCCGATGATGGCAATCTTCTGGCTGAATTCGCCCTCTACCTTTGGTATCACCTTTTTGGGGACGAAGCGCTTATCCGCGTGCAGATCCTGCTGGGCAATAAACTTTTTCACCTCGTCAATGGCAACAGCCCGGTCGATACTGCCCCGAGTACAGGCATCCTCGCACCGCCGGTTGCAGATCCGTCCGCAAACAGCAGGGAAAGGGTTCTCCTTTTTGATCAGCTCCAAAGCCTCGGTAAAGCGGCCCTGGGCGGCAAGCTTTAGGTAACCCTGCACCGCAATATGAGCAGGGCAGGCGGTTTTGCAGGGGGCGGTACCGGTTTCGTGGGTATTAACACGGTTTTTATCCCGGTAATCAATGGCCCATTTTTCCGGCCCCCACTTTACCTCATCCGGCAGCTCCTGCTGTGGGTAGCTAATCGGCCCGTTTTTGCCGCACAGCTTCTGCCCCAGCTTGGCAGCGCCCGCCGGGCAAACCTCTACGCAGCCGCCGCAGGCCACACATTTGTCCTTTTCCACCTTGGCAACATAGGCGGAACGGCTCATGTTGGGGGTGTTAAACAGCTGGGAAGTACGCAGGGCATTGCACACATTCACATTGCAGTTGCAGATGGCAAAAATCTTCTGCTCGCCGTCAATATTGGTGATCTGGTGCACATAACCGTTGGCCTCCGCCTTGCGGAAAATCTCCAGCGCTTCCTCTTTTGTGACGTATCTGCCCCTTTGAGTCTCCACCACGTAATCGGCCATATCGCCTACCGCAACGCACCAGTCGTCGGCATCGTCGCCACAGCCCTCACCCATTTTAGCGCGGCTGGCCCGACAAGAGCACATACTGGCGGCATATTTGCCCTCATATTTATCCAGCCAGTGAGAGATGTGCTCAATGGAGATAGACTGGTTCTCCATATCGATCGCCTTTTCCACCGGGATCACATGCATACCGATGCCGGCGCCTCCAGGGGGTACCATAGGGGTAATTTTCTCCAAGGGAAGAAAGGTCATCCGCTCAAAAAAAGCGGTAACCTCTGGGTTGGCGTCAATCTGAGAGCGGCGCATATTAAAGAATTCCGCGCTGCCGGGCACAAACATAGGCAGGATGTACCGCTTTTCATGGTTGGGGTTCTTTCCGTCCAGATTCTCCCAGTTATACTCAATCAGCCCAATCCAGGACATTTCGTCCAGAAGCTTTTGCAGCTTTTCCTTCTCCATGCCGGTAAGCTTTTGAATTTGCTCAAAGGTTTTGGGCTTGCGCACCTTCATTTTCATGGCAACGTCGGCCATTTCATCAGTAACAACCCCTGCCAACCCCCAGTATTCCGGGTCCTCTCCGGTAACGCCGTGAAGCTTGGCCGGCACCCTGTCGGTGATCATTTTGCCCAGCTTTACAATCTTTTCCCGGGGCTTGTCGGTTTTGGGAATGTCAAAGGGCAGTGCGCTTTCGTCCAAAGGAAAATTGGTCTTGCTCATACTCTCTCTCCTCTCTTAACTGCGCCAGGCGGAAACCTGCTCCCGCAGCCAGGCGGCCCACAGCTCTACGCCCTCACCGGTTTTGGCGCAGATGGGAATTACTCTGGCATTGGGATTGCGCATCCGGATATATTCCCTGCACTTTTCCAGGTCAAAATCAAAATAAGGGGCTACGTCTATTTTATTGATCAGAACAACGTCGCATACCTGGAACATCAACGGGTATTTTAAGGGCTTGTCGTCCCCCTCGGGCACCGAGAGGATAGCCGCGTTTTTAACAGCCCCAGTATCAAATTCCGCCGGGCATACCAGATTGCCCACGTTTTCCAAAATGGCCAGCTCCACCTTTGCCTCTTTTGCCAGGACGTCCAGCCCCTGGCGAGTCATATCGGCATCCAGGTGGCACATGCCCCCGGTGTGCAGCTGGATCGCCTTTACCCCAGCCTCTGCCATGGCCTTGGCATCCACATCCGAGTCGATATCCGCCTCCATCACGCCGATTTTCAGCTCGTCCCTTAAAAGCTCCACCGTGCGCTTGAGGGTAGTGGTTTTGCCCGAGCCAGGGGCGCTCATCAGGTTCAGCAGGAAAATCCCCTGCTGCTTCAGCTCCTGCCGCAGCTGATCGGCCCGCTGATCGTTATTGGCGAACACGCTTTGCTTTACTTCGATAATCTTTACCCGGTCCATGCTTTTCCGCTCCTCCCTGGTCGAACCAGATGTTATGCTTATTTTAGCATTTTTCCAGGATTTTTGTCAATATTTTAAATATTTTTCCGTATTTTCTGTTAAATTCACAAAGAAAAACCGTTGCTTTTAGGAAATATGTGTGTTAAACTGGTAATTGTGATATGTGGTACAACCAGAGCCAGAGGAGCTTGAGAAAATATGGAGTTTGCAAAGCTTTCCTCCCCAAGCCTGAAGCAGCTGTTCGTCCAGCAGCTGCAGGGGATGATTTTATCAGGGGCGCTGCCGGTGGGCACTCAGCTGCCGCCGGAGCGGATTTTGGCCGAGCAGATGCGGGTGAGCCGTTCGGTGGTAAACAGCGGGCTGGCAGAGCTTTCGGACCAGGGATTTTTGGAAGTGCGGCCCCGCCAGGGCACCTTTGTGGCGGATTACCGCCGGGAGGGCAACCTGAGCACCCTGATTGCCATTATGCAGTACAAGGGCGGGGTGCTGGGCCACGACGAAATCCGCTCGATTTTGGAGGTACGGCAGGCCCTGGAGCATTTAGCGGCGGACAGGGCTATCTTCTATGCCTCTGATGAGGCGTTGGAGCATCTGGGGGAGCATGTGGCCCGGATATCCGCTTCGTCCAGTGTAGAGCAGGCGGCGGAGGCGGCCTTTGCTTTTCAGCATGAACTGGCGCTGGTAGGGGGCAACAGTATTTTGCCGCTGATCTACTATTCTTTTAAGTCCCCGGTGATTGCACTGTGGGTGCGTTTCTGCAATTTGTACGGCATTCCCGCCCTGGTGAACAATACCAAAACCTTGTACAATCTGCTGCGCGCACGGGACAAAGAAGGGGCTTCCCGTTGGATTGACGCTTATTTGGGGCAAGCTATTAACGGCAGCCAGCAGATTTATTGAGATCCATTAGCATAGGCAAAGCTTTTTTGCGGGACGTAACTGCCGCTTTGCCGCCTGCGGGGCTGCAGTTACGTCCCCTGCCCAAAAAGAAAACTGGCGGGCGGAAAACGGAGTTTGGGTAACAAAATGGTAAATCTTTTGTAAATGCCATTGACAGAGCCGGAAGGCTGACCTATAGTATTTCTTATAAGTAAAAAGGAATAGTGAATAGGGAATAGGGAAGGTGTCCCTGCGGGACGAATTTAGAATGAGTTTTACTGCAAAAGGAACAATTGTTTCACGTGAAACATTTTTGCCCTGATGGGGTGAGAAAAGGAGAGAGTTGAGATGGATGAGATGAAAACTCCCAAAAAACCGTTGATCTACTATTGTCTGGTGGCGTTTGCGGTTTTGATGCTGTTGAATACTTTGCTGGTGCCCTTTTTGCGGGGTAGGCAGATTCAGGAAGTGGGATACAATACCTTTATCAGCCAGCTGGAACAGGGTAAGGTGACTTTGGTTCAGGTGGAGGAGGATCAGATCGCTTTTTTGGGAAAGAATGAGGAGGACAAGGTGCGCACTTACGTCACCGGTAACATGCAGGAGCCGGGGCTGGTGGAGCGGCTGGAGGCGGCCGGGGTGGAGTATGGTAAGGTGATCCCCCAGGAGGCCTCGCCCCTTTTGAGCTTTTTGCTTTCCTGGATTCTTCCTACCTTGCTGCTGGTGGGGCTGGGGCGGTTGCTGATGTCCTCTATGCAGAAGAAAATGGGCGGCGGCAACGCCATGACCTTCGGCAAAAGCAATGCCAAGGTGTATGTTTCCGCCCAAAGCGGCAAAACCTTTGCGGACGTGGCCGGACAGGATGAGGCCAAGGAAGCTCTTTCCGAGATTGTGGATTTTTTACACAACCCGCAGAAGTATAAGGAGATTGGCGCACAGCTGCCTAAAGGCGCGTTGCTGGTAGGACCGCCCGGAACCGGCAAAACCCTGCTTGCCAAAGCTGTGGCGGGGGAAGCCCAGGTGCCCTTTTTCTCCATCTCCGGCTCGGAGTTTGTAGAGATGTTTGTGGGCATGGGCGCGGCACGGGTGCGGGATCTGTTCAAGCAGGCGCAGGAGAAGGCGCCCTGTATTGTGTTTATTGACGAAATTGATGCCATAGGCAAAAAGCGGGATACTGGAGTTATGGGCGGCAATGACGAGCGGGAGCAGACCTTAAACCAGCTGCTGAGCGAAATGGACGGCTTTGACGGCAGTAAGGGCGTGGTGATTTTAGCCGCCACCAACCGTCCTGAAACGCTGGATAAGGCTTTGCTGCGGCCCGGACGGTTTGACCGAAGAATCCCGGTGGAACTGCCGGATTTGAAGGGCCGGGAGGCTATCCTGAAGGTGCATTTGGAGCAGGTGAAAACGGACGGCAATATCGACCTGAACGCTGTAGCAAGGGCTACTGCCGGTACCTCCGGCGCGGAGCTTGCCAATATCGTTAACGAGGGCGCTTTGATGGCGGTGCGGGATCATCGGGACAGAGTTATCCAGCGGGATTTGGAGGAAGCGGTAGAAACGATCATTGCCGGATACCAGCGGAAGGGAGCGGCAATTTCCACCAAGGAAAAGTTGATTGTTTCCTACCACGAGATTGGACATGCTTTGGTAGCGGCGCTGCAGAAAAATGCTGACCCGGTGCATAAAATTACCATTATCCCCCGCACCTCCGGGGCTTTGGGATATACCATGCAGGTAGAAGAAGGAGAGAAGGTACTGCTTTCCAAGGAGCAGGCCTTTGAGAAGCTGGCGGTGTTTACCGGCGGCAGGGTGGCGGAGGAGCTGATTTTTGGCTCGGTTACTACTGGCGCTGCCAATGACATTGAGCAGGCTACCCGGCTGGCCAGGGCTATGGTCACCCGTTATGGCATGAGCGAGCAGTTTGGCATGGTTGCACTGGAAACGGTGAACAACCAATATTTAAGCGGAGATACTACCCTGGCGTGCTCTGCCGAAACTGCCGCCCGGATTGATAAAGAGGTAGTGGAGCTGGTGGCTTCCGCTTACAATAAGGCTAAGGAGCTGCTGTCCAGTCATATGGAAAAGCTGCATGAGCTGGCGAAGTTTTTGTTGGAGCGGGAGACGATTACCGGCGAGGAATTTATGCAGATTCTAAATGGGCCCGGCCCGCAGCTGCCCGCCCGGAATGCGGAATAAAAGGAGCGTTTTGTTATGTTTTCCCGGATGATAGAATCCCTGCAGAGGTTTATGTATGGCCGTTATGGTACGGATCAGCTGAATGTTGCGCTGCTGGTGCTTTCGTTCCTTTATGCGTTTTTTGTAGGACGGGCGCCGCTGCCCTGGCTGGTACTGTTGGGGTACATCCCCATGGTGTGGGTGGTTTTTCGGATGTTCTCCCGGAATATTGTTCGGCGCAGGGCGGAGAATGATAAGTTTATGAAGCTGTGGAACCCGGTGAAACGCTTTTTCAAAAGAGGATTTGGGTGGTGTAAAATCCGGGTGAACCGGATAAAGGACAGCAAGACCCACCGTTATTTCCATTGTCCGGATTGTAAGCAGACTGTACGGGTGCCGAAAGGGCGGGGGAAAATTATTATCCGTTGCCCTAAGTGCGGGAAGGAGTTTCCAAAAACAACGTAGCGGAAGCGGGTTTTTGAACGCTTCCGTAAGGAAAAGGGAAGAGTTAATAGTGAATAGGGAAGGAACGTGCCCTTCGGGAACGATTGCAATATTGCAGGGGATGTTTGGGGAATGCCGGTATTGAAATAGTTTGATGGGGGTTGGCTAAATGGGAAAAAGCAGCGCTTCTTTGCCGGAGCAGAGAAGCGCTGCTTTGCTTTTACGAAAAATACTGGCTGATATACCCAAGCGCCAGCAATACTACTACCGAAGCAATGCAGTATAGTATTATTCTGCCGGTAGGGGGTGGGGTGCGTTTGTTAAAATCTTCTGCCATAGTAATACTACTCCTTCAAAACAAAATGCGCGGCGTTTTTAGAATTGACCGGCAAGGTGTTCCGCGATACGTCTTTATTCACTCCTGCTTTTTGCTTTTGTG
Organism: uncultured Oscillospiraceae bacterium; assembly: GCA_949741215.1. Classification (GTDB taxonomy): domain Bacteria; phylum Bacillota; class Clostridia; order Oscillospirales; family Ruminococcaceae; genus CATJLA01. The sequence goes on from CATJLA010000141.1 coordinate 9,272, forward strand.
ACGTAACTGCTCCTTTTATGCTGTGTGCTCCAGGAAAAGGCTTGGGAAATTCGGGAGGTGCGACGTCCTGAAAGCAAAATGAGGCAAATTGGTGAATTTTAAGGCGGAATGCGGTTTTTCTACCACTATCATAGCCTGAATTGGGTTTGCTGGCAACTGTAAATGATGAACGAATTGTAAAAAACTGCGGGAAAGGGAAATTTTTTCAAAAAAACACTTGATTTTTTCCGGAAATAGGCTAAAATAGATTTAGCACTTAAGAAATGAGAGTGCTAAATTTGACAAGAACCATGCTGTTTCCCACAAGGGAATAGCGGTCTGATTTTTAAGGAGGAATTACAATGACGATTAAGCCGCTGGCAGACAGAGTTGTGATTAAGATGGTGGAAGCGGAAGAAACCACTAAAAGCGGGATTATCCTGGCGGGCAGCGCCAAGGAGAAGCCCCAGGTTGCTGAGATTGTTGCTGTAGGCCCCGGCGGGGTTGTGGACGGCAAGGAGGTTACCATGGAGGTAAAGGTTGGTGATAAGGTGCTGATCAGCAAGTACTCCGGCACCGAGGTGAAGGTGGACGGCCAGGAGTATACCATTCTGCGTCAGAGTGATATTCTTGCTGTTGTAGAGTAGCACAGCAAGGAGGAGCGATGAATGAGTATTGGGATTGGGATCAATGTAAAAAATAGCCGGGAGGCAGGGGAGCTGTACCGGGAAGCTTTTGGGCTGGAGCTGGGTTATCATATGCTGAACAAGGATGGCTCTTACTTTCACTCGGAGTGGATGAAGAATGGCGAAGAGCTTTTGTCGGTGGTAGAGGAAAAAGAGGGAGGTCCCGTCCACAAAGGAAACTATGTGCAGCTGGGCTTTTGCTTTGAAACCAGGGAAGAGCTGGAGTTCGCTTTCAACCTGTTGAAAGCGGGTGGCGTTGTAGACATGGCCCCCTGCGAGCTGCCCTGGAGCCCCTGTGGCGCCAACGTAACCGACCGCTTCGGCATCCACTGGTACCTGACTTTGCCGCAGCACTACCCGTCGGCAGACTTTACGCCCCCAGATTGCTAACCCCATTCCAACAGAGCCTTTATTAAAACCTGTTCCTGAAGGGACACCTACCTTATTTACTCTTCACTATTACTTTTAACTTATTTAGGAGGAATTATTATGTCCAAAGAACTGCTGTACGGTGAGGACGCCAGAAAGGCGCTTCAGGCCGGAATTGACAAGCTTGCTGATACCGTGAAGATCACCCTTGGCCCCAAGGGAAGAAACGTGATGCTGGATAAGAAGTTTGGCGCTCCCCTGATCACCAATGACGGTGTGACCATCGCCAAGGATATTGAGCTGGAGGACGGCTTTGAGAACATGGGCGCCCAGCTGCTGAAGGAAGTTGCTACCAAAACTAACGATGCTGCCGGCGATGGTACTACTACCGCTACCCTGCTGGCCCAGGCGCTGGTGCATGAGGGCATGAAGAATGTTACCGCTGGAGCTAACCCCATGATTGTGAAGAAGGGGATCCAGAAGGCTGTGGATGCCGCTGTGGAGACAATCAAGGAGAATTCCAAGAAGGTTACCAGCTCTGCGGACATTGCCCGGGTTGCTTCTGTTTCTTCCGGTGACGAGGCTATCGGTACTTTGATTGCCGACGCTATGGAGAAGGTTACTGCTGACGGCGTTATCACCATTGAGGAGTCCAAAACCGCTGAAACTTACAGCGATGTGGTAGAGGGCATGCAGTTTGACAGAGGCTACATCACCCCCTACATGGTTACCGATACCGAGAAAATGGAAGCGGTTATTGACGATGCTTACATCCTGATTACCGATAAGAAGATTTCTGTGATCCAGGATATTCTGCCTTTGCTGGAGCAGATTGTTCAGTCTGGCAAGAAGCTGGTTATCATTGCCGAGGACGTTGAGGGCGAGGCTCTCTCCACCCTGCTGGTGAACAAGCTGAGAGGCACCTTCACCTGCGTGGCTGTAAAGGCTCCCGGCTTTGGCGATAGAAGAAAAGAAATGCTGCGGGACATCGCTACCCTCACCGGCGGCGAGGTTATCTGCGACGAGCTGGGCCTTGATTTGAAGGAAACTACTATTGACCAGCTGGGCCGTGCCCGTCAGGTTCGGGTACAAAAGGAGAACACCATCATTGTGGACGGCGCTGGGGATTCCGCTGAAATTAAGGCAAGAATTGCTCAGATCCGTGCCCAGATTGAAACCACTACTTCCGACTTTGACCGGGAGAAGCTCCAGGAGCGGCTGGCTAAGCTGGCCGGCGGCGTAGCGGTTATCAGGGTTGGTGCTGCCACCGAGGTGGAGATGAAAGAGAAGAAGCTGCGGATTGAGGACGCACTTTCGTCCACCAAGGCCGCTGTGGAGGAAGGCATTGTTGCAGGCGGCGGAACCGCTCTGTTCAATGCGATCCCCGCTGTGGAGAAGCTGATTGCCGGCTGCGAGGGCGACGAGAAAACCGGTGTGCGCATTGTGCTGAAGGCTTTGGAGGCTCCGATCCGTCAGATTGCTGCCAACGCCGGGCTGGAAGGCTCTGTGATTGTGGATAAGATCCGCCGCTCTCGTAAGGTGGGCTACGGCTTTGATGCTGCTCACGAGGAGTATGTGGATATGATCGAAAGCGGTATTGTTGACCCTGCCAAGGTTACCAGAAGCGCCCTGCAGAACGCTGCTTCTATTGCTGCTATGGTGCTCACTACCGAGTCTCTGGTGGTGGATAAGAAGGAAGAAAACCCTGTAGCGGCTGCTCCCAACCCCGGCATGGGCGGAATGTACTAATTCCGCTGGATTTGCCTGAAGCTGATTCCCAACACCCTTTTTATAAAGAGACCGGAGTTTTTGGCTCCGGCCTCTTTTTTGCATTTTTGGGACGTCACTGCCGCACTATGCCTTAAAATTCTGCCTGAAACCTCCCGGCTGCGGGACGTCCAGGACATTTAAGCCGGTTGCTTTTTGTTTTGGAATGTAGTATAATCTTTATAATAGGCAGAGTGAACGCTTTTGCGAAAAGGGAGGACAGCATGAAGAGCTGCAGGCTGCTTTTGTTTGACTTGGATGGTACCTTGCTGCAAAGTGATAAGACGATCTCATCAGAAACAGAAAAGGCGATTCAAAGGTGCGGGGAAAAGGGGATGCTGATCGGGGTTTCAACCTCCCGCGGGGAGCAGAACGCTTTGCCCTTTTTTGCCCGGCTGCGCCCGGAGGTGCTGGTAACAAGCGGCGGCGCTTTTGTCAAATATAGGGGAGAGTGTCTCTATCAAGTGGAGTTTTCTCCGGAGGAAATCCGGCGGGTAATTGCCCTGACCCGTGAAGTGTGTGGGGCGAACTGCGAAATTACAGTGGACACGGTGGACGCTCATTACTGGAATTACAGGCTGGACCCGAAAAAGCAGGATCAGAGCTGGGGAGACAGCGTTTACACCAATTTTGATGGCTTTGACCAAAGCGGGCTTAAAATCTGCGTGGAAATACCGGAGGAAAGCCAGGCGCTTCAGCTGCAGGCATTGCTGCCGGACTGTGATTGCCTGCGTTTTTCTGGCGGGTGCTGGTACAAATTTACCCAAAAGGCGGCCACTAAGGAAAACGCGATTGCCAGGATATGTGAGGTCTGCGGCATTACAGCAGACGAAATTACCGCTTTTGGCGATGATTATACGGATATTGGAATGTTGCGTCTGTGCGGCACAGGAGTTGCCATGGGCAATGCCATTGACGAGGTAAAGGCAGCGGCAGATGAGATAACCGGCAGCAATGATGAGGATGGAATTGCCGGATATTTGGAAAGACTATGGCAGTAATACAGAAAAATCAGGGTGCAGAACGTCTGAGAAAATGAGGGATTTGATTATGGATGAGAGAAAGCAGGCATACAACAGCCAGGCCCGGGGGCATTTTGTAGTGGAGTGCGGGCAGAATGGCTTGCGCATCCTGTTTGCGGACAGGGCTGCAGCTGCCCTTACCCATCTTGCTCAGGACGAGTTGCTGGCTGGGAATCCCCAGCAGGTTACCCAGGGCCTGCAGGTGGTGACAGAACAGCTGGACCAGGCCCATCAGCTTTGGATTTTAGCCTCTCCGGACCAGGAGCAGGATCCTCCGGAGGAGCTGGCCCGTATGAACGCCGCTTTGGAGGCTGCCTTGCAGAAGGCGGAGGAAGCGAATCAGGCAAAAAGCCGTTTTCTTTCCAATATGTCTCACGATATTCGTACTCCTATGAACGCTATTTTGGGGATGACCTCTATCGGGCTTGCCCATATTGATGAAAAGGCCCGGGTGCAGGATTGCTTGAACAAGATAAAAACCGCGTCTACTCACCTGATGAGCTTGGTGAACGATGTGTTGGATATGTCCCGTATTGACAGCGGCCGGATGGCTTTGAATGAGGAGGAGTTCTCCTTGGCGGACCTGGTGCATGATATTGCGGTGATTATCCGGCCCCAAACCGCCCAGAAAAGCCAGAGCTTTTTGCTGGAAATTGGGGAGATTCTGGAGGAGAACCTGGTGGGCGACCCGCTGCGCTTACGTCAGATACTGGTGAATATTTTGAACAATGCCGTGAAATATACCCAGGAAAACGGTTGTATTCAGGCCCGCTTTGCCCAGCGCCGGGAGGAGGATGCTTTGTGGCTGGACTTTACCTGCCAAGATAACGGAATTGGCATGAGCCAGAAGTTTTTGGAGCGGATTTTCCTCCCCTTTGAACGGGTGCAGAATACGACGATCAGCCGGATTGAGGGTACTGGGCTGGGGATGTCTATTGTAAAGCGGCTGGTGGATGCCATGGGCGGCAGAATTACAGTGGAAAGTGAAGAAGGGAAGGGCAGCTTGTTTCGGGTAGAGCTGCCGATTCCGGCCTCCTGCCAGCCAAAACGGGGGATTACACTGCCCCAGGGTGCTGTGGTGCTGGTGGCGGAAAGCAGGGAAGACAGGGCCGCTCAGATGATGGAGTATTTATGTCAAGAGGGCCTGAGCCCGGTGCGGCTAACCACAGGAGTGGCCGCTGTTACCTGGCTGACTGAGGCTCAGTACGAAAACAGGATGCCTTGTGCCCTGCTGTTAGGCCAGGAGCTGGGAGATATGCCGGTGCTGGAGGTTGCCGCCCATGTGCGCCAGCTGGCGGGCCAGGGGCTGCCTATTCTGCTGGTTTCAGAGGAGGATTGGGCCCAAATGGAATATCGGGCCACAAGGGCGGGGGTAAAGGCCTTTGTGCCCTGTCCGTTGTTTAAAAGCAGGCTGCTGGCTACCCTTTCTGCCCTTACGGGGGAGGCAGGGAGAGAGGGGAAGCCTTCCGGCTTGGATGAAAATGCCGATTACAGCGGCAGCCGGGTGCTTTTGGTGGAGGATAACGAGCTGAACCAGGAGATTGCGGTGGAGCTTTTAAGCACCACCGGCG
>CATJLA010000142.1 GCA_949741215.1 uncultured Oscillospiraceae bacterium
AAGGTAAGCGAGGCAATTTTGCGCTCCCGGGCAGGAATTCAGGATCCCAACCGGCCGATTGGCTCCTTCCTGTTTTTGGGGCCTACCGGCGTGGGCAAAACCGAGCTGGCAAAAGCCCTGGCCCAGTGCCTGTTTGACGATGAGCACAATATGGTGCGGATCGACATGACGGAATATATGGAGAAATACTCCGTCTCCCGCCTGATTGGAGCGCCTCCCGGATATGTAGGCTATGAGGAGGGCGGTCAGCTTACCGAGGCGGTCCGTCGCAAGCCCTATTCCGTAGTGCTGTTTGACGAGGTGGAAAAGGCTCATCCTGATGTCTTCAATATATTGCTGCAGGTGTTGGACGACGGCCGCATCACCGATTCTCAGGGGCGTGTGGTGGATTTTAAGAACACCATTATCATTCTGACCTCTAATTTAGGGTCCAGCTATTTGATAGAAGGCATCGGTGCGGACGGTGAAATTACCGAAGATGCCAGGCGTCAGGTAGAGGAGATTCTCAAACGGTCCTTCCGCCCGGAGTTTTTGAACCGGCTGGATGAGATTATTTTCTATAAGCCCTTGACGAAAGCGGATATTTTCCGCATTGTGGATCTGCAGTTGGAAAACCTGCGCAGCCGTTTGAAGGACCGGCAGCTGGATATTAAGCTAACCGACCAAGCGAAGGAGGCGGTGATCGACCAAGGCTTTGACCCGCTGTATGGAGCGCGGCCTTTGAAGCGGTATATCCAAAGCAAGGTGGAAACGTTAGTTGCCAAGATGATTATCGGGGACGCCGTTGTGCCGGGTACCCTGCTTACAGTGGATTACGACGGCGAAAAGCTGACAGTCAAGGCGGAGAACTGATGCCGGGCACTTACGTCCTGCATAACAAAAAGAGCAGCCGAAAGTACTCGACTGCTCTTTGCTTTTGTATAAAGCTTATTTGGAAAGATGCACATCCATTTGGGGGTAGGGGATAGAAATGCCCGCCTCGTCAAAGGCATCCTTTACCTGGGCCAGCAGGTCAAAATTCAGGGGCCAGTAGTTAGCGGATTCCACCCACACCCGGCACAGGATATCCAGCGAGCTGCTGCCATGGGCGGTAAGACGAACCATGGGGGCAGGGTCCTGCAGCACCATGGGATTTTGCTGGGCAACCTTCAAAATCACCTGTTCTGCCTTATGGAAGTCACACTCATAGCCGATAGAAAAGGTAAGATCCAACCGCCGGGTTGCCTGGGAGGAGAAATTTACCACCGTAGCCTTGGAAACATCTCCATTGGGGAGATAAACCACCTTGTTATCCGGCGTGGTCAGACGAGTGTAAACCAGGCTGATTTCCGACACAGTGCCGGAGATATCTCCCACCGAGACAAAGTCCCCGGTGGAAAATGGCTTGGTGAACAGCAACAGCATCCCGCCGGCCAGATTGGTAAGGCTATCCTTTACCGCAAGGGAGAAAGCCAGCCCTACAGCGCCTACCGCTGTGATCAGGGAGGTAGTTTCCAGCCCCAGCATAGAGGCGCAGGTGATGGCCAGCAGTACAATCAGGGTGATTTTTAAAAGGGAAAGCAGAAAAGCCTGGAGAGAGGGATCCAGCTTGGAGCGCCCAAGCCCTTTTTTCAGCAGCTTGATCGCCAGCCGAATTACCAAATAGCCCACCCCAAAAACAATCAAAGCCAGCAGCAATTTAGGCAGAAAGGCAGCGGCCCAGGCGGTAAGGCTATTCCAGGATTTTTGCAGAAAAGAGGCAGTTTTTTCAACGTCTGTAAACAGTTCGGTTGTGGGCTCCATTTCAAACACTCCTTAATTATAGGTTCATGGGACAAAACTGCTAACCTTCGTCCCGCTGGGTAACGTCCTGAAGATATCCGCTGGGGGAAACCCCCTTTACCTTTTTGAACACCCGGGAGAAATACAAAGGATCGTCATACCCCACAGAATTGGCGATATTGGTAATCGTCAGGTCAGAATTGCGCAGCAGGGAGCATGCCTTGTTAATGCGGTACCGGGTAAGGTACTCATTGGGAGACATGCCCATATGCTTAATAAACACCCGGTACAAATGGCTGCGGCTGATGCCGATGCTGTCGGCAATACTGGTAACATCAATGGTGTGGGAATAGTTATATTGAATATACTTCAGCGCATTTTCAATATAAGTGCTGGTAATGTCGGTGACGTCAGTAAGCTGGGCCTGCTGCTCGGCAATCCGGGCCAGCAGGCAGTATAAGCCGCCGATCATCTTCATTTCGTCACTGGGGCGATTTCCCCGGGCGGTAAAAATCTCGGTAATCCGCTCCTGGATGCCGGCCTCGGGCAGATGCAGCACCAAATGATCCTCCCGAAAAGGGGTGAGGCGGACAAGGCGGTCAGCCTCAGTGCCATGAAAGCCCACCCAGCAATATTCCCAGGGCTGCTGGAGGTCGGCGGTATAGGTAATAATCTTATCGGGGTAGGCAATAAACAGGTCGCCGGCAGCAAGATCGTAGCTGACACCGTCACACTGATAGGTGCCTTTGCCGGAAATGATATAGTGGAGCAGATAATGGTCCCGCAGAGCCGGCCCCC